>JACXUT010000026.1 GCA_014763765.1 Micrococcales bacterium
AAACGGCGGTGCGATCGATCTGGCGGGGCGGGCGGCACATGCTGCACCGCGGCCTGTGCCCGGACGTGTCCCGGGTGGTCGCGTGGGTCGGGTGACCGCACGCCATGACGGGCACGTCGTCGGCTAGGCCGAGGGCCGTGAGGACGGCCCGGAGGTCGCCGGTATGGCCGGTGCGGATCGATGCCGCGGCCATCGTGGATGCGGCACGTCGGAGCTGCGCCGGGGTGAGGTGCGGGTGGGTGTCGATCCACGTCCCGCGGGCGTCGATGCTCACTGGAGTTCTCCTGCGACTCGTGCGCGGCGGCGCTGCTCGGCGACCGTCGCGGGCTGAATGTTGAGCTCGGTGGCGATCTCCCGGGCGGACTTCCCGGCGCGGGTCATGGCGACGACGAGTGCGCGCCTGGGCTCGGGGCGGGGCGGGTGTCACGGCTCGGCTGGTCCGTGGTCCACCGTTCCTTCGGGGTCATGCCGCCGCGCATGCCGGCGCGTGACGCGAGGCTCTGCCCGGTCTCCTCGCGCATCGCCGCGTCGAGGCACTTGCCCTTGACGGGGCAGGCGGCGCAGATGCGGCGGGGTGTGCGCCAGTCAGCGCCGGTGCCCTCGGGGAAGAACAGTTCGGGGTCGACCTCGCGGCAGAGTGCTTCTTCCTGCCACGCGTTGGCGGGCTCAGACTGCCGGTCGTCGGACGGGCGGGCGACCGTGTACGCGGACGGGGCGGTCACGCTGCACGCTCCGAGGTGATGTGCGCGATGAGCTGGCGTCCGATGTGCTCGGTGTAGGCCGGGGGGATCGCCTCGGCGAGCTCGCGGCGGTCAGCGGTCCAGTCGATGCCCATCGCCTGCTGCCACTCGGCGACCGTTCCTTTGCCGCCTCCGTTGCCGTAGACCGCGAAGTACGGCCCTTCGAACCACTCGCCGTGACGCATGCCGGCGACGCGGCCGCGGTGGGGGCGGTGCGTCGGGGCAGTCCCGGACCAGCGCCCGAGCTCGAAGTACCGGTGCCTGAGAACTGCGAGGTCGAACATCTCCCCGCATAGGGTCATGTCGCGTCGGATGCCCGATCCCTGCACGTTCTCGAGGACGTAGGGAAGTCTCGTGGCGTCCAGCAACCGTCGCGTTTCGGGGATGAAGTCGACGTGGTTGTCAGTCCATCCGTCGCGCTGCCGGTTGCCCTTGGTGAGGGCGGTGTGCGCCTGGCATGGCGGTGACGCGTGGATCGCGTCGAACTCGCGCCAGTGCTCGGCGAGGTAGTCCCGCGCGTCGGCCTGGTGGAACTCGAACGGGTAGTTTGGCTGCGGGTCGATGTCGATGCCGACGACGTCGAACCCGGCGCGGTGGTAGCCCATGCCGGCGCCGCCTGCGCAGGAGTAGAGGTCGAGGATCCGGGGTCGCGCACCGCCTGGTCGGTTTACGGTGTGCATGGCTCCGCTCATGGCGGGGCTCCCTTCTGAGGATGGGGCGCCGGGCTCGGAGGCTTCTTGGCGGGAGTTGCCGAGCCCGGCGCGCGGGGGTGCGGTCAGGCGGCGTCGATCGTCTGGACTACTTGGATGCTCAGCAGGCAGTAGTCGTCAGCGATCCCGTCGGCCTGCTTGCCGGGGAGGACGTGGGTGATCCGGGCGGTGACGACGTGCTTCTTGGAGTAGCCGGCCGTGAAGCGACCTCGCTCGTCGCGCCCCTCCGGCACCCAGGTCGTGCGCGGGCTGCCGTACTCGGTGACCTCGATGAGCCGGACCATGTCTCCGACCTGGAAGTCCCGGTCGTGCTTGCGGATCTCGGCGCGCTTCTCTCCCGCGGCAACTCGGTTGAACCACGGGGTTTGGGTCTTGAGGTCGTGGGTGGTCATCGCTCGTCTCCTTCGGGCGGCATGGTGAGTTCTGCGACGCGTTCCTGGATCCGTGCGCGTTGCTGGGGTCCGGCGCTCTTCCACTGCTCGCGCAGCCACGCGACGTCGGTTGAGGCGGCGATGTCGTCGCCGGAGAGGGTCGCGGAGGGCGCCGGGGCGACGTCGGGGATGGGTTCGACGGTGTAGGCGGCGAACTTCCCCTTGGACTTCGGCAGGGACACGGTCACGCGCTTGTCGAGGTGGCTGGCGTGACTCAGCCGCGTCCCGCCGGTCTTGTCGTTGCCGAATGAGACGTTCTCGTCGCGGTACAGGCGCACGCGCCGGCCGACGTACACGGAGGCGTCGGGCCCCCAGATGGCGGCGAGGAGGCGGCGCATCGTGAGGCCGGGGCGCCAGGGCCTGGGGAACTCGGCGAGAGTGATGCTGAGGGGCTGTTCGGCGTTGCCGCGGCTGACGTCGGTGATGGTGAAGTCGCGGGGGCCAGACAGGAGGTCGACGTTGTCGAGCTGGTCGGACTTGCCGACGAGCATGGAGGAGATATCCACGTCAGAGGCTCGCTTCCTGGAAGTGGTTGATGCGTTCGGTGGCTGGTCGGCCGGTGATCGCCGTCGTGTATCGGTCGACCATCTCGGCTGCGGTGGTTTCGAAGGCGGTGACGGCGTCCTCGATGGCGTCGAACCAGCGCTGGTCGCGGTGCACGCGCCGCACGTAGAGCGGCATGCCTCCGCAGAACGACACGTAGTCGCACCACTTCCGCCCGGAGACGAGGAGCCCGGCCTGGATCTGGGCCATGTTCTCGGCGGGTACTTCGTCGCGGAGGATGGTGGTGAGCTGGGTCTTGGCGCGGCGGGACTTGATCTCGATGAGGCCGTCGTCGCCGACGAGCCCGTCGGGGGAGTAGCCGAGCCGCCAGCCGTCCTCTTCGCGGACCATGAACCCGACCTGGTCGACGGGTGCGTAGTGCTCGGCGTAGATGGCGCGGGCGATGGGTTCGTCGAGGGTGCCGCGCATCATGTCGTCGGAGACGTAGACGGGGTCGGTCCAGCCGGTGATGCGTTCGGCGACGAGGAGGGTGGTGAGGGCGCGGGACTTGTCGTTGTTCGCCGGCTTGATGGTCGACGGCGTGATGAGCTGTCCGACGACGGAGGCGGTGACGATGCCGCGGCGTGCCGCGAGCCACTCGTCCGAGCCCTGGACGAGGTCGTTGTAGACGTGGAGTGCCACGGGTCAGACCTTCCGGTAGTCGATGTGGTGCCCGTAGTTGTCGCTGGCCTGGCCGCAGTCGTTGCAGTTGATCCAGGCGCAGTGCTTTGGGGCGGGGCAGTGGGGTCGGCAGTTCGCGGAGTGGCACGCGTTGCAGGTGCGGACTCGCGGCTTGGGCTGCTGCGGGCGGTTCACTGTCACCATCCCCATCCGTTGTCGGGGACCTCGTAGCAGTCGGCGAAGTCGTAGGGTTCGGGGTCGGTGTCGGCGCAGTCCTGGCACTGGAGTCCGTGGTTGGTGGCGCGGACGTTGGTGTCTTCGCCGCAGGTGTCGCATTCGCCGAGCACCCATGTGGGGAGGTCGAGTGCGGTGGGGTACTGGTCGTTGAGCCGGTTGAGCGCGGCCACGAACTCGCCGTGCGACATGGCGGTCATCGCTGTGCTCCCCGTCGTTGTGCGTAGCGCGCTCGGTCGCAGGCCCGGCAGTCACGTCCGCCGCTGCGTCGCACGCGGGTGTTGTCGGGCGTGAACTCGTGCCCGCGCTTGCAGTGGGTGAGGGCGTAGTTCCCGAGCCGCGCTTCGAAGGGGGAGAGCGACGGCGGGGTCTTGAGGTACCCGTGTGCGCGCAGCCGCTGGGTGACTGCCGCCGGCGTGACACCGAGGGCTTCGGCGATCTCGTGGCGCGGCACCCCTGCGGCGCGGACTTGCGCGACGAGGTCCGTCAGGGCGGACGAGGCCTGGCGCTCGGTGGAGTTCGGGAGCGAGTTCCCCCTGCACCGGGACGCGTCCTTCTGCAGGCGCGATAGGCGCGCGCGGATCTCGGTGGAGAGGCCGGACATGGCGGTCATGAGCGCACCGCCCGAGCAGCGAGACGGAGACGGTTCGCGAGTCGGCGCCCGGACCCGGAGTCGTCGTCGATGGTGTCCTCGGCATCCTGTGCAGCTGCCCAGAGCGCGTCTGCTCGGGTTTCGACGACGGGGCCGGCGTCCTCGGCCTCGCCCGCCTCGATCCAGAGCCACTGCCATCCGGAGTCGCGCTGGACCACCTGGTAGTACGGGCCAGATGGGTTGTCGGGGTGCAGAAGGTACCTGCGGTCCTCTGTGCTCTTGCTCACGGCTGTACCTCCTGCACGTTGCTGATGCGGAGTTCGCGCCGGTGGACGATGTGTGATGTTCCGGCGGCGCAGGTCTGGTCGACTTGTGCGGCGTCGTACCGGTCGTGCCACGCGGTCAGGTACGCGTAGTCGCCGTCGTGCCAGACCTTCCGCTGGTGGAACTCGTGCACCGGGTGGGTGCCGTCCTCGCACCAGCAGACGACGTACTGGTCCACGAACTCACGGGCGAGGCCGTTCATGTGTGCCTGGCCGGCGAGCTGGTCGAGGAGGGATGGTCGGGTGGGGAGCGTGGGTGGGATCTCGCCGGTGACACGCGAGTCGTCATCCTGGTCGAGGGTGTCGGGGTAGGACGACACGACACCGTCCGGGTACGTGTGCATGGTCACGGCTCGCTCACCCCCAGGGCGGTGGCGATGGCGGTCAGGTACTGGCGTGCCGCAGCGGCGCGCGAGTCGAGGTCGAGAACCATGGTCAGTGCGATGTCGTCAGCCCAGTCGTCCGGCTGCCGAGCGATGTCCTTCGCGGCGATGTACTGCACTGCCCGGAGTGCGGCGAGAGCGGCGGGCAGGTCTGTGCGGCTGGCTGCGAGAGCGCGAGCGGCGATCCGGAGATCGGCGACCGGCACGGCGACCTCGGTTCCGTCCTTCTCCCATCGCACGCACTCCTGGAACGCCGCGAGCACGCTCGCGAGCGCCTCCCCGGTGGCGGCGTCGGCCCTCGCCTGTGCGGCGTCGAGCCACGCGTCGACGGCGGTCATCGGGGCACCTCGACAGACTCGCCATCGACCATGTAGGCCTTCTCATCGGCCTCCCATTCGCCGGTGTCAATGCTGTACCCCTGACCCCAGCCCGAGCAGTGAGCGCAGAGGAAGTTACTCGAGGGCAGGTCGCCGCTCTCGTATGCCTTGTCGATGGCGTCGTTGAGGTCGTCAGCCTCGACCTCCACGCTGGTCGATACGACCTGCGTGAAGAAGATCCGGTAACTGCTCATCGCTTCTCCTTGGTGATTCCCGCGCAGGCGGGGCAGGTGTGGGTGGTGGTGTGCGGGCAGCGCCACGCGTCCGGGTGGGTGGTCACAGCCACCCCCACTTGTCGTCGTGGTTCGCCCAGCAGTGGTCGCACACGCAGGCGCACCGGTGTGTGCCGAGGCAGATCAGCGGCTCATGCGGGGCCGCGTCGGTGGCGGGCGCGGTCATCGCACACCTCCGGTGCGTTCTGCTGCGGTGCCCTCGTGCGGGCGGTCCGGCGCGAAGTCGAGGTAGGCGGTCAGGCCCAGGAAGTCCGCGTCCGTGAACACGGCCAGGGAGTCGTCCGGCTCGGGGAGTCCCATGTCGGCGGGCGCGGGGCACAGGACATCCACCACACGCAGCAGCACGGAACGGACACGCGCCCGGGCAGTCACGACACACCCCGGGACGCGGCGAGTCGCTGAGCGGCAGCCCGCTTCTGCTCGTCTGTGAGAGTGCTCTTGCGCTTGGCCCCGGTCGCCGGGTTCCACTGGTCAGCAGGAATGGTGAACTCAGCCCACTCGGAGCCATCGTGGACGCCGGTGCCGACCTCGGTGAACGCGGGGTGGCGGCGGAGGCGGCCGATGTACCGGCGCTGCGCGGTCCAGATGCGCACCGTGTCGTCAGCGTCGGTCGCGGTGACGGTGGTCTCGCGCTCGCTCGCGTGCAGACTCATCGTCCGGTCACCGCCACGAAGCTGACGAGCCCGCACAGGAGCCCGAACACGCCCACGCCGAGCCAGGCACCCACGGTCAGTGCGACATCCGCCGGCGTGACCATCCGCGACGCCGTGTCCGCCACCTGACGATCCATGGCGGTCACCGGGACACCTCGTCGAGCGCGGCCTCGGCCTGACGGGCGAGGGAGGCGAGGGCGGCGACACGGTCCACGCCGCGCGAGATCGCCGCCTCTGCTGCCCGGTCGATGACCCGCCGCGCATCGGCGTCCAGGGCCTCGCGGGATGCCACGTCGCCCAGCGATCCTGCTGCTGCTGCGACCTGACCCGCCAGGGACTTCGCCTCGGCGACGACCTGGTCCTTGTCCCAGTGCCGGCTCCACTTCGACTGCCGGTTGTAGTCCGGGGATCCAGGCCAGGAATCTCCGGAGTGCAGGGTGTCGAAGCCGATCCACCCGCTTCGGTCGGCGAAGGTCAGTCCGCCGTGAACCACAACGCCGGAGAGCTCGGGGGCGTCGTAGTCGAGCGCGTGCCACGGGTGGTCCTGGGGAACCTGGACGTATCCGTTGAGTGCCCCGTACATCGGTGCCTCGACGACCGCCCACCTGATGCCCTCGTGGACGCCGTGCTCGACCGCCTTCATGTGGCCGGGCGCCGTCTGCGTCGTGTCCATGTCGTGTCGTACCCTTCTGGTGATCGGTGAGGGTCCGCGTCTGGTGGGAATCGGGTGCGGGCCCTCGCTGTATGTGGGGAGATGTCGGCTACCAGCAGCAGCCGTGGCCGCTAGGCGGTCGTGCCGCGCTTCTCCCAGTCGGGGAGGCTGCGGGCGAACGCGTCGAGGTCGTCGCGGAGATACATCCGCTTGCCGTCGAAGTCCTTGGGGATGACCCGGCCCTTGGCCTGCATCTCGTTGAACTTCGTGCTCTTGATGCCGATGTACTCAGCCGCGTCCTCGGTGGAGAAGAGGATCGGCGGGTAGAGGGTGCGGGCGGTCACGACGCCTCCTCGAGGGCGGCGATGCGCTCGCGCAGGTCGGCGATGCGCTTCTGCCGGCGCGCCGTCTCGCGCTCCGCCTTCGCGTCCGCGAGCGACTTCCACTGCGGCTCCGCTACCAGCACGACCGCCTTGGCGCCGTACGAGGCGATGAGGTCGGCCCGGGCCTGCGCGGCGGACCGCGACTTGTACACGACGCCGGTCCTCGGCCAGAAGAACCGGTCGTCGCCGTGACGGGCGATCCACTCCGCCCGCTGCTCCGGGTCGGTGAGCCAGCCGTCGGGGACCCACTCCATGTCGATGGCATCGCGGGAGGTCCAGAAGCCGCCCTCCCCGTCGCGCGGGTAGTCGACGATCTCGACCGTGTAGAGCTTCACCGGGCGACCTCCTTGGCGATGGCGAGCGAGCCGTGCTCGTGGATGTAGGCGATGAGGCCGTCCCAGAGGCGGGCCTCACCCTTCGGGGTCAGGTGCGTGGTGACCGTGGTCTGCGTGCCGCGGGTGTTCGTCTCGTGCGTCGACCGGTGCGGGACCGCCCATCCGGCCTCGATCGCGCGAGCGGTCGGCTGGTTGGCCCGGACCGTGTTGCCGCGGATGACGATGTCCAGCCGGCCAGCGTGGTCACGGACGTCCTGGTGGAGCACCTTCACGCCAGGGAACCGGGACGCGGCGTAGACCTTGAAGTCGTTCGCGAGGTCACCCACCGTCCGCTTGCCCTCGGCCTGCCGGAACGTCTCGGCCTGAGCGGCCGGGCCTTCCAGCGCCTTCACGCGCTGCTCGGCGGCGACCAGTGCACGGGCGGCGTCCAGGTAGCGCTCGGCGAGGGCGAGCGCACCAGCTCCGGTGGAGGGGTCCAGGGCCGCCGTGACCTCGGCCTCGCGGGTGCGGACGGCGAAGTAGCCCTGCGCGGCCGCGATCTCCGGCTTGCGCGGGTCGCCGTTCTGGAAGACCAGGTACGCGGCGAGCCGGGACAGCTCGACGTCGGTGACGGTCTGCTCACCCCAGCGGCCGCCCGGCATCACTTTCGCGGCGTCACGAAAGTGATCGGCGGCCACGTACCCCTGGTTGGCGGCCGAGATGGCGGCGCGGGTCACGACCGCGGAGAAGTTCTCCCAGCGGTCGTAGCCGGATGCGGTCATGAGGTCCCGGGCCGACCAGAACTCGGAGCCGTCGGCTCGAACCTGCTTGATGGCGTCGAAGGGCGACGTCGCGGTGGCGGGGAAGTCGAGGACGGTCATGCCGGCACCTCAACCATCCGCGGCTTCTCCAGGACGCTCACGGGGACGTTGAGCGCGACGGCGAGCTTCTTGGTCACCACCGCGTTCGGCCAGCGGCGGCCGTTCTCGAGGTCAGAGAGGTAGCCGAGGGACATGTCTGCGGCCTTGGCGAGGGAGGTCAGCGAGTGCCCGTCCTTCTCACGGATCACCCGCAGTTCCCACCAGATGTCGGGCGTCTGCGTCATGTCCACGAAGGTAGTGCGTAGGAGTGCGTAGGTCAAGCCCTACGCGCGAAGTGCGCGCGAAATGGCCGCTGACCTGCGCTGTTCGATAACTACAACCGTGTAAGTGCGAAGACCTGCGTACGGTGCGAAGTTCGCCTTCGCAGCGGTTCGCGTGCCACGCTCAGCGGCATGGACGAGTTCGAACCAACCCGTGCCGCTCGTCTGATCGAGCAGCGCCGGAAGCAAAGAGGGATGTCGATCCGCGAGGCGGCGAAGGCAGCGGATCTGAGCGAAGGGCGCTGGCGGCAGATCGCGAAGGGCTACCAGCAGTTGGCTCAGGGTGCACGCGCACCTGTTACCACGCCGCCGGCGACGACCGCGCGCATGGCCATGGCCGTGGGGGTCACGTCTGACGAGCTCGTAGCCGTCGGCGAACGACAGGTGGCCGACATCGTCCGCGAGTCGACCGCGTCCCGCCTCCGCCACCCCTCTCGTATGGGAGCGGGCCAGCCCCCGTCGGCTCTAGGGCTCGTGCGAACCGACGACCTGCTGGCCGAGCTCACCCGGCGCTTGATCGCAGGGGAAGCGGCACAGACTCAAATCGCGCAGCAGCGCGTAATGGAACTCAAGAAGGAGAGCACCGATGCCCAGCCCGATCCCGCCTCCAGTACGCGCGCCGGGGGGAGCCCGGCGCCTGACGTGTCAGTGGGTGACTACACACTTGCTGCTCTCGACGACGAGAACCTCGAAGCCGAGATCGAGGGGCATGAAGAGCAGCCGTAGGAGGGGCCGGTGGAAGACCTGCTAGAGCACGCGGCAGGCCTTGGCCTGCGCGTGAAGTTCCGTGACCTCGGGCGCCGACACGGTGAGGTGCACAGCAGCGGGCTGGTGGTCATCAACGACCGCCGGCCACTGCCCGTGCAGCGCATCGCCCTCGCGCACGAATGCGGCCACTTCGCGCACGGGCATGACTGGACCGAGCGGCACGACCGCGAGCGGGACGAGCGCCAGGCGTACACCTACGCCGCCCGGCTGCTCATCACGCCCGAGGCGTTCGCGGAGGCTGAGGCACTCGTCGGGTGCAGCGACCACGCGCTCGCCCGGGAGCTCAACGTCACGGTGCAGATGGTGCAGCTCTGGCGGCACGCGTACCTCGCTCGCGTGGGGGTCGTTCGTCGGCACCTGCGGGTGGTGGGCGAGTGAGCACCCTCGACGCCCAGGCCCGGACCGTGCTCGACATCGAGTCCCGGCACTGGCGACACCAGGCGACGAAGGAGCAGCACGTGCGCGATGCGCTAGGGCTCACGCCCGTCCGCTACTACCAGGTCGTCGCGGCGCTTATCGATCGGCCGGAGGCCATCGCGCACGCGCCGCAGGTCGTCAGTCGGCTGCGGGCAGTGCGGGCGCGGCAGAGGATGCGGCGGAGCGCTTAGCCGCCTTCTTCTTGCCCTTCTTAGGGGCCGGCCCGATCGCCTTGGACCACACGTTGCCCAGTGCCTCCATCGCGGCCATCTTCTCGGCGGCCTGGGTGTGCCGGTAGATCTCGGTGACCTGGGCGCTGCTGTGCCCGACGATCTCGCCGATGATCTGGAAGTCGACGCCGAGCGATGCGAGGACGGTCACGGTGGTGTGGCGGGCCCAGTGCCCGGTGATCGTGGAGGTTCCGGGGGCCGTCTGCGTCTTGTCGATGACGCCAGCAGCCAGCAGTAGGTCGCGCCACTCCTGGGCGTCCTCGGACGGCAGGATCGGCGAGCCGTCCTCCTTGCGCCAGATGAGCCCGTGCGGGTTCGGCCAGTCGCTCGTCGCGTCCAGCCACCGGCGGATCGCCTCGACGAGCTGGGGGATGAGCGGGACCACGCGCCCGGTCTTGGACTTCGGGCGGGTCAGGTGGAGGCGCCCGGCGATCTGGCGCTTCTCGAACCCGTCGGGGATCTTCCACCGCGCCTGCGGGCAGGCGGCTCCCCGGGAGAACCCGCACGGATCGTCGGCCGGGCATCCGTGCTCGCGCGCGAGCTCCTCGAGCTTCCAGTTCACGCGGTAGAGCCCGGCCTTGAGGTCGAGGTCGTCGATCGTCGCGCCGAGGATCTCGCCCTGCCGCGGGCCGCCGAGCAGCTTGAACCACCAACGCGAGCCGGCGGAGTTATCCATCGTGGCGGCCGTGCGCAGGATCGCGAGCGCCTGCGGGGTCGGGATGGCCCCGCGCTCGACGACGGAGCGGCTGGGCAGTTTCACGTCCTGCGCGACGTTCCGGGGAGCCAGGCGCTCGGAGACGGCGTCGTCGAGCATCATGCGCAACACCATGTGCGCCTGGCGGGCCGAGGAGGTCGAGAGCCCCTTGCCGATGACGTGCTCACGTAGATCACGGACGTCCGACGGCTTGAGTGCCGACACACGCTTGCGACCGAGTCCGCTGATGATGTGGTTCACCGAGCCCTGGTAGGACGCGAGAGTCTTCGGGTCGACGTGCGGCTTCTTGACGTCGTCGATCCACGTGCGCGCCCAGTCGGCGACGGTGGTGGTCTTGTCGAGCGGGGAGCCGTGCTCGCGGATCTCCTGCTGGACCTCCTCGAGCTTCTCCTTGGCGGCGCGCTGGGTCTTGGCGTGCACGTACTTCTGCCGACGCTTGCCCGTGATGGGGTCCGGGTCGAGGTCGATCACACCCCGCCACATGGTGTGCGTGCGCTCGGTCCCGTCTGCCAGCCTGGTCTTGCGGGTGATCTTGTAGAGCCCGCCCTGTCCGTGGTCACGCGTCTTCGGCATCGCATCCTCCTGGTGCACACATCGTGTCACACATCCGGGCGGACAGTACGGGGTTTCCGTGCGGATGGTCGAAGGTGTGTGCACAGGGGCTCTGACCTGGCGTTTCGGTAGGTAGGAGGCTTCCGCGCATGACCCGATTCTAGCCTCACCTACTGTCTTGTAAACAGCAGGTCGTCGGTTCGAATCCGACAGGGGGCTCCGAGCCGGTGCGATGAGGCCGGCCCACGGCGCGCCTCCTCGCCCCGGGCAGCCGGTCGTGGTAAATGGTTGAAGTGACAGCACCTCTCGCTCCCAGCCCCACCGCCCTCATGTCCGCCGCCGCCCGCGCGGCGCACCCCCTCGTGGACGACGGCCCTCCGCTGCTCGTCGACGAGCAGGCGCCCCTGCTGTGCGTCGCCGCCGGCTCGCCCGGGCCGCTCGACTACCAGCGAGGCGCCCCGCGCGAACCCGTTCTCGCCGCCGCCCGGCTCTCGGCGGTGGTGCGCAGCCGGTTCGCCGAGGACCACGTCCGCGCCGCTGGCACCGCGCAGGTCGTCGTGCTCGGCGCCGGCCTGGACACCGCGGCGCACCGCCTCGGGCCGGATCGCACCGCGTGGCTGGTCGACCTGCCGGGTGTCCTCGCGTGGCGGGCGACGCTGCTGGCGGCCGCGGGGATCCCCGACGTCGGCCGGCCCGTCGGCGCGGACCTCGCGGGGGACGGCCTGACCGACGCGCTCGTCGGAGCGGGGTTCGACCCCGGACGTCCGGCGAGCGTCGTGTGGCTCGGCACGACCATGTACCTGCCGCGCGAGGTGGTCCGGCGGGTGCTGGACCGGCCGGGGCTGTGGGCGCCCGGCTCGCACGTGGTGCTGGACCACGTGCTGCCGCCCGGCGAGCGGGACGACGCCGGCCGGGCGTACGCCGCGGCGCTGGTGGCCGTCGCGGGCGGGTCGGGGGAGCCGTGGCGCTCCTCGGCGACCGCGGAGGAGGTCGCCGCGCTGCTCGGGGCCGCCAGCTGGGGAGCCGTCGAGGCGGTCGACGAGGGCGACGCGGTCCCGCCCGGGTTCTGGCCGGAGGGCGGGGGCGCCCGGCCGGACGGCCTGCGACGGCAGCGCCTCGCGCGGCTCGTGCACGCCGAGCGCTGACCCCGACGTGCGCGCGAGGTCGTCACGTGCGGACGAGGTCGTCAGGCGGACCTGACGACCTCGTGCCGAGGTGACGACCTCGCGGGGGTCGAGCCGGGCGGGCCGGCGTCAGGGGACGATGTGGCCCGCCGCGCGGGTCAGGGCGTACCACTGCGCGCGGGTCAGGGGCAGGTCCGAGCCCTGGGCGGCTCCGGCGACGCGCTCGGGCGTCGTGGTGCCGAGCACGACCTGCATGCGGGCCGGGTGCCGGGTGATCCACGCGGTGGCGATCGCGATCGGCGGCACGTCGTAGACGGCGGCCAGCTCGCCGATCACCTGGTTCAGCTCGGCGAACTCGGGGTTGTCCAGGAACGTGCCGGTGAAGAACCCGGCCTGGAACGGCGACCACGCCTGCACGGTGATGTCGTTCAGGCGGCAGTAGTCGAGGATGCCGCCGGCGTCGCGGGTGACGGACTGCTCGGCGCCGACCATGTTGGCCGC
The DNA here is from genome assembly GCA_014763765.1 of Micrococcales bacterium. Lineage (GTDB taxonomy): Bacteria > Actinomycetota > Actinomycetes > Actinomycetales > Cellulomonadaceae > Cellulomonas. Next base: position 12,638 of record JACXUT010000026.1, read on the forward strand.
GAGGCCCTGCGTGACGATCGCCGCGTGGGTGATCGACAGCTGCAGCTGGTTGGCGACGATCGGCTGCCGGACGGAGCGGCGCAGCAGGTCGATCTGCCGGGGCGTGTGGTTGGAGACGCCGAACGCCCGCACCTTGCCGGCGGCCTCGAGCTCGTCGAACGCACGGGCGACCTCGTCGGGCTCGACGAGCGCGTCGGGGCGGTGCAGCAGCAGCACGTCGATGTGGTCGGTGCGCAGGGCGCGCAGCGAGCCCTCGACGGACTCGAGGATGTGCTCGTACGAGAAGTCGAAGTACGGGCCCTCGCGGACGATGCCGCACTTGGTCTGGATCGTGTACTCGTCGCGCTCGGACGGCGTGAGGGCGAGCGCCTGGGCGAACCGCGCCTCGCACTCGTGCAGCTCGCGGCCGTAGACGTCGGCGTGGTCGAGGAACGTGGTGCCGGCGTCGCGGCCGGTGCGCACGAGCTCGCGGATCTCGTCGTCGGACTTCTCGGCGATCCGCATGAGGCCGAGCACGACGTTGGGTGCCTCGATGTCGGTGCCGGGCAGGGTGAAGGTCTTCACGGGGTGCCTCTCGGGACGGTGGTGCGGGGGGTCAGGCGGAGAGCCGCGCGAGCTCGTCGGCGTCGAGCACCAGGTCGGCGGCGCGCACCGAGTCGGTGATGCTCTCGGGCCGGGAGGCCCCGGGGATCGGGATGACGACCGGCGCGAGCGCGAGCTCCCACGCCAGGGCGACCTGCTGCGGGCTGACGTCGTGGGCGTCGGCGACCTCGCGGAACGCCGCGTGGCGCTCGCCGAGCTCGCCGGACCGCGTGATGCCGCCGAGCGGGGACCACGGCAGGAACGCGATGCCGAGGTCGGCGCAGTGCCGCAGCTCGTCGAGGCTGGACCGGAACGCCGGCGAGAACTGGTTCTGCACCGACACGAGCCGGCCGCCGAGCACCTGCTGCGCCTCGTCGATCTGCGCGACCGTGGCGTTGGAGATGCCGGCCTGCAGGATCACGCCCTCGTCGAGCAGCTCGGCGAGCGCGCCCACGGAGTCGGCGTACGGCACCTGCGGGTCGGGCCGGTGGAACTGGAACAGCCCGATGGCCTCGACGCCCAGGCGCCGCGCGGACGCCTTCGCCCCGGCCTTGACGTGCTCGGGCCGGCCGTCCTGCGTCCAGGTGCCGTCACCGGGACGCAGGTGCCCGGCCTTCGTGGCGACCAGCACGTCCTCGGTGCTGCCGCCGTAGGTGCGCAGCGCCTCGGCGATGAGCTCCTCGTTGTGGCCCACCTCCCCGGCGTGCAGGTGGTACGAGTCGGCCGTGTCGATCAGGGTCACGCCGGCGTCGAGCGCCGCGTGGATGGTGGCCAGGGACCGGGAGCGGTCGGGTCGTCCTTCGATCGACATCGGCATGCCGCCGAGTCCGATCGCGCTCACGGTGCGGTTGCCGAGGGTGCGCTGCTGCACGTGTCCACCTCACGTCGTCGGGGTCGTGCCTCGACCGTAGGTACGCTGGCTCCACAAGTCCAACGACTGGGACTCATGGGATTCAGAAGCGAGGCCGATGGTGGACCTGCGGCAGATGGAGTACGTCGTCGCGCTGGCGGAGGAGGAGCAGTTCACGCGCGCCGCCGCGCTCTGCGGAGTCTCGCAGTCCGGGCTGTCCGCCGCGATCCGGGCGCTCGAGGACGAGCTGGGCACCCGGCTGTTCGCGCGCACCACGCGCCGGGTCGCGCCGACCGAGGCGGGCCTCGCGCTGCTGCCGTACGCGCGGGCGGTCCTGGACCAGGCGGCGGCCGGGCGGGACGCCGTCGTCCGCGCCACCCACGAGCTGAGCGGCACGCTGCGGCTCGGCGCCGAGCAGTGCCTCGGCGTGGTGGACGTGCCGCCGCTGCTCGAGCGGTTCCGCCGGCGCTACCCGCAGGTGGACATCGCGTTCACGCAGGCCGGCTCGCACGAGCTGGTCGCCGCGGTGCGCGCGGGCGAGCTCGACGTCGCGTTCGTCGCCACGCAGGAGCACCTCGCGGGCGTGCGGCCCGTGGAGCTCGGGCGCCGGGAGGTCGTGCTGCTGTGCCCGCCCGGGCACCCGCTGAGCGCCGCCTCGAAGGCGGACTGGGAGGCGCTGTCCGGGCACGACTTCATCGACTTCCAGCCGAGCTGGGGCGTGCGGTCGCTCAACGACGCGGTGTGCGCGGCCCGCGGGGTCGCCCGGCACGTGCGCTGCACGGTCAACGACATCCACACGCTGCTGGACCTCGTCGACCGCGGGCTCGGGATCGCGCTCGTGCCGCAGCACGTGGCCGCCAAGCCGCAGGCCGCCGGGCTGGTGCCGGTCCGGCTGCCGCAGCAGGCGTGGTGGGTCGTGTCGGCCGTCGTCGGGTCCGCACCCGGCCTCGCGCCGCGCCTGCTCGAGCTGCTCGACGCGGACGAGGACGTGGCCGCCGCGGTCGCGCAGCGCGGGGCCGCCGAGGGACCCCGGCGCGCCGTCGCCGCCGCGCCGGGGCGGGGCTGAGCGCCGTGGCGCGCCGCGCGATCGTCGTCCACGGCACCGGCGGCCACCCGGACAACGTCTGGTACCCGTGGCTGGCGGACCGGCTCACCGCGCGCGGGTACGCCGTGGAGCGCCCGCACCTGCCGCGCCTCAACGTCGAGCCCGTCGCCGAGACGCTGCCCCGGTTCCTGGCCGCGCACCCGCTGGACGGGGACACCGTGCTGGTCGGCCACTCCGGCGGGGCGGCGCTGCTGCTCGCCGTGCTCGAGCACGCCCCCGCGCGCGTGGCGCAGGCCGTCCTGGTCGCCGGGTACGCGACGCCGCCGAACGACGCCGACGAGCCCGTCCTGCAGGACACCTACGACTGGGACCGCATCCGCGCGCACGCGGGCGACCTGGTGTTCGTGAACTCCGTGCGGGACCCGTACGGCTGCGACGCGACGCAGGGTCGGGCGCTGCTGGACCGGCTCGGCGGCACGCTCGTGGTGCGGGACGACGGCCACTTCGGGGACTGGGACCAGCCGTACGACGAGTTCCCGCTGCTGGAGCGGCTGGTGCTCTGAGGGCGGGGCCGGCCGCCGGGGTCGGGCGCGGGACCGGCGCGGGCAGGGCCCGGGTACGGCGCGGGCAGGGCCCGGGTACGGCGCGGGCGGGGCCCGGGCATGAAGAAGCCCTCGGCCGCGCAGGGGGCAGGCGACCGAGGGCGTGCCTACTGTAACCCACGCCGCGGCGCGGTGGGGAACTCTCACCCGAACGGATGCCAGGCATCTCGGGGCGCCGGGGCCACCCGTGGTCGTGCGGCGCGTCAGGACGCGCGGCCGGTCTCCTCCAGGAGCCGGAGCGCCGCCGTGACGCGGGGGTTGCGGCCGGGGTCCACGTCGATCCCGAGGGTCCCGTAGATGCCGTTGATGTGGTTCTGGACCGACTTCTCGGTGATGCGCAGCGCCTCGCCGATCCCGGCGTTGGACAGCCCCTGCGCCAGCAGCCGCAGCACGGCGTACTGCCGGTCGGTCAGCCGGGCGACCGTCGACCCGGCGCGCGGCGCCATCCGGTCGAGCAGCGCCGGGTCCAGCGTGGTGCGGCCCGCCGCGGTGGCCCGGATGGCCGCGACCAGGGTCTGCGCGCTCGTGGAGGACGTCTTGGACAGGTAGGACCACCCGCTGGCGACGTCCGGGGGCAGGTCGAGCAGCAGGTCCATGGCGTCGTGCGCCGACAGCAGCAGGATGCCGAGGTCCGGCTGCCGGCGCCGCAGCGTGACGCCGAGCGCGATGCCGTTGCCGTCGGGCAGGTCGATGTCGAGCACGGCCACGTCGGCGGCACCGGGCCGCAGGGCCGCGGCTCCCTCGCTGACCGTGCCGACGGAGGCCACCACGCGCACGTCGTCGGCGGCTCCCAGCGTGAGCTCCAGCATCGACCGGAACAGCGGCTGGTCCTCCACGACGACCACGCGGACCTGGGTGGATGTGGGATCGGACATCTCGGACAGTATGGTCAATGTGACCCGCGGACGCCGGGTCGGCGCGCGAACGGTCCCACGGATGGGGGAGTGCACATGCCCGCAGCGACGGCGGACGACCCGGCAGCGGCGCGGGCCGACCGGCGGACGCTGCTGCTGGCCGCCGGCACCGTCATGTCGGTGTTCGCGGTCGGTGCCGCGGCGCAGACCGCGTGGGTCTACGGCAACCAGGGCGGGTCCGTGCCGGTGCTGCTGCGGATCGCGGCGAACCTGACGGCGGTGGTCGGCATGCTCGTCCTGCTGGTCGTGGTGGGGGTGGCGCGTCCGCGTCGTCCCACGACCCTGGTGGTGCTCGGGGTGCTCGCCGCCGGGGTGGCCGCGGCCGGCGTCCGGTTCGGCGTGCAGGTCACGCTGGGCATCTACCCCCACCCCGCGCGCTCGGTCGTGCTCGCGGAGGTCGTCAGCGGGGCGGTCGTGGCGTGGATCGCGGGGTTCATGGGCCTGGCCGCCATGCTGTCGCAGCGCCGGCTGCGGACCCAGGTCGCGGCCGCGGCGGAGAGCCGCCTGCAGATCGAGCTCGCGCTCCAGGCGCTGCAGTACGAGGAGGTGCGTGTCCGCCGGGAGGTGGCGGAGGGGCTGCACGGCAGCATGCAGCAGCGCCTCGTGCTCGTGGTCGCGCGGCTCGACCGGCTGCGCGACCGGCTGTCGGGCCGCGCGGAGCCGGAGGACCTCGAGCTGCTGGGGGAGGTGCGCGAGCAGATCGAGCTGGTGCGGGAGACGGACGTGCGCTCGACCTCGCGCATGCTCTACCCGGACCAGCTCGAGGTCGGCATGGTCCCGGCGGTCCGCGCCCTGCTCGGGCGGATCCCGACGACGGTCAACACCCGGTTCGGCGTCGCGGACGAGGTGCGGGTGCTCGACGACCCGGCGGACCCGCGTCTGACCCGGTCCGAGCGGCTGCTCGCGGTGCGCGTGGTCGAGGAGGGCGTCACGAACGCGCTGCGGCACGGGCACGCGGCGGTGGTCGACGTGCGGGTCGCGGTGGTCGGGGACGCCCTGGAGGTGCGCGTGGCGGACGACGGCGTCGGCTTCGTGCCGGGGTCCGTGCCCGCCTCCGGGACGGCTCGGCTCGGCGACCGCCTGCGTCTGGCCGGGGGCGACCTCCGGGTGACATCCGTCCCGGGGAACGGCACCCAGGTGGTCGCCCGCCTTCCGGTGGAATCTCTGCGCACCGCGGCGCGCTGACCAGCGTCGCGACCGAAGTTCACCCGCCCGATATGTCCGGTTTGTGGGGCTATCTGGTGCAAATTCGCAATTGACGTACCACGGCGGGGGTGCTGCCACCCAAACGGGTGCACGACCACGCAGCCGCAGGCCCTACCGTTCGGCCGCCGGCGCGCGCGGGCCAGGGGGACCTCGGTGCGCCGGAAGGCGCGTCCGTCCCCCGGCTCCACGGCCGCGCCTCGCCCTGGCGAGCCGTCGTCCGCGAGGAGTCCCATGTCCCGCCGCACCGCCGGTCCCACCCCCGTCCGCCGCACCGGCCGCCGCAAGGTCGTCGCCGTCACCGTCGTCGCGCTCGGCGTCGCCGGGCTCGGCCTGGCGTCCGCCGCCCAGCTCACCCTCAACGCCGGCTCCCTGGGCGCCGGCACCACCGTCGTCGCGTCCTGCGACACGAACGGCGTCAAGGTCGGCTTCACCAACACCTTCTCGGTGGCCGCCAAGGGCTACACCGTCAGCGGCGTGACGCTGACCGACGTCGCCGACACCTGCGCGGGCCAGACCGTCAGCGTCGAGCTGCTCGACGCGGACCCGGCCGCCACGACCGCGGGCGCGTCCCTCGGCCGGGCCCAGGCCACGGTGCCCACGGGCGGCGGCACCGTCACCCTGACGGTCACCGGCTCCCCGAAGGCTGCCGACGTCAAGGGCGTCGCGGCCGTCATCGCGGGCTGACGCCGGACCCGTCGTGCCCGGCGAGCACGCCGACCGGGCCGGCGCGGGCAGCACGTCTGCCCCGCGCCGGCCCTCCGGCGTGCCCGGGCGCGCCCGCTCCGCCGCCGGCTGGCTGCTCACCGCCGGCGTCGTGGGGCTGCTGCTCTGGTTCGGCTGGCCGAGCACGCTCGGCGGCTGCACCACGCTGACCATCGTCTCCGGCCACTCGATGGAGCCCACGTACCGCACCGGCGACCTCGTCGTGTCCCGGTGCGGGGTCCCGGAGCCCGGGGACGTCGTCGTCTACACCCCGCCCGGCGTCGACGGGCGGATCATCCACCGGGTCGTCGGCGGCGACGCGGACGCCGGCTGGTCGATCCAGGGCGACAACAACGGCTTCACCGACCCGTGGCGGCCGCACCAGGAGGACGTGCTCGGCATCGCCCGCCTCCACCTGCCCGGGGTCGGCCGCGTCGCGTCCCTGCTCCTGGACCCCTGGGCGTGGGCGTCGCTGCTCGTCGTGGCCGCGGGCGTGCTGCTGTGGCCGGGACGCCCCGAGGCGCAGGCCGATGCCGATGCCGCGCCGGGGCCGGATGCCGCGCCGGTGCCGGATGCCGCGCCGGTGCCGGGCGCCGCGCCGGAGCGCGCCCCGTGACCCGTCGCCGGGCCGCCGCCGTCGTCGCCGCGACCGCCGGCCTGCTCGTGCTGCTGCTCCTCACGCCGGCCAGCGCCGCCCGCCTGCTGCTGTCCTCCGGCGGGCTGACCACCGCCGCCGCGGCGCCCTGCACCACCGCGGCGCTCGCGGCGGGCACGGGCGGCGCGTCGGGCACGCTCACCACCGTGGTGCTGTCGGGCGTCCCCGCGGCCTGCCGCGGCCAGCAGGCCACGCTGCGGCTGCACACGGCGGACGGCACCCCGCTCGCCGCGTCCGACGCCTCCGTGACCCTGGCCGCCGCCGACACCACCACCGTGACGGTCCCCGCGTACGCCGCCTCGCGGGTCGCGGGCGTCGCGCTCACGGTCGGCACGTGGGGCGTCCCCGTCACCTGGGCCGCGCCCCAGGCGGGCCCGTCCGGCCCCGTCACGCCCGGCCCCGGGACGGTGTTCGGCCCGCTGCGCTGGACGGTGCTGCCGCAGTCCGGCACGCAGGCGTGCGTCGTGGTGCCGGTCTCGGGGGACGCGGGCACGACCTGGCGGATCGACCTGCACCTGGACCAGCGGCCGTTCAACGGCGTCGCCGACGGCTCGGGCTTCGAGGTGCACACCCCCTACTGGGCGAAGGTGCTCGACCCGCGCCCCGTCGACGGCGTGGTGCAGGTGGGGGGCGTGGCCTCCGGTGGCATGCCCGGCGCGGCCGTGCTGCAGGCGGGGCAGTCGTTCGAGGTGGAGATCTGCCACTACCGCCTGCCCGCCCCGGCGTACGACCCCGCGCTGACGTACAGCCAGACCTCTACCGCGGTGACCGGCAGCGCCTACGACGCCTGCTTCACCACGACCGTCCGGGTGACGGGCACGCCGCAGTTCTTCGCGGGCTGGCGCGCCGACGTGGACCTCGAGCCGCTGCAGACGTTCTTCGCGGCGTCCGGGCGGGCGCTCGACACCTCGAGGATCCGCACCAGCACGGGCGAGCTGTCGGTGGCGCCGCTCGGCGGGACCGTCTACCGCGTCACGCCCCGGCAGGGTTGGAGCGCCCTCGGCATCCGCGACGACGTGCCCCAGACCTTCGGCATCTGCGCCGGCAGCCGCTGACCCCGGCGTCCCCCGATGGGGTGGACCGTGCCCCGGCGTGCTCAACGGCGGCGCCGGGCGGACGATGGGCCCGTCAGGTCGACGGATCGACCGGGCAGGGTCCACGGAGGGGGCGCCCATGGCGCACGAGCACGTCCGCGCACGTCGCGCGGCAGGGGTCACCCTGGCGTGGCTCGGGTGTGCCGGGCTGGCGGTCTCGATGGCGCGCGCGATGACGTGGGACGGCGGGGAGGCCGCCCCGCCGGGGGCGTGCGTCGTGAGCCGGATCAGCGTCGGGTACGACGTCGACTACGACGCGGCGCTCGGTGGCTACGCGGTGACGCGGGCCTCGCTGTCGGGCGTCCCGGACGGCTGCGCGGGCCGGGAGGTCGCGCTCACGCTGCGGGGCACCGGCGACCGGGCGCTCGCCGAGGCACGCACGCCGGTGACCGCCCCGAGCACGGTCGTGGCGCTCGACGGCGCCGTGGTGCCCGCCGAGGACGTCGCCGGCGTGTCGCTGGCCCTCGTGACGGACACCCCGGCCGTCGGCTGAGGGCCGCGCTCAGAGCTCCGTGAGCGCCGGGAGCTTCGCGGCGCGGGTGTCGCCCGACGACCGGCCGCGCAGCCGCCGGGTCGCCCACGGGTAGGCGTACAGCCGCACCCAGCGGGCGTCGAGGCGCGCCTGCTGCGCGCGGGGGAGGCGCGGCAGCGGGGCCAGCGGCTCGTCCCACGCCGGGTCGTCCGGCTCGATGCCCAGGGCGGCGAGCGCGCCCTGGGCGACCCGGGCGTGGGACTCCGTGGTCAGGTGGATCCGGTCCGGCGCCCACATCCGCAGGTCGCGCAGGTGCCGCATGCCCCACAGGTCCAGCACGTGCGCGCCGTGGCGGCGCGCGATCGACCACAGGTGGGCGTTGAACACGCCGACCCGCGGACGCGTCGTGGAGACCAGCGGGGACCCCGAGGAGTCGAAGCCGGTGGCGAGCAGGACGTCCGCGCCGGTGCTCCGGACGAGCGCGACCGCCCGCTCCAGGTCCCGCGCCAGGCGGTCCGGGTCGGCGCCCGGGCGCAGGATGTCGTTCCCGCCGCCGACGAGGCTGACCAGGTCCGGGCCGAGCTCCAGCGCCCGTGGCAGCTGCTCGGCGACGATCGGGCGCAGCAGCCGGCCGCGCACCGCGAGGTTGGCGTAGCGCAGCGCCGGGAGCCCGGCCGCGCGCCGCCGGTCGGACAGCAGGCCGGCGAGCACGTCGGCCCAGCCGCGCACGGGGCCGTCCTCGCCCTCGGGCGTGTCCCACAGGCCCTCGGTGAACGAGTCGCCGATCGCGACGTAGCGCTCCCAGCGCGGCGGTGCGCCGTCGTGGGCCGGGTCGGCGCCGGCCGCGGGCTGCTGGCCGGTGGTGCGTGCGGGTCCCCTGCTGTCGTGCGTCCTCACCCCCGCAGTGTGCCCCCGGCGGCCCGGGTGTGTCAGAGGTTCCGACGCCGGCCGCGGCCGCGGGCCGGTCGTCTCAGGGCAGCGACCAGTCGACGGGGTCCGCCCCCAGCTCGGCGAGCAGCGCGTTCACGCGGGAGAACGGCCGGGAGCCGAAGAACCCGCGGCTCGCGGACAGGGGGCTCGGGTGGGCGCTGGCCACGACGGGCACGTCCCCGAGCGCGGGTCGCAGCGACTGCGCGTCGCGGCCCCACAGCACGGCGACCAGCGGTCCGCCCCGCTCGACGAGCGCCGCGATCGCGCGGTCGGTCACGGCCTCCCAGCCCCTGCCGCGGTGCGAGGCGGGCTCGCCGGGGCGCACCGTCAGCACCCGGTTGAGCATCATGACGCCGCGGTCCGCCCACGGGGACAGGTCCCCGGTGGTGGGCGCGGGGACCCCGAGGTCGGCCTGCAGCTCGGTGAAGATGTTGGCGAGCGACCGCGGCAGCGGCCGGACGTGCGGCTGCACGGAGAACGACAGCCCCATCGGGTGGCCGGGGGTCGGGTAGGGGTCCTGGCCGACCACCAGCACGCGCACGTCCGCGAGCGGCCGGGTGAAGGCGCGCAGCACGTCCGGCCCGGCGGGCAGGTAGCCCCGCCCGGCGGCGACCTCGGCCCGCAGGAACTCCCCGGCGGCGTGCACCCGGTCCTCGACCGGGGCGAGCGCGGCGGCCCAGTCGGCGGCGACGAGCTCGGACAGCGGTGCGGCGGGGCTCACGGCGACCCACGCTAGCGGACCGCCCCGTGGCCCCCGCGACGAATGACAGCCGTGTCATTCCGGCCGTACGATGGGCGGCGGACCGGATGGCGGCAGGCACGGGAGGGCACGGATGGACGCGACGGCGGGGCTCGACCTCGGCACGGCCGCCCGGCCCGCCCTCGTCGCGGTCGACGGCGGCGCCGACGCCGACGGGCTCAGCGAGCGCGACCAGCAGGTGCTGGCGTTCGAGCGGCAGTGGTGGAAGTACGCCGGCGCCAAGGAGCAGGCCATCCGCGAGCTGTTCGACATGTCGGCCACCCGGTACTACCAGGTGCTCAACGCGCTGATCGACTCGCCGGCCGCCCTCGCGCACGACCCGATGCTCGTCAAGCGGCTCCGGCGCATGCGGTCCACCCGGCAGCGGGCGCGGTCCGCCCGTCGCCTCGGCGCCGACGCCTGACCCGCGCGGCGTGCTGGACCGTCCCGCCAGGCTGAGCCGTTAGCCTGTCCGCCGTGACCAAGGCCAGCTCCCGCTTCCCGGAGGACGAGTTCGACGCCGGTCCGGCGCAGGACGCACCGATCGGCGTGCACCGTGCACCCCGGAGCTGGTGGAGCCGGTGGTGGCCGTTCGTCGCGGTGGTCGTGGTCGTACCGGCCCTGACGGTGTCGGCCGTGCTGTGGGCCGCGTCCTGGGACGGCAAGCTGCCCGTGATCGGCGGGGGCGACGACACGAACGCCTCGGCGCCCCCCTCGTCGTCCGGCCCCGCCGCGAGCCCGGACGACACGGGCGGCGCCCCGGCGCCGGAGGAGACCGGGGACGCCCCGGTCGAGGAGGTCCCGCCGCCCGCCCCCGACCTGTCCGTGCCGGTCCGCGTGCTCAACGCCGCGAACATCAGCGGGCTCGCCGGCGGTGCCGCGGAGCAGCTCGAGGGCGCCGGCTTCACCGACGTCACGGCCGGGAACGGCAACGCCGGCGGGAGCACCGCCTCCACGGTGTTCTACGCGAACGCCGACCTCGCGGTCACCGCGCAGCAGGTCGCGGCCACGCTCGGCCTGACGAACGTGGTCGAGTCGGCCGAGGTCGCGGACCAGGGCGTCGTCGTGCTCCTGCTGGCCGACTTCGCGGGCTGAAGGTCCGGCCGCCTCTTCCGCCCGTGAGGGGGCGCGGCTACGCTCGGCGCGTCGCGGTGCCTGCCCGCCGGCCCGCCGGGGGACGGGGGCCGTCGGCGACCGGTCACGTCGTCATCAGGAGCACCGCATGCCGCAGGGAACCGTCAAGTGGTTCAACGCCGAGAAGGGCTACGGGTTCATCACCCCGGCCGACGGCGGCCAGGACCTGTTCGTCCACTTCAGCGCCATCCAGACGAACGGCTACCGGACCCTCGAGGAGGGTCAGTCGGTGGACTTCGAGGTCGGCCAGGGCACCAAGGGCCCCCAGGCCGAGCAGGTGCGCCCGCTCTGAGAGCCCCGGCCGTCGGCGCGCCGGGTCAGCCGTCCAGCGCGCCGACGGCCAGCACCACGCACGCCGCGGTCCACGCCAGCGGGGCGACCGCCGCGGGTGAGCCGTCCGCGAGCACCTTCTCCGGCAGCGCGCCGAGCGTCGTCCGGTGGGCGTCGAGCCAGTCCAGCCGGGCCCGCGCCTCGTCCGGCCGGCCGTTCTCCGCGGCCACCAGGGCGTAGAGCGAGGTCTGCGGCGTCCAGGAGATGCCGTCGCGCTTCCACGCCGCGCCGGGCGCGAGGCCGCCCGCGGGACGCGCCATCGCCTCCGCCGAGGCCTGCCACGCGTCGAGCGCCCCGGTCAGCGGCTCCGGCTGGAACGGCGGCAGGACGAACGCGCTCGCGGCGTCCGCGACGCTGCCCCCGGCGTACCGGCCGTACGCGGTGTCGTTGCCGAACTCCCGCTCGACGGCGTCCCGGGTGCGCCCGGCGGCCTCCCGGGCGGCGGCCGCGGCCCCGTCCTCGCCGAGCAGCTCCAGGAGCGCCGGTGCCGACTCGAGGCCCGCGAGCAGCGGCGCGACCGTCCCGAGGGTCAGCTCGTCCTCCGCGACCTCCCAGTAGTCCGGGGAGGCGGGCGGCAGGCCGTCGTCGGCGGTGAGCGCGACCGCGCCGGCGGCGGACCGCGTCACGAGCCCGCGGAGCCGCTCGGCCACCGCCCGGCGCCGGTCCGCGGGCTGGGCGTCGACCACCTCGCCGGCCGCCCACAGCGCCCAGCCCGTGCCGTCGGTCTGCGGGGTGCGGGCGTCCGGCGGCCCCGACCCGTCCGGCAGGTACCGCGCCTCGAACGAGCCGTCGGGCGCCTGCACCCGGTCGAGGAACCCCAGCACGTCGAGCGCGTCGTCGCCGTGCCCCGTGCGGGCGAGCGCCACCGCGACGAAAGCGGCGTCGCGGGGCCACACGTAGCGCCACCGGTCCGTCCACGCGGCAACGGCCGCGCCGTCGGGCAGCACCAGGGTGTGCAGGTCCAGCAGCGCGTCGGCGACCATGTCCGCGTACGGCCCGTCCGCCCCGCCGGGCAGCGTGCCGGCGGCGAGCCACGCCCGCTGCTCCTCCGCGAGCGCGTCGTCCGCGCGCGTGCCCGGGACGTCCAGCACGCGGGTGCCGTCGTGCAGCGCCGCCGGTGACCCGACCGGGACGTCCACCACGGCGCCGGTGGCGTCGAGGGCCGCGCCCTGCGCGTAGAGCGGCAGCGACGCGTCGCGCGGCCCCGACGCGCCCCACGCCACGAGTCCCGTGCCCAGCGCGGCCAGCAGCACGACGGCGGTGGTGCGGCGAGCGGGCATGCGCGGCAGGCTACCGGCCCGGACGCGTCCGCCGAGGGCGGAGCGCCTTGCACTCACCAAGGTCGAGTGCTAACCATTGGTGTTAGCACTCTCGGGTCGAGAGTGACAGAATGACAACCCAGGCCGACCCGGTGAGGTCGCACCGCCCGACGGGACATGACCGACGGGCCGGAGCGACCGTCCGTCGCGGGCACCGACCGGCCGAACCACGAGCCAGAGTGAAGGATCGATAGCCCCATGGCCAAGATCATTGCCTTCAACGAGGAGGCCCGTCGCGGCATCGAGCGGGGTCTGAACACCCTCGCCGACACCGTCAAGGTCACCCTCGGCCCCAAGGGCCGCAACGTCGTCCTGGACAAGAAGTGGGGCGCCCCCACGATCACCAACGACGGTGTCTCCATCGCCAAGGAGATCGAGCTCGAGGACCCGTTCGAGAAGATCGGCGCGGAGCTCGTCAAGGAGGTCGCCAAGAAGACCGACGACGTCGCGGGTGACGGCACCACCACCGCCACCGTGCTCGCCCAGGCGCTGGTGCGCGAGGGCCTGCGCAACGTCGCGGCCGGCGCGAACCCCATCGCCCTCAAGCGCGGCATCGAGCAGGCCGTCGAGGCCGTCACCGCCGCCCTGCTGGAGCAGGCGAAGGAGATCGAGACCAAGGACGAGATCGCCGCCACGGCGTCCATCTCGGCCGGCGACAGCGCGATCGGCGAGCTCATCGCCGAGGCGCTCGACAAGGTCGGCAAGGAGGGCGTCATCACGGTCGAGGAGTCCAACGCCCTCGGCCTGGAGCTCGAGCTCACGGAGGGCATGCGCTTCGACAAGGGCTTCCTGTCGGCGTACTTCGTGACCGACCCGGAGCGCCAGGAGGCCGTCCTCGAGGACGCCTACGTGCTGCTCGTCGAGTCGAAGATCTCGAACGTCAAGGACCTGCTGCCGCTGCTGGAGAAGGTCATCCAGTCCGGCAAGCCGCTGTTCATCGTCGCCGAGGACGTCGAGGGCGAGGCCCTGGCCACGCTCGTCGTCAACAAGATCCGCGGCACCTTCAAGTCCGTCGCCGTCAAGGCCCCGGGCTTCGGCGACCGCCGCAAGGCGATGCTGCAGGACATGGCCATCCTCACGGGCGGCCAGGTCGTGTCCGAGACCGTCGGCCTCAAGCTCGACACCGTCGGCCTCGAGGTCCTCGGCACCGCGCGCAAGATCGTCGTGACCAAGGACGAGACCACGATCGTCGAGGGTGCCGGCGACGCCGCGCAGATCGCCGGTCGCGTGAACCAGATCCGCGCGGAGATCGACAACTCCGACTCGGACTACGACCGCGAGAAGCTCCAGGAGCGCCTCGCCAAGCTGGCCGGCGGCGTGGCCGTCATCAAGGCCGGTGCGGCGACCGAGGTCGAGCTCAAGGAGCGCAAGCACCGCATCGAGGACGCCGTGCGCAACGCCAAGGCGGCCGTCGAGGAGGGCATCGTCGCCGGTGGTGGCGTGGCGCTCATCCAGGCCGGTGCCGTCGCGTTCGAGAAGCTCGAGCTCACCGGTGACGAGGCGACCGGCGCGAACATCGTGAAGGTCGCGATCGACGCCCCGCTCAAGCAGATCGCGGTCAACGCGGGCCTCGAGGGCGGCGTCGTGGCGGAGAAGGTGCGCAACCTCCCGTCCGGCCAGGGCCTGAACGCCGCGACCGGCGTGTACGAGGACCTGCTGGCCGCGGGCGTCAACGACCCGGTCAAGGTCACCCGCTCCGCGCTGCAGAACGCGGCGTCCATCGCGGCGCTGTTCCTCACCACGGAGGCGGTCGTCGCCGACAAGCCGGAGAAGGCCGCGCCGGCCGCTCCGGACGCCGGTGGCATGGGCGGC
>JACXUT010000027.1 GCA_014763765.1 Micrococcales bacterium
CGGCCCCGCCGCGCCAGGCCCCGCCCGCCTCGTCCACCCCGCCGCGCTCGCCGCTGCGCCGGGGCCGGTGAGCCGGGCCGACCTGGGCGACGTGGCGTGGCAGGTGCTGCTGCGCGACGGCGACCTCGTGCGGCTGCGCGGCGACGTGGCGCTCCCGCGGGGCGTCGCGGAGACGCCGGCCCTGCGCGCCGCCGCGCTCGCGCCGGAGGTCGCCCGCCGGGACGTCGTGGCGCGGGTCGCCGCCGCCTGGGTCCACCTCGGCGGCCCGCCGCCGCCGCGCGCCGTGGTGGTGGACGGCGCCGCGCTCGGGCCGCGGGACGTCGTCCGGCTCGGCGGCGTCCTGGTCACGTCGCCGGCGCGGACCGCCGTCGACCTGCTGCGCCGGGACGCCCCGGACGTGGTCCACGCGCTGCTGCCGGGGCTGCTGCGCGCGGGGGTGGACGCCGCACGGCTCAGGACCCGGCTCGCCGCCGCGTCGGGCCACCGCGGGGTCGACCGCGGGCTGGCGCTGCTGGGCGAGGTCGTCCGCGCGACCGCCGCCGGGTCGCTCCCGGGTCAGGCGTCGACGGCCGGCTGCTCCGCCTTGGCGCCGGTGATGCGGTAGACGTCGAACACGCCCTCCACCTTCCGCACCGCGGCGAGCACCGAGGCGAGGTGCGACGGCTCGGCCATCTCGAACACGAACCGGGACTGCGCGACCCGGTCGCGGGAGGTGGACACCGACGCGGACAGGATGTTCACGTGGTGGTCGGACAGCACCCGGGTCACGTCCGACAGCAGGCGGTTGCGGTCGAGCGCCTCCACCTGGATCTGCACGAGGAACAGCGCGCTGCTCCCCTGGCTCCACTCGACCTCGACCATGCGCTCGGGCTGCATGCGGAGCTGGGCCACGTTGATGCAGTCGGACCGGTGGACGCTGACGCCCTGGCCGCGGGTGACGAACCCGATGATGTCGTCGCCCGGCACCGGCGTGCAGCACTTGGCGAGCTTGACCCAGATGTCCTCCACGCCCTTGACCACGACGCCCGGGTCGCCGGTCCGGACGCGCCGCGCGGTCTGGCCCGGTCGGGCGACCTCGGCGATGTCCTCCTCGGCACCCGGCTCCCCGCCCATGGCGTGCACGAGCCGCTGCACGACGGTCGCCGCGGAGACCTGTCCCTCGCCGATGGCCGCGTACAGCGCGGAGACGTCGGCGTAGCGCATCTCGTTCGCGAGCGTGACGAGCGACTCGTGGGACAGCAGGCGCTGGATCGGGAGGTTCTGCTTGCGCATCGCCTTCGCGATCGCGTCCTTGCCGTGCTCGATCGCCTCCTCGCGCCGCTCCTTGGTGAACCACTGGCGGATCTTGTTGCGCGCGCGGGGGCTGGTGACGAAGCCCAGCCAGTCGCGGGACGGGCCGGCGGTCTCCGACTTCGACGTGAAGACCTCGACGACGTCGCCGTTCTCCAGCGTGGAGTCGAGCGGCACGAGCCGGCCGTTGACGCGGGCGCCCATCGTGCGGTGCCCGACCTCCGTGTGCACGGCGTACGCGAAGTCCACCGGCGTCGCGCCGGCGGGCAGCGACATGACGTCACCCTTGGGCGTGAAGACGTAGACCTCGCCGTCCGCGATCTCGAACCGCAGCGAGTCGAGGAACTCCGACGGGTCGGCCGTCTCCTTCTGCCAGTCCACCAGCTGGCGGAGCCACGCCATGTCGTTGCCGTCGGTGTCCGTGCCGCCGGCGTTCTTGGCGTTCTCCTTGTACTTCCAGTGCGCGGCGACGCCGTACTCCGCCCGGCGGTGCATGTCGTGCGTGCGGATCTGGATCTCCACCGGCTTGCCGCCCGGGCCGATCACCGTGGTGTGCAGCGACTGGTACAGGTTGAACTTCGGCATCGCGATGTAGTCCTTGAACCGGCCCGGCACCGGGTTCCACCGCGCGTGCAGCGCGCCGAGCGCCGCGTAGCAGTCCCGCACCGTGTCGACCAGGACGCGCACGCCCACCAGGTCGTAGATGTCGGCGAAGTCGCGGCCCCGCACGATCATCTTCTGGTAGATCGAGTAGTAGTGCTTCGGCCGGCCGGTCACGGTCGCGCGGATCTTCGCGCTGCGCAGGTCGGCCCCGACCTGCTCCCGGACGACGGCCAGGTACTCCTCGCGCGCCGGGGCCCGCTCCGCGACCAGGTGGACGATCTCGTCGTAGACCTTGGGGTACAGCGTCTGGAACGAGAGGTCCTCGAGCTCCCACTTGATCGTGTTCATGCCCAGCCGGTGCGCGAGCGGGGCGTAGATCTCGAGCGTCTCGCGGGCCTTCTTCTCCGCGGAGGCGGCCGGGACGAACTTCCACGTGCGGGCGTTGTGCAGCCGGTCGGCGAGCTTGATGACCAGCACCCGGATGTCGCGCGACATCGCGACGACCATCTTGCGCACGGTCTCGGCCTGCGCCGCGTCGCCGTACGTGACCTTGTCGAGCTTCGTGACCCCGTCGACCAGCATCGCGATCTCGGGGCCGTACTCGGCGCGCAGCTGCTCGAGGGAGTACGAGGTGTCCTCGACCGTGTCGTGCAGCAGCGCGGCGGCGAGCGTCGGCGGCGTCATGCCGAGCTCGGCGAGGATCGTCGCGACCGCGACCGGGTGCGTGATGTAGGGGTCGCCGCTCTTGCGCAGCTGCCCCCGGTGCGCGGCCTCCGCCGTGGCGTACGCGCGCTCCAGCAGCGCGAGGTCCGCCTTCGGGTGGTTGGTCCGCACCGCCTGCAGCAGCGGCTCGATGACCGGCGACTGGCCGACGGCACGACCCTGCCCGAACCGGGCCAGGCGCGAGCGCACGCGGCTGGTGGACCCCGTGCTCGGGGGTGCCTCCGGCCGTGCGTCCGGGACCGACGTCCGTGCCTGGTCCGCCATGCGCGCCTCCCGTGCCGGTCGCAGCCGGCGTCCGCCGGTGCCGTGGTGGCGTCCCGGTCTCGTGCCACCGCCCGGCCGGGGGTCGCCTCGGCCGAGCCGCCTATCCGCACGATTCTACGGCGTCGGCGCGGTGCTGCCGCTCGTCAGCCCACGGCGAGCAGCGCGTCCACGTGGTGACCCGCCAGCCGCGACCGCCCCGGGAGGAACGTGAGGTCCAGGAGGAACGACAGCCCCACCACCTCGGCGCCGCACTCGTGCAGCAGCTCGACGGTCGCCGCGGCCGTGCCGCCGGTCGCCAGCACGTCGTCGACGACGAGCACGCGGGACCCGGCGGGCACCGTGAACGGGTGCAGCTCGACCGACGCCGCGCCGTACTCCAGGGAGTAGTCGCGGCGGGCGGTCGGCCCGGGCAGCTTGCCGGCCTTGCGCACCGGCAGGAACCCGGCGCCCAGCGCGGCGGCGACGGGTGCCGCGAGGATGAAGCCCCGGGCCTCCATGCCGGCCACCAGGTCGACCGGGCCGGGCGCGCGGGCGGCCATCTCCTGGACGACCGCGGCGAACGCCGGGCCGTCCGCCAGCAGCGGGGTGATGTCCTTGAACACGACCCCGGGCGTCGGGTAGTCGGGGACGTCGCGCACCAGCGCGTCGACCCGGTCCACCAGCGCCTGGCCCGTCAGCGTCACGGCGTCCTGCGGGCGGCCGGTCATCGGCGTCCCTTCCTGCGGGGCTGGGCGGCGGGACCCTGGTGCCCGCCGGGGCGGACCTGACCGGTCGCGCGGGCCACGGCGACCGGCGCACCCTCCGTGCCGGGGGCCTCGGTCGCACCGGCCGCGCGGGCGCGGGCGGCCAGCACCTTCGCGGTGTGCTCGCGGATCGGCTGCTCGCGCACCCGCAGGGCGACCTCCAGCGGCGTCGCGAGGAACACCGACGAGAACGCCCCGACGATCATGCCGACGAACAGCGCCAGCGCGATGTCCCGCAGGGTGCCGGCACCGAGCACGAACGCCCCGATGAACAGGATGCCCGCGACCGGCAGCAGCGCCACGACGGAGGTGTTGATCGACCGGACCAGCGTCTGGTTCACGGCCAGGTTCGCGCGCTCGGCGTAGGTCGCGCGGGTCTGGTCGAGCACGCCGGTGGTGTTCTCGCGCACCTTGTCGAAGACCACGACGGTGTCGTAGATCGAGTACGCGAGGATCGTGAGGAACCCGATCACGGTGGCCGGCGTGACCTCCCATCCGACGGCGGCGTACACGCCGACCGTCACGATCAGGTCGTGGAACAGCGCGATGATCGCCGCGACCGCCATCCGCCAGTTGCGGAAGTAGACCGTCAGCACCAGCGCGACGAGCACGAGGAAGACCACGAGGCTGATCGCGGCCTTCTGCGACACGTCCTTGCCCCACGTCGGGCCGATGAACGAGCTCGCGACGTCGTCCTCCGTGACGCCGTACGCCTCCTCGAGAGCGGTGCGGACCTGGTCGACCTGGTCGTTGGTCAGCTCGGTCGTCTGGATCCGGATGGACGACGACCCGACGTTCGTGACACGGGGCACCTCCTCCGGCGCGACCTCGGCGACCGCGTCCATCGCGGGCTGCTGGTCGGACGTCGCGGCGTTCGAGACCGTGAACTCGGACCCGCCCCGGAACTCGATGCCGGGCTGCAGCCCCGGCTTGACCAGGAACACGGCCGACAGGAGCACCAGGACCGCGGAGATCGTGAACCACACGCGGCGGCGCCCGACGATGTCGTACGAGCGGCGGCCGGTGTACAGGTCGTTGCCCCACTGGGCGAAGTTGACGGCCATCAGGCGTCGCTCCCCTCGGTCCGTCGTGCGTCGCCCTGCCCGGCGGGGCCGGTGTCGCCCGGGCTGTCCTGCGGCGGCGCGTCCGGCGGGGCGTCACCCGCCTGCGCGTCCTGCGCCGCCTGCTGGGCGGCGCGGGCGGCCGCCCGCCGCTCGGCGATCGTGCCGCCGGGGGCCGTGGGAGTGGCCACGAGCGTCGAGGTGGCGGCCGGGCGGGTCAGCCCGGCCCGCTCGGCGTCCGGGGTGCCGGCGTCGGGCGCGGGCTCGGTGCGCGGACCGCGCGCCACCCGGCCGCGGCCCACGTACCGGGACTGGTCCGGGGCGCCGAGGCGGCGCGGGTCGAGCCCGGAGAACCGGTGGCCGCTCGCGAAGAACCGCGTCTTCGCGATGAGCAGCATCACCGGGTGGGTGAACGTGAAGACGATGAGCAGGTCGAGCAGCGTCGTCAGCCCGAGCGTGAACGCGAAGCCGCGCACCGAGCCGACCGCGAGGAAGTAGAGCACCACGGCGGCCAGGAAGTTCACGGCGTCGGACGCCAGGATGGTCCGCCGCGCGCGCTCCCACCCGCGGTCGACCGCCGCCACGAGGGTGCGGCCCTCGCGCAGCTCGTCGCGGATGCGCTCGAAGTACACGATGAACGAGTCCGCCGTGATGCCGATCGCCACGATCAGGCCGGCGACGCCGGGCAGCGACAGGCGGTACCCCTGCGTCCACGACAGCAGCGTGATGACGCCGTAGGTCAGGACCGCCGCGATCACCAGCGAGGCGACGGTCACCAGGCCGAGGGCGCGGTACTGGAACAGCGAGTACACGACCACGAGCAGCAGGCCGATGAGGCCCGCGATGAGGCCCTTCTCGAGCTGCTCGGAGCCGAGCGTCGCGGAGATCTGCTCCTGGCTCTGCACCTCGAACGTGAGGGGCAGCGCGCCGAACTTCAGCTGGTTCGCCAGGCCCGTCGCGGTGTCGCGGGTGAACGAGCCCGAGATCTGCGCCTTGCCGTCCGAGATGACGACGCCGGGGTCGAGGGACGGCGCCGAGATCACCAGGCCGTCGAGCACGATGCCGAACTGGTTCTGCGGCGAGGTCAGGCCCTGCAGCCGCTCCGTGACGGCCGCGAACTCCTTGGTCCCCTGCCCGTCGAACTCGAGGTCGACGACCCACTCGTTCGTGACGGTGCCGTTCTGGTTGACCCGCAGACCCGAGGACGCGTTCGCGATGCTCGAGCCCTGGATCTCCACCGGCCCGAGGATGTACTTCAGCGTCCCGTCAGGGTCGCAGGTGACGAGCGCCTTGTCCGCGTCACCGGACTTGCCGCCCGTGAGGTTCGCGGGGTCGGTGCAGTCGAGCTCGTCGAACCGCGCCTGCACGGCCGGGGTGATGTAGTACTCGGCGTCGCTCGGGGAGTCCGGGGCGTCCTTGGTCGGCTCGTCCGACGGCTCCTCGGCGTCGCTGCCGGCCGCCGCGTCGTCGGCCGCCGCGTCGTCCGCGGCCGCCGTGGCGCCGTCCGTCGGGGCCGCCGACGGGTCGGCCGTCGCGGCGGCGGTCGGCTGCGGGCCGGCGTACGTCAGGACCGGCCGGAACTCCATCTGGGCGGACGTGCGCACCAGGTCGAGCGTCTCCTCGCTCGGCCGGCCCGGCAGGGCCACGACGATGTTGGACCCGCCCTGGCTCGTGATCTCCGCCTCGGCGACACCCGAGGAGTCGACGCGCTGCCGGATCACCTGGATCGCCTGGTTGATGGTCTCCTGCGTGACCTGCGACTCGTCCTCGGCGACCGGCGCGAGGATCAGCTGCGTGCCGCCCTCGAGGTCGAGCGCGAGCTTCGGCGTCCACGTGGCGTCGGAGAGGCGCGTGCCCGCGAAGATCGTGGCGAAGACCGCGACGGTCAGGACGGCGAGCGTGATCAGGGTGCGCGCCGGGTGCCGGCGGCGGGTGGGTGGGGCCAACGGATCGTCTTCTCTCGTGCGCGTACCGCCCGCGGGCTGCGGGCGGTACGGGTGGTGGGCGGCCGGCCCGGTGGCCCGGCCCCTCGACTACTGCTGCGGCTTCTTGCGGCCGTCCGGGCCCTCGTCGTCGCGCGGCGGCTGCAGCGAGGACAGGTCGTCCGGCACGTCGATGAGGCCCGGCGGCACGGCGCCGGGCTCGTCGCGCCACTCGGCGTCGTCCTCGTCCTCGACCTCGTCCTCCTCGACCGGCGGCTCGACCAGGCGGGCGATCGCGGCCTTGATCCAGCGCGACCGGTTGCCCGGGGTCGACTCGAGCGTCACGACGTCGTCCTCGACCTCGACCACGGTGCCGTACATGCCCGAGCCGGTCATGACCTCCTGGCCCGGCTGCAGGTTGTCCCGGAAGCTCAGCTGCTGGCGCTGGGCCTTCCGCTGCCGGGAGGACAGCAGGAACATCGCCCCGAGCCCGATGGCGAGGATGAGGAGAAACGAGTAGTCCACGGAGAAACAGCTCCTGATCGCGTCTGACGTCGGCCGCAGTCTAGGCGCCACGGTCCCGGGCACCTAACGAGCGGGGGCGCCGGCGGGTTCCCCGCTCAGCCGAACAGCGTGTCCGTGGGCGCCGGCGCCGCGAGCCCGAGGTGCGCCCAGGCGTCGGGCGTCGCGACCCGGCCGCGCGGGGTCCGGCCGATCAGGCCCTCGCGGACCAGGAACGGCTCGGCGACGGTCTCGACCGTCTCCGGCTCCTCCCCGACGGCCACCGCGAGCGTCGTCAGGCCGACCGGGCCGCCCCCGAACCGGGTGCACAGCGCGGTGAGCACCGCCCGGTCGAGGCGGTCGAGCCCGCGCACGTCCACCTCGTACACCTCGAGGGCGGCGCGGGCCGCGTCGAGGGAGAGGGTGCCGTCCCCGCGCACCTGCGCCCAGTCCCGCACCCGGCGCAGCAACCGGTTCGCGATGCGCGGCGTCCCGCGGGAGCGCGACGCGATCTCCGCGGCGGCGTCGTGCGCGAGCGGCACACCCAGCAGCCCGGCAGACCTCAGCAGCACCCGCTCGAGCTCGTCGTCGGCGTAGAAGTCGAGGTGGCCCGTGAAGCCGAACCGGTCCCGCAGCGGCGCGGGCAGCAGGCCGGCGCGCGTGGTCGCGCCCACCACCGTGAACGGCGGCAGCGACAGCGGGATGGCGCTGGCCCCCGCGCCCTTGCCCACGACCACGTCGACGCGGAAGTCCTCCATCGCCACGTACAGCAGCTCCTCCGCGGGACGCGCGAGGCGGTGGATCTCGTCGAGGAACAGCACCTCGCCCTCCTCGAGCGAGGACAGGATCGCCGCGAGGTCCCCCGCGTGCTGGATCGCCGGGCCGCTCGTGACGCGCAGCGACGTCCCCAGCTCCGCCGCGATGATCATGGCCAGCGTCGTCTTGCCGAGCCCGGGCGGGCCGGACAGCAGCACGTGGTCCGGTGCACGCCCCCGGCCGAGCGCCGCCTGCAGCACCAGCGAGAGCTGCTCGCGCACCACCCGCTGCCCGACGAACTCCGCGAGGTGGCGGGGCCGCAGCGCCGCCTCGGCCGCCCGCTCGAGGTCGTCGGCCTCCGGGCGCACGACGGAGTCCGCGTCAGCCACGCCCACCGCCCAGGGCCCGGAGCGCCGCGCGCAGCACGCCCGCGACCTCGGACTCGGCGACCGGCTCGTCGCCGCCCTCCAGCACGCCCGCGACCGCGTCGGCCGCCGCCTTCTGGTTCCACCCCAGCCCGACCAGCGCCTCGACGACCTGGTCGCGGCGGTCGCCGGGGCGCGCCGCCGCCGCCGGGCCGCCCGGGACGCCGACCACCGCGGGGGCGCCGAGCCGGTCGGCGAGCTCGAGGACGATCCGCTGCGCGCCCTTGTGCCCGATGCCGGGGACCCGCTTGAGGGCCGCGAGGTCCTCGTCCGCGACCGCGCGCCGCAGGCCGTCCGGGGTGTGCACCGCGAGCATCGCCAGCGCGAGCCGGGGCCCGACGCCGCTGACCGTCTGGAGCACCTCGAACACCTCCCGCTCGTCGCCGTCCGCGAACCCGAACAGCGTCAGCGAGTCCTCGCGGACGACGAGCGACGTGTGCAGCGTGGCCTGCTGGCCGACGCGCAGGCCGGCGAGCGTGGCCGGGGTCGCCTGCACGAGCATGCCGACGCCGCCGACCTCCACCACGGCGGCGTCCAGCCGCACGGCCTGCACCGTCCCGTGCACCGAGGCGATCACACCGGCTCCTTCCCGTCGGACGCCGCGAGGTCGGACGTCGGCGTGCAGTCTGCCACGGCCGTGCGAACACGTGTACGAACGACACGCGCCGCCCCGCCGGGCGCGGGGTCAGGCGCGGACGCGGCGCGCCGCCTGCTCCGCCTGCGCCCAGGCCCGCTGCGCGGCGGTGAGCGAGCCCGGCGCCCGCTGCGGCGCGCCGACCGCCCCCGCGGGGCGCCACAGGTGGCAGATCGCCAGCGCCAGCGCATCGGCGGCGTCGGCCGGGCGCGGCAGCTCGTCGAGGGACAGCAGCCGCTGCACCATCGACTGCACCTGCGGCTTGTCGGCGCGGCCGTTGCCGGTCACCGCGGCCTTGACCTCCGAGGGCGTGTGCATGGCCACCGGGATGCGGCGACGCGCGGCGGCCAGCATCGCGATGCCCGCGACCTGCGCCGTGCCCATGACGGTCCGGACGTTGTGCTGCGCGAACACGCGCTCCACGGCGAGCGCGTCGGGCGCGTGCTCCTCGAGCCACTCGTCGATGCTCGCCGCGATGACCAGCAGGCGCTGGTCGACGTCCTGCGTGGCCGCGCTCTGCGCGACGCCGACGGCGACCATCCGCACCTTCCGGCCGGGCAGCCCGTCGACGACGCCCAGCCCGCACCGGGTCAGGCCGGGGTCCACACCGAGTACGCGCACCCGGCCATCCTCGCAGCCCCCCGACGCGCCGTCCGGATCCGGGCGGGCGGACACGCCCGGCGTGTCGGTGCGTCCGGATCCCTCCGCCGTCCCGGCAGGCGCCCGGACGCGACGACGCCCCGCGGCGCACGGGGGGCGCGGGGCGTCGTCGGGCGCGCGGCCGCGGGGGCCGCCACGCGGGGTCAGTCGG
This sequence comes from Micrococcales bacterium, assembly GCA_014763765.1. Lineage (GTDB taxonomy): Bacteria > Actinomycetota > Actinomycetes > Actinomycetales > Cellulomonadaceae > Cellulomonas. The sequence goes on from JACXUT010000027.1 coordinate 9,734, forward strand.
CGTCGAGCTCCGCCATGACCTCGTCGGAGGCGTCGAAGTTCGCGTAGACGTTCTGCACGTCGTCGGAGTCCTCGAGCGCGTCGATGAGGCGCAGGATCTTGCGGGCGCCCTCGGCGTCCACCTCGATCTGGGTGGCCGGGTAGAACACCACGTCGGCGGAGTCGTACTCGATGCCGGCGTCCTGCAGCGCGGTCCGGACGGGCACCAGGTCGGTGGCCTCGGACAGCACCTCGTACTGGTCGCCCGCGTCGTTGACCTCCTCGGCGCCGGCCTCGAGCACCGCCATCATGACGTCGTCCTCGGTGGTGCCCTCCTTGGGGACCATGACGACGCCCTTGCGCGAGAACAGGTACGAGACCGATCCGGGGTCGGCCATCTGCCCGCCGCTGCGCGTGAACGCCACGCGCACGTCGGCGGCCGCGCGGTTGCGGTTGTCGGTGAGGCACTCGACGAGCACCGCGATGCCGCCGGGGCCGTAGCCCTCGTACAGGATCGTCTGGTAGTCCGCGCCGCCGGCCTCGGCACCGGAGCCGCGCTTGACCGCGCGCTCGATGTTGTCGTTCGGGACCGAGGTCTTCTTGGCCTTCTGGATCGCGTCGTAGAGCGTCGGGTTGCCCGCCGGGTCACCGCCGCCGGTGCGCGCGGCGACCTCGATGTTCTTGATGAGCTTCGCGAAGAGCTTGCCGCGCTTCGCGTCGATCACGGCCTTCTTGTGCTTCGTGGTGGCCCACTTGGAGTGCCCCGACATCGCTTCCCTCTCGTATCCCGCGCCGTCCCTGCGCTCCCCCGGCCGGCGGTGCGGCGCGACCCGGCAGCGGGTCGCGCCCCGCTCTCACAGGGCGTCGCGGACGATCTCGACGAACAGCCGGTGCACCCGCGTGTCCCCCGTCACCTCCGGGTGGAAGGACGTGGCGAGCAACGAGCCCTGGCGCACCGCGACGATCCTACCGGCGGCGGGCCCGGACTCCACGCGGGCCAGGGCGGTGGCGGCGGGTCCGACCTCCTCGACCCAGGGCGCCCGGATGAAGACGGCGTGCACCGGGTCGGTGTCGCTGCCGGGGACGCCGTCGATGCGCAGGTCGGTCTCGAACGAGTCGACCTGCCGGCCGAACGCGTTGCGCCGCACGGTCACGTCGAGCCCGCCCAGGGTCCGCTGCCCGTCGATGCCGCCCTCGATCCGGTCGGCGAGCAGGATCATGCCGGCGCAGGACCCGTACGCCGGCATGCCGCCCGCGAGCCGCTCCCGCACGGGCGCGTCCAGGTCGAACGCGCGCAGCAGCTTGTCGATGGTCGTGGACTCGCCGCCGGGCAGCACGAGGGCGTCGACGGCGTCGAGCTCGGAGGTGCGCCGCACGGGCACGGCCTCGGCACCGCTGCCGCGGAGGGCGGCGAGGTGCTCGCGGACGTCGCCCTGCAGGGCGAGGACACCGATGGTGGGGGAAGCGCTCACGCGCCTCATCCTACGAATCGGCGGTGACTGCTCCGTCCAGCGCCTCGCGCACGGCCGCCGGGACCTCGACGGCCTGCCACGCGTCGACCATGTCGGCCAGGCGGGACAGCCCCTCGAGCAGGGCCGTGCGCTCGCTCGCGAGCGAGACCCGGACCATGCCCTCGCCCCCGGCGCCGAACGCGCTGCCGGGCGAGACGGAGACGTGCCGCTCGTCGAGCAGCCGCAGGGCGAACGCCTCCGAGTCGGTCGTCGCGGCCGACACGTCGACCATGAGGTAGAACGCCCCGCGCGGCGGCACGGACGGCACGCCGCGCGCGTCGAGCAGCGCCACCGCGGCGTCGCGCCGCTCCCGGTAGGACGCGACCGCGGCGGCGACGTCGTCCTGCGGCCCGGACAGCGCGGCGAGGGCGGCCCGCTGGCTGACGGAGGACGGGCAGGCGACGGTCGCCTCGGCGACCTGGCCGAGCAGGTCGATCACCCCGGGGTCGCGCGAGACGACGTAGCCGAGGCGCCAGCCCGTCATCGCGTAGGTCTTGGAGAACGAGAAGAACGTCAGCACGCGCCCGTCGGTGTCGAACGCGGCGGGGCTGGTGTGCGGCTGGTCGAACGTGATGGCCTCGTAGCACTCGTCCGAGAACACCCACAGGTCGTGCTCGCGCGCCAGCTCGACGACGCCCGCGAGCAGCTCGGCCGGGTACATCGCGCCGGTGGGGTTGTTCGGGGAGCAGACCACGACCGCGCGGGTCGCCGGGGTGATCGCCGCCTCGATGTCGGCGAGCGTCGGCACGAACCCGTTCGCGGCCCGTGCCGGGTAGGTGCCGACGCCGACGCCCGCGGCCACGGCGGCCATCCGCCAGTTCGGGAACTCCGGGTCCGGCACGAGGATCTCGTCCCCCGGCCCGGCGAGCGCGTTGATCGCCATGGCGAGCCCGTGCATCGCGCCGTGCGTGACGACGACGTCGGCCGCGGTGACGTCGAGGCCGTTGACGCGACGCACCTTCTCGGCCAGGGCCTCGCGCAGCTCGGGGCTGCCGGTGCTGGACGTGTAGCCGGTGTGCCCGGCGGCGGCGTCGCGGCCGGCCGCCTCGACGACGTGCGCGGGCGTCGGCACGTCGGGCTCGCCGATCTCCAGCCGGATGGCCTCCGGGTCGCGCATCGCCAGCTCCATGAGCGTGCGGATGCCGCTGCGGTGCATGCGGGTCACAGGGGAGGTCGAGATGGGCACCGGCCGACGATACCTGAACCGCGACCCCCGAAGTTACCCCCCGGTACGGAAATCAGTCGTCGCGCTGGAGGCCGAGGTGGCGCACGGTCCCGTCCCACCCGCCGAGCAGCGGCCGCACGAGGTCCGGCAGCCCCTCCGGGAACACCTCCCGGCTCTCCGCGGCGAGGTCGTCCAGGTGCCACCACCGCATCTCGTCCAGCAGGTCGAGCTCGACGTCCGTCCACCCCGCCCGGTCGATCGTCCCGGTGTCGAGCGCCGACCCGACGCGCGCCAGGAAGAACACCTCGTCCTGGCGGCACCGCTCGGCGTAGAAGTCGAACACCGCGGACCGCGTCAGCACCGGCCCCACCAGCGCCCCGTCGTCCAGCAGCAGCCCGGTCTCCTCGCGCAGCTCCCGCAGCGCTGCGGCACGCTCGTCCTCCCCCGGGTCGATGCCCCCGCCGACCGTGAACCACCAGGACCGCTCCGGCTGGTCGGCGTCGTGCCCGCGCACCAGCAGCAACCGGTCGTCCGCGTCGAGCAGCAGCACGCGGGCGGCCCGCCGGAACCGCAGGCCGTCCTCCCCCAGCACCCAGTCGGCACCGAGCGCCGACGCGGTCGCGGACGGCGACGGCCCGCCGGCCCCCGCGGGGGTCGACGGGCCGTCGGACGGCAGCGGTCCGGTCACCAGCCGCGCTCGGCCAGACGGTGCGGCACCGGCACGTCGTCGACGTTGATGCCGACCATCGCCTCACCCAGGCCGCGCGAGACCTTGGCGATCACGTCGGGGTCGTCGTAGAACGTCGTCGCCTTGACGATCGCCGCGGCGCGCTGAGCCGGGTTGCCCGACTTGAAGATGCCGGAGCCGACGAACACGCCCTCGGCGCCGAGCTGGCGCATCATCGCCGCGTCCGCGGGGGTCGCGATGCCGCCCGCCGTGAACAGCACGACCGGCAGCTTGCCGGCCCGGGCGACCTCGACCACCAGGTCGTACGGCGCCTGGAGCTCCTTGGCGGCGAGGAACAGCTCGTCCTCCGGCAGCGAGGACAGGCGGCGGATCTCGTCGCGGATGGTCCGCATGTGCGTCGTGGCGTTCGACACGTCGCCGGTGCCGGCCTCGCCCTTGGAGCGGATCATCGCCGCGCCCTCGGTGATGCGCCGCAGCGCCTCGCCGAGGTTGGTGGCGCCGCACACGAACGGCACGGTGAACTGCCACTTGTCGATGTGGTGCGCGTAGTCGGCCGGGGTCAGCACCTCCGACTCGTCCACGTAGTCGACGCCGAGCGCCTGGAGCACCTGCGCCTCGACGAAGTGGCCGATGCGGGCCTTGGCCATCACGGGGATGGACACCGCGTTGACGATGCCGTCGACCAGGTCGGGGTCGCTCATGCGGGCCACGCCGCCCTGGGCGCGGATGTCGGCGGGCACGCGCTCCAGCGCCATGACGGCCACCGCGCCGGCGTCCTCGGCGATCTTCGCCTGCTCCGGGGTGACGACGTCCATGATCACGCCGCCCTTGAGCATCTCCGCCATGCCGCGCTTGACGCGGGCGGTGCCGACCGCGGGCGCGTCGGCGGGGGCGGAGGGGGTGGTGTCGCTGGTCACGGTGGCCTCGCAGTTCGGGAGGGGGATGGGTTCCTCGGTCATCGTAGTCGCGGCGGAGGGGCCGTCGCGGTGCCGTCCGCGCCTCGGAGGACGGTGTCGCCGCCCGTGCGCCCGGGCGGCCGGTGGCGACCGGCGGCCCGCTGCCCCGGGGCGGGCGACCGGCTCAAGGTGCGGCGGGCGGCGCTCCCGGCCGGCCCAGCGCCGGCGGCCACGCGTCGTCGAGCTCGAGCGTCTGCGGCATGGGCGCGCGCCCGGCGAGCCGCAGCGTGCGGACCGCCCAGCCGCGGCGCATCCGCTGCGCCTGGGCGACGGCCTCGTTGTGGAAGCGCCGGGCGAGCTGCACGCGGTACCAGGCGTCCGCCAGCGCGGCGAGCAGCTCGGCCGCGCCCGGCTCCTCGCGCAGCTCCGCGACCTCCTGCGGGTCGGCGAGGGCCTCGCGCAGCGTCGCGGACAGCTCGCTCTCCACCAGGCCCCGGTCGGCGACGTCGGGGCTGCCGGTGCCCGCACGGGCCGTGCCGCGCAGCTCGGCCGGCAGGCGCGCCATGCCCTGCGTCTGCGCGTCGCCCGCGGTGATGGACGCCCACGACGCCTCGCCCACGAGCACGCTGCTCACGGGGTCGAGCACTCCGGACGCGGCGAGCGTGGACGCCGCGGAGGCACGCCGGAGCAGCTGCGTGTCGACGACGGCGCGCGACGCCGCGACCTTGCGGTGCAGCCGGTCGATCCGGGACGCGGCGACCCACGACCACCAGACCACCAGCAGCACCACGGCCACCACCAGGACGGCCGTCTCGGACCAGCTCACTCGTCACCCCTCCGCCGGCGCAGCACGTCGAGCCGCGCGCCGCGGCGGGACGTCGGGTCCTCGCCGACGGGCGCCTCGCTGCCCTCCACCGCCATCTCGTACACCGTCAGCACCTCGTGGGTGACCGACGACCAGTCGTACCGGCCGACGGCCGCCTCCCCCGCCGCTGCGACGCGTGCGCGACGGTCCGGGTCGGCCAGCAGGTCACCGAGCGTGCGGGCGAGGTCCGCGGAGTCGCCGGTGCGGAACAGCACGCCGGCCCGGCCGTCGTCGAGCACCCGGCGGAACGCCCCGAGGTCCGAGGCCACGACCGCCGTGCCGGCGCTCATCGCCTCCACGAGCACGATCCCGAACGACTCGCCGCCGGTCTGCGGCGCGCAGTAGACGTCGGCCGACGCCAGGAGACGCGCCTTGTCCTCGTCGCTGACGCCGCCCAGGAACTCGACGGCCTCCGCGTCGTCCCCGAGCAGCTCGCGCGCCTCCTCGGGGCCGGTCTCGCCGCGGCCGGCGACCAGGAACCGGACCCCGGGGAACGCCCGCCGGACCGCCGGGACCGCGTCGAGCAGCACCGGCAGGCCCTTGCGGGACTCGTCCAGGCGGCCGAGGAACACCACGGTCGGCCTCTCGGGGGTGCCGACCCAGCGCGGGTCCGTGCCCGCCCGGGCGAACGCGTCCACGTAGACGCCGTTGGGGATCACCACGGCGTCGCCGCCGAGGTGCTCGACGAGGGTGCGGCGCGCGTCCTCGGACACCGCGATCCGGGCGCTGATCTTCTCGAGCGACTGCCGCACCAGCGGGTACGCGAGCTGCAGCGACCGGGAGCGCACGAGCGAGGAGTGGAAGGTCGCGACGACGGGGCCGTCGGCGATCCACAGCGCCAGCATGCTGAGCGACGGGGTCACGGGCTCGTGCAGGTGCAGCACGTCGAACTGCCCGGCCTCGAGCCAGCGCCGGACGCGCGCCGCCGTGAGCGGACCGAACGTCAGGCGGGCGACGGCGCCGTTGTAGCGGACCGGGACCGCCTTGCCGGCCGACGTCATGTACGGCGGGATCGGGGTGTCGTCGTCCGCGGGCGCGAGGACGCCCACGCTGTGACCGCGGGCGATGAGCGCCTCCGCGAGGTCCCGGACGTGGAACTGCACGCCGCCCGGGACGTCGAACGAGTACGGGCAGACGATGCCGATCCGCAGCGGCCGGCCGGCGGCGGGCGTCACGGTGCGGCCTCCCCCGTCGTCTCCCCCGCGGCGGCGCGGGTGCGGGCGTACCGCTCGGGGTCGAGGTCGGCGACGAAGACCTTCTGCAGCATGTGCCAGTCCTGCGGCGCCCGCCCGATGCCGGCCTCCAGGTCGTCCACCCAGGCCTGCGTGAGGACGGCGACCCGCTGGGCGCGCGGCACGTCCTCGGGCACCGTCAGCATCCGGCCGAACTCGATGACCACGCCCCAGGCGGTGCCCGCCCGGCGCCGCCGCTCGCCGTGCAGCCGCTCGTAGGTGATCGAGGCGGCGCACAGCGGGGCGCCGGTGGCCACCGCCAGCGCCGCCGGCCCGGCGGCGACGCGGGCGCGCTCGCCGAACAGGTCGACCTCCACGCCGCGCGCCGTCAGGTCGCGGTCGGCGAGCAGCGGCACGAGCCCGCCGGGGCCCTGCTTGACGGCGCGCACCAGCTCGCGGAACACCCCGCCGCCGGACCCGGACAGCGGGATGATCTCCAGCCCGATGCCCTCGCGGAAGCGCAGGAACTCCTGGAACAGGGCCTCGGGCTCGAGCCGCTCCGCGACCGTCACCGTCCGGCCCAGGTGCGTCGTCGCCCACGCGCCCGCGAGGTCCCAGTTGCCCAGGTGCCCCAGCGCCATGACGACCATGCGGCCACGCCGGATCTCGCCGACCACCTCGCCGGGGTCCACCAGGCGCACGCGCGCGGCGATCTGGTCCTGCGTGGCGCCGACCAGCGCGAACGCCTCGCCGTAGTAGCGCATGTACGAGCGCATGCCGAGCAGGGTGAGGCGACGCAGCTCGTCGGGCCGGGCGTCCGGCCGGACGCGGCGCAGGTTCGCCTCGAGCTGGCGGACCCCGCTGCCCCGCAGCACCCACGCGACGTCGGCGACGAGCCGGAACAGGCCCCGCACCACCGGGTCGGGCACCTTGCCGACGACGCGCCAGCCGAGCGCGAACACCCGTGCGACGTCGAACCGGCCCAGCGGCTCGTCCGCCGGCGCGCTCACGCCGCCGCCCCCGCCTGCCGCCGGACCGTCACCATCCGCTGCACCACCGTCACGAGCGCCGCCACCGCCAGCAGGGTGAGCGCGACCTCCAGGACCACCTGCGGCAGGCCGACGCCCACCAGGGCGGTCGCGACCAGCACGGTCGCGAGCCGGTCCGCGCGCTCCGCGATGCCGACGGCCGCCGTCATCCCGAGGCCCTCGGCGCGCGCCCGGGCGTACGGCACCACGGACCCCGTCACGAGGCACGCGAGGGCGGCGGCCAGGCCCCAGCGGGAGTCGCCCTCCCCCGCGAACCACAGCACGAGGCCGGAGAAGATCGCCGCGTCGCCGAACCGGTCCAGCGTCGAGTCGAGGAACGCGCCCCACGGGCCGGACCGCCCGGCGCGGCGCGCCATGACGCCGTCGAGCGAGTCGGTCAGCGCGAAGAACGCGATGACGAGGCTCGCCGCCAGGAAGTGCCCGGTCGGGTACAGCCACAGCGCGGCCGCGACCACGGCCACGGTGCCGGTGACCGTGACGGCGTCCGGGGACACCCCCCGCTTGAGCAGGGCGTCGGCCACCGGCGTGAAGAGCCGCGTCATGGCTCCCCGCAGTCCGTTCAGCACAGGCGGGTCATCCTCTCTGGGCGCCGGCCGGGTCCCCGGCGGGCGCGGGCGGCCACGCGGCGGCGAGCCGCGCGCGGGTGTCGGACAGCAGCTCGGGCAGGGCGCGCGTCCGGCCGATCACGGGCAGGAAGTTCGCGTCGCCCGGCCACCGGGGCACGACGTGCTGGTGCAGGTGCGCGGCGATGCCGGCCCCCGCGACGTCACCCTGGTTCATGCCGAGGTTGAACCCGTGCGGGGCGCTGACGGCGCGGAGCACCCGCATCGCGGTGCGGGTGAGCTCGGCGACCTCGGCCACCTCGTCCCCGGTGAGGTCGGTGTAGTCCGCGACGTGCCGGTACGGGGCGACCAGCACGTGGCCGCCGTTGTACGGGTAGAGGTTCAGCAGCACGTACGCCGTCCGGCCGCGCGCGACGACCAGGCCGTCCTCGTCGCTCAGCGTCGGTGCCCGGCAGAACGGGCAGCCGTCACCCGCCGACGCGTCGGCCGGCTTGTTCTCCCCGCCGATGTACGCCATGCGGTGCGGGACCCAGAGCCGCCCGAAGCCGTCCGGCACCCCGGCGAGCGCGGTGTCGTCCTGCACCACCGCGTCGCCGGGCACGCCGTCCGGCGCGTCCTGGACCATCCGCTCAGACCTGCGCGTGCTCGCGCACGGCCGCCACGATGCGCTCGATCGCGTCCGCCACCGGCACGCCGTTCTCCTGGCGGCCGTCGCGGTACCGGAACGACACCGCGCCGGCCTCCGCGTCCTCCCCGCCGGCGATGAGCACGAACGGGATCTTCTGCGTGCTGGCGTTGCGGATCTTCTTGCCGAACCGGTCGCTGGAGCGGTCGAGCTCGGCGCGGATGCCCTGGGCGCGCAGCCGGGCCACCACCTCGTCCAGGTACGGCTCGAACGGCTCGGCGACCGGCACGGCGAGCACCTGGACCGGCGCGAGCCAGGCCGGGAACGCGCCCGCGTAGTGCTCGACGAGGATCGCGAAGAACCGCTCGATCGAGCCGAACAGCGCGCGGTGGATCATCACGGGCCGCTGCCGGGTGCCGTCGGCCGCCGTGTACTCGAGCTCGAAGAGCTCCGGCTCGAAGAAGTCCAGCTGGATCGTCGACAGCTGCCACGTCCGGCCGATCGCGTCCTTGGCCTGGACCGAGATCTTCGGCCCGTAGAACGCGGCGCCGCCCGGGTCGTCGACGAGCTGCAGGCCCGACCCGGTCGCGACCTCGCGCAGCGTCTCGGTCGCCTCGTCCCAGGTCGCGTCGTCACCGACGGACTTCTCCGGGTCCCGCGTCGAGAGCTCGAGGTAGAAGTCGTCCAGGCCGTAGTCGCGCAGCAGGTCGAGCACGAACCCGAGCAGCGAGGCGAGCTCGTCGCGCATCTGCTCGCGGGTCGTGTAGATGTGGGCGTCGTCCTGGGTGAACCCCCGGGCGCGCGTCAGGCCGTGCACGACGCCCGACTTCTCGTACCGGTACACCGTGCCGAACTCGAACAGCCGCAGCGGGAGCTCGCGGTAGGAGCGGCCGCGCGCGCCGAACACCAGGTTGTGCATCGGGCAGTTCATGGGCTTGAGGTAGTAGTCCTGGCCCTCGCGCTTGACCGTGCCGTCCTCGTGGTACTCGGTGTCGAGCTTCATCGGCGGGTACATGCCGTCCGCGTACCAGTCGAGGTGCCGGCTGGTCTCGAACAGCCTGCCCTTGGTGATGTGCGGGGAGTTGACGAACGAGTAGCCCGCCTCGACGTGCTTGCGCCGCGAGTACTCCTCCATCTCCATGCGGATGATGCCGCCCTTGGGGTGGAACACCGCGAGCCCCGAGCCGATCTCGTCCGGGAACGAGAACAGGTCCAGCTCGGCGCCCAGGCGCCGGTGGTCGCGGCGCTCGGCCTCCGCGACGCGGTCCAGGTACGCCTTGAGCTCGTCCTTGGTCGGCCACGCGGTGCCGTAGATGCGCTGGAGCTGCGGGTTCTTCTCCGAGCCGCGCCAGTACGCCGCCGCGGAGCGGGTGAGCTGGAACCCGTTGCCGATGAGCTTGGTGCTGGGCAGGTGGGGGCCGCGGCAGAGGTCCTGCCACACGACCGTCTCCGACTCCCGGCCCGCGCCGCGCACGTTCTGGTAGTAGGTCAGCCCGCCGGAGCCCACCTCCACCGACGCGCCCTCGCCCGCGGTGTCGGCCGTCGACTTCAGGCCGATGAGCTCGAGCTTGTACGGCTCGTCGGCGGCGAGCTCGCGCGCCTGGTCGTCCGTCACCTCGACGCGCCGGAAGGTCTGCCCCTCGCGCACGATGCGGCTCATCACCTTCTCGAGGGCCTTGAGGTCCTCCGGGGTGAACGGGGTCTCGACGTCGAAGTCGTAGTAGAAGCCGTCGGTGACGGGCGGGCCGATGCCCAGACGCGCCTTCGGGTTGACCTCCTGGACGGCCTGCGCCAGCACGTGCGCCGCGGAGTGGCGGAGCACCGCCAGGCCGTCCGGCGAGCCGATGGTGACGCCCTCGACGACGGCGCCGTCGGGCAGCGGCCGGGACAGGTCCCAGAGCTCGCCGTCGACGCGGGCCACGACGACGTCGCGGCGGTCGGCGAACAGGTCCGTGCCCGTCGTCCCCGTCTCGGCGGTGGTGCGGGTGCCGTCGACGGTGAGGCTGATGAGCTCGGACACTGAGATGTCTCCTCCGGTCGGCCCGCGCCTGGCGCACGGGGTCCGGGTCGATGCTACCGACCGGTCACGACACCTCCGGGACGCAGGGCCCGGGGACGCGGACGGCCCCCGGTCCGCAGGGACCGGGGGCCGTGAGCCGGTGGGCGATACTGGGTTCGAACCAGTGACCTCTTCGGTGTGAACGAAGCGCGCTACCACTGCGCCAATCGCCCGGCGGTCGACAACTCTACCCGACCCGCGGCCGGGAGACGAAACCGGCGGCGCGACCCCCGGGGATCCCGCTCCACCAGCGGGATCGAGCCCGCCGGGCACCCGTGCGGGGACCGTTCTCGGCAGCCCCGACGCGTCGCTGAGCAGTCCCACCGGGTGAAACTCGCGTCCACGTCTCGGCGCGGGCCACCGCGGCTGCCATCATGGTCTCCACGTCAGACGTGTGGTGAAGGAGGATGCGGTGGCCCAGCGCTCGTACGACGTCGTCGAGTCCGTCGCCATGCAGCTCATCAGCTCCGACGCCAGCGTCCTGCCGGTGACCGCGGAGCTGTCGTACCGCGTGAGCGACCCCTACACGGTGCGCGCCGTGTTCACGAGCCCGCAGTCCACCTCCGTGTGGCTGCTCGGCCGCGAGCTGCTGCTCCAGGGCATGCTCGCCGACGCCGACGACCCCGCGGGCAGCGGCGACGTGCAGGTCTGGCGCGACGAGGACCCGCTGTTCACGCTGATCTCCCTGACGGGCGTCGAGGGCAGCGCGCTGCTCGCCGCCCCGTCGGAGCCGCTCGAGCGCTTCCTCACCGCCACGGAGCAGCTCGTCGCCCTGGGCGCCGAGAGCGACCGCATGGAGGGCGAGATCGCGGCGCTGATCGCCGCGCTCCTCACCGCCTGACACCGGCCGGCTCCACCCCGTCAGGGGTCGAGGTCCGACGCCGACCGCTCGGCGACGAGCGCGGCCACCCGCTCCGTCAGCGGACCCGCGGCCACCTCCGTGCCCTCCACGACGGCCACCGCCGCGAACCCGCGCAGCGACCCGCTCAGCGCCAGCCCGGCCCCTCCGCGGCGCACGTCCTCCACGACGGACCACGGCAGCTCGCCCTCGTGGGCCTCCCGCACCGGCAGGCCGGCCTCCTCAGCCCACTCCAGGACCAGCGCCCGCGTCACACCGGGCAGGCACCCGGACGCCGTCGCGGGGGTCAGCAGCTCCCCGTCGCGCTCGACGAACACGTTGGAGCCGGTCCCCTCGCAGAGCTCACCGCGCGTGTTGGCCAGCAGCGCCTCGTTCCCCCCGGCCGCCGTCGCCGCGGCCAGAGCGAGCACGTCCGCGGCGTACGACGTCGACTTGTGCCCCGCGAGCGGCGAGCGCTCGTTGCGCACCCAGCGCGAGCGCACCACGCGCGCGGGACCGCGCACGGGCGCCGGGCCGGCGGCGACCACGAGCGAGGGACGCCCGGACGGGACGCCCGCGCCCACGGTGACCCGGAGCCGGCCCACCTCCGGGCCCCCCGCGCCGAGGACGGCCGTGACGGCCTCGCGCACGTCCTGCTCCGGGACGGTCGGCAGGTCCAGCGCCCGCAACGACGCGGTGAGCCGCGCCAGGTGCCGGCTCAGGGCGAACGCGCGCCCCGACCGCACCGCGCAGGTCTCGAACACCCCGAGCCCGGTCGTGAACCCGGCGTCGGTGCCGGGCAGCACGGGCTCGGCCGGGTCGCGCAGCCGCCCGTCCGCCCACAGCACCGTCGTCGCCGTCACCACGCCGGTCAGTCTCGCACCGGGGCCGCGTCCCCCGCGCCCGACGCCAGCGCGACGAGCCGCCGCGCCTTGAGCTCCGTCTCCGCCCACTCGGCCTCGGCGTCGCTCCCCCACGTGATGCCCGCACCGGTCCCGAACCGCAGCACGCCGTCCCGCCACGCGAACGTCCGGATCCCGACGGCCAGCTCGCCGGACACGGCGCCGTCCTCCGCGACGTCGACCAGGCCGACCGCGCCGCAGTACACCCCGCGGGGCACGGGCTCGAGACGCGCCAGCAGGTCCAGCGCCGCCCGCTTCGGCGCCCCGGACACCGAGCCGGGCGGGAACGTCGCCCCCAGCACGTCGCCCCAGAGCGGACCGTCCAGCACGTCCGCGCGGAGACGGCCGCGCACCGTCGAGACGAGGTGGGCGAGGCCCGGGTGCCGCTCGACGCCCAGCAGCGTCGTGACCTCGACCGTCCCCGGCTCGCACACCCGCTGGAGGTCGTTGCGCACCAGGTCGGTGATCATCACGTTCTCGGCGTGGTCCTTGGCGGTCAGGCCCTCCGGCTCCGGGGCGGTGCCCTTGATCGGCGCGGACGTCACCCAGCCGTCCGCGACCCGCAGGAAGAGCTCCGGCGACGCGGTGACCACCCACACCGGCGGCACCGCCGCCCCCGCCGGGACGTGGACGCCGCCCGCGTACGGCGCGGGGTTGCCCGCCGCGAGCAGGGCGCCCAGGGCGCGCGCGTCGGGCTCGGCGCCGCCCGGGCCGGCGGGCAGCGGGGCGCTCAGCACCCGGCAGAGGTTGGCCTGGTAGACCGTCCCCTCCCGGATCGCGGACCGCACCGCCCCGACGCCGTCGACGTACCCCTGCCGGGACAGCGACGACCGCCAGCTCCCGGGGCCGGGGCCGTGCCACCCCGTGCCGTCGTCGTCGTCGACGGCACCAGGTCGCGACGACGCGAACCGCCAGGCCGCGACCCGCCCCTCGAACTCCCCGACCAGCACCCAGTGCCCCGGCGCCCGGAGGCGGTCCGGCTCGGCGGCCACGTCCGGCACGTGCTCGACCGCGTCGTGCAGCACCCGCCCGCCGAACCACGCCACGCCGCCCGCGGCCCCGTCCGGCCGGCGGACGGGGCGGCGGCGAGCGGCACGGGAGTCGCGGGACACGGGCTCACGGTAGCCAGCCGCCGCCCCGCGACTCCCCCGGCGCACGTCCGCGCCGGCCGACACGCCGGGCGACCCGCGTGATCGTGCGGAACTCCGGGGGTGCCGGGGGCCGGTTGGACTCTCGCGTCCGGACTGGGCTAAAGTTCTCGACGCACCCGGAAAGCCGGTGAGAACCGGTGGAACGTGGCGCGCGGACGTGGCTCAGTGGTAGAGCATCACCTTGCCAAGGTGAGGGTCGCGGGTTCGAATCCCGTCGTCCGCTCGGAGGCAGACACTCCCGGCCGACCACCTCGGTCGCTGAGGACTGAGGTCTCAGGGTGGAGTGGCCGAGAGGCGAGGCAGCGGCCTGCAAAGCCGTATACGTGGGTTCGAATCCCATCTCCACCTCGTATCGCCCGGGCGATTGGCGCAGCGGTAGCGCGCTTCCCTGACACGGAAGAGGTCACTGGTTCGATCCCAGTATCGCCCACCACGCAGAGCCCCAGGTCACAGACCTGGGGCTCTCGTCGTCCCCGGGTGCAGGTCACGCCCCCCCGGCTCGGTCGCGACCCCGGCCGGGCGCGACGACCGCGGCGGCCTCCGGTGGGCCACCGCGGAGGGCGGGTCGCGCGGAGGCCGCATAGGCTCGGCGCGTGACCACGGAGAAGCTGAGCTTCCGGACGTCGATCGGCGTCGAGATCAAGGGGGACGTGTGGAGCTGCGTCGAGATCCCGGGATCCGCTGAGTTCTTCGGGACCGGCAGGACCGTGAGGGTCGACGCGACGGTCGACGACGTCGTCCTGGACGACGTCGGGGCCATGGTCACCGGGACGGGCGCGCACATGATCTCGCTCAGCGCGAAGGTCCGCCGGGCGCTCGGCAAGAACGTCGGTGACACCGTCGACGTGACCGTCACCAAGAGGTAGCAGGGCGCTCGACGGCGCCCGGCCGGGGTCGGGCGCTCCCGGGACGCCTCTCCCTCACACTCCCGGGGCCAGGCCGGTGAGCACCCGCCGCGCGTCGGAGTCCGACGGGACCGGCAGCTCGATCTCGGTGTCGCCGGCGCGCAGCACCACGACGGTGACGTCCGGGTAGCGCGGGTGCCGGAGCTCCTGCACGGCGGTCAGGCGCGCGACCGGCAGGACCAGGCGCGACTCGGAGTGCACCGGGGTGCGGCCGCGGACCAGCCACGCCGCGCGGCCGAACACCTGGAGCTCGCGGCCGTCGGAGCAGATGACCGCGCCCTGGACGGTCATGGGGTGCAGCAGGTGCAGCAGGCGGCTCGCACCGGACGCCGGCGTGACGACGCGCCGCGGGTGCGCCGCGAGCGTGCGGAGGCGGGGCTCGCGGTCCGCGACCTCCCGGTACGCGCCGACGAGGCCGATCTCGCGGTCGCCCAGCGCCCGGCGGGACAGCACGCGCCCGTGGTCGTCCACCGGACCGCCCGGCGCCGGCGCTTCCGCGTCCGCCCCGCCGGCGCCGGCCGGCCAGGCGAGCAGCCGCAGCAGGTCGACGAAGCCGCCGACGACGTCCGCCGAGGAGCCGCTGAACCGCACCTGCACCGGGCTCCCGGTCAGCGCGTGCACGGTGAGCCGCCCGTCCAGCAGGTCGACGCTGGTGCGCACCGCGGCGACGCCGGCGTACGGCACCTCCCGCACGTCGTAGCGCGCGCCCTCGCGGCGGCTCAGCGCGGTGAAGCGGTCGGGACCGAGGACGAGCAGGTGGTCGTAGAGGTCCATGTCGGGCGTCGCGTCGCGCCGGGCGATGTCGCGCGGGACCTTGAGCACCAGCCTGCTGGCCGCCAGGTCGAGCGGGTGGTCGCGGTAGAGCCGCGGCACGTCCTGGAGTCCGCGGACCCGGTCGACCCAGGGCCCGAACGCGTCGTACTCCGCCGACCTCGTCGTCGCCGCCATCGTCCTCGCCTCCCGCACCCAGGATGCACCCGCGGGACGAGCGCTGCCACGGACCTCCGGCCCCGGCGCCGCTCAGCGCTCGACGACCCAGCCGGGCCGCCTCGGGTCGTCGACGCGCACGACCACGTCCGCGGTGCCCTCCGGGTCCGCCTCCGCGCGGTACCGCTCCTCCGCGGCCAGGCGCCACGCGTCCTGCCGCGGCGTCAGCCGGGCCAGGGTGGCGGGACGGACGGCGAGGTGCACGGTCAGGTCGGCCGGCAGCCGCCGCCCGAGCAGCAGGCCGCCGTGCAGCAGCAGCACCGATCCTGCGGGGGCCGCGGTGCGCCGGGCGCGCGCCGAGCGGTCGCGGGCGGCGTCGCGCAGCGCGGGCAGGTAGGTCCCGTCGCCGTCCGGGCCGAGCGGGTGCAGCACCTCCCGGACCAGCGCGGCGTCGTCGAGCGCGTCGTCGAGCAGCGCGTCCGGGTCCGTGCGGCCGTGCTCGAGGCGGACCCCGGCGGGACGGAGGAAGTCGGCCGCCGCCACGACGACCACCGCGTGCCCGCGGGCCCGCAACGGGTCGACCAGCGCCTCCGCCAGGTCACCCGGGAGGGTGGGCGGTGCGCCGTCGAGGACGACCCGCCACCGCCGTCCGGACGCCGCACCCGCCAGGTCGGCGCCGACGCGGTCGGCAAGGCGCCGGACGACGACCTCGGGGCTGACGGGCTCGACGCGCACGGGTCGGCGGGGTCGGTGCGGGTGCTCGGGGCGCGCGGCGGTCAGCGCCCGGTGACGACGCCGCGCACGTACGCCGCCTGCCCGGCGTGCTCGAGCACGTCCCCCAGGACGCTGACGAGCCGGACGCCGACCGTCACCGGCGGGTCCCAGCGCTCGTCGACCACGCGGGCGAGGTCGGCGTCCTCGAGGGTCGCCAGGTAGGCGTCGGTCGCGGCGCGCGTCGCGTCGGCGTACTCCCCCAGCAGCGAGGCGTCCGCGCGCACCTGCGCGACCTCGTCCGGCGACTGCCCGTACCCGGTGGCACCGCGGTCGAACGGCAGCGCGAACCGGTCGGCGAAGCCCTGCGCGTGCCAGACCTGCTCGGTCCCGGCGAGGTCGGCGACCTGGGCGTCCTCGACGCGTGCCAGGTGCCACACCAGCCAGGCGATCGTGTTGGCCTCCGGGCCGAGGCGGGCGGTGAGCTCCTGCTCCCCCAGGCCGTCCAGCACGCCGTGCACCAGCCCGCCGATCCGGCCGAACCCGTCGGTCAGCACCCCGATCCCGTCCACGCCCGCTCCCGTCGTCCGTCCGTCCCGCGGGACCCGTGCACCACGGTGCCGGTCCCGCCCTCCGACGCTATGCCGTGGTGGCCGACCGCGCTACGCGGCACGCTCCGCGCGGTCGCGGACGCCGCGCAGCATCCGCTCGGACATCACGGTGCTGAGCACCGACACCACCTCGACCAGCGGCCGGGCCGCGGGTGTGCGGCAGAGGTACCGCTCGCGCACGACCAGGCGCGTCGTGCCGGCCTCGGGCCCGGGCCGGAGCACGAACGCCCACGTGAAGTCGTAGGGCACCGCGGCGGGACCGCCCTGCGGCGCGGTGCCGGCGAGCACCAGGGCGCGCTCGGGCTCGAGCACGCGCACCTCGAGCCCCACCTGCGGCGCGAGGTGCACCGCGTCGCCCACGGCGAGGCCCTGCCACTGCGGCTCCACGCGCTCCGCCGAGTGGATGCCGAGCCCGATGAGGTTCTCGAGCGCGTCGTAGGAGTAGAAGCCGCCACGCCCCCAGCCGAGCTGCACCAGCCACGGCCACACGCGCTCGGGCGGCGCGGCGACGGTGATCGCCCGCGTCGCGGTGAGGTCGGACCGCACGAGCAGGCCGTCGCCCGGGAGGTCCACGGCGCGCTCGACCTGCGTCGCACCCCAGTGGAGCGCCCGGTGCCGCACAACCGCAGCCCCCGCGACGACCCCGATCCCGGCCAGCACCCGCCG
>JACXUT010000291.1 GCA_014763765.1 Micrococcales bacterium
GTCCCCGCCCGACCCTCGCGCCCGACCTGGGGACCGCCGGATCCCGCGAGACCTGTGGAGGACTCGCGTCCCGCCCGGGGCGGTCGACGACCGCACGCCGTGGCCACGTCAGCCGAGCAGCCGTGACAGGAAGGACGCCAGCACCGGGACCAGCCCCAGGAGCACGAAGGCCGGCAGGAAGCACAGCCCGAGCGGCAGCACCAGCCGCACCCCGAGGCGTCCGGCCGCGTCGCGCGCCGCCCGCGCCCGACGGCGACGCAGCTCGTCCGCGGCCGTCCGCAGCGCCGGTCCTGGTGCTGTCCCGCCCGCCCACGCGGCGCCGAGCCCGTCCAGCGTCGCGCCGAGGACCGGGGCGTGGGCCCAGGCCGTCGGCCACGACGCGCCCAGCAGGACCGCCGCACCAGCGCGCGCCAGGTCGTCGCCGCGCCTGCCGCCGATCGCGGCCCCGACGGACCGGAGCGCGTGCGGGACGCTGGCGCCGGCCTCGACGGCGACCGCGACGAGGTCCACCGCCGTAGCGAGGTCCACCTCGACCTCGACGACGGCCGGGTCGCTCGTGCGGGGCGGGGAGACGCGTCGCGCGTCCGGCCGTGCCAGCAGCCAGGCCGCCACGACCAGCGCGACGAGCAGCACCTCGGTCACCGCGCTCCCTCGGGACCGGGACCGGGCTCCCGCGCAGCCGCGACGATCCGGGCCACCCACACCCGCCCCGCGAGTGTCAGGAGCACCCCCGTCCCGGCCGTGAGCGAGCCGGCACCGCCGTCGAGCAGCACGGCGTGCGGTCGGGCGCCGAGCAGGACCCCGGTCACGAGGCCGAGCACCGGGAGCCACGTCAGCAACCGGGTGGTGTGCTCCGGCCCCGCGAGCGCTGCCCGGACCTCGGTCTCGGCGTCCGCGTCCGCCTGCATCGACCGGGCGCACTCCTCGAGGACGCCGGCGAGCGGCGCGCCCAGGTCGCCCGCGAGCCGGGTGGCGGCGCGGACCGCGTGGACCCGACGCAGGACCGCTCGACGCCGTGCCGCCGGGAGCGGGCGCCCCCGCGGCCGCCGCACGCTGCCCGGGCCCGGTGGACCCGGTGCGCCTGGTACGCCCGGTGCTCTCTGTGCGCCAGGCACGCCCGGTGCACCTGGTGAGCCATGCGCACCTGGTGAGCCATGCGCACCTGGTGAGCCATGCGCACCTGGTGAGCCCGACGCGCCTGGTGAGCCCGGTACGCCCGCTGTGCCCGACGCTCCCAGAGGACCCGGAGGACCAGCGGAGCCGTCCCGGCCGCGACCCGCACCCGGCGCCCCGACGGCGGCCAGGAGGTCCCGCTGCGTCGGCACTCCGTCCGCCGCGACGGGGACGTGCGCGCCCAGGCGCCACGCCTCGGCCGGCGAGCGTCCTGCACGCAGCTCCGCGGCGACCGCGACGACGGTCGCCGCCAGCGCCTCCGACGGGTCGCGGTCACCGGCACCGCCCACCCGCGACCACCACGCCGGCCGCCCCACGGGTCGCCGCGGTGCCGCCGATGCGCGCGGCAGTGCACGGCGGCGCGTCCGTCCCGCGGGGGGCGTCACGAGGACCACCGCGAGGAGCACGAGGAGCGCGGGTGCCGCCGCCCGCGAGATCACGACGGCCGCCGGCGCGCGCGCACGGTCCCCTCGGGGCCGAGGTGCGCCGGGGGCGGTGCCGGCGCGGGCGGTGACGGCACGGGCGCCCGACCCGCGCCGGGTGCCGACGACCGGGCGGCCACGCGTGCCGCGAGCGCCTCCCACCCGGGACCGGCGCTCACGGCCCCGTCCGGGTCGACGAGGACCGCGGTCCGCACCACCAGCCCCTCGGCGCCCTCCCTCTCGACCACCCCGATCTCCGCGACCCGGCGCCGGCCGGCGTCGCGCCGCAGGTGCACCACGGCGTGGAACGCGCTGACGGCCTGGGCCGCGAGCGCGGCGCGCCCCAGCCCGGCGGACGCACCGAGCGCCTCGAGCCGGGCGGGCACATCCGCCGCCGTGTTGGCGTGCACGGTGGTGCAGCCGCCGTCGTGCCCGGTGTTGAGGGCACTGAGCACCTCGCGGATCTCGACGCCCCGGCACTCCCCCAGCACGACGCGGTCCGGCCGCATGCGCAGCGACTCGCGGACCAGGTCGGCGAGGTCGACCCCACCGGCGTGCTCGACGTTCGGACGGCGGGCGAGCAGGCGGACCACGTGCGGGTGACGGGGCGCGAGCTCGCCGGCCTCCTCGACGCACACGATCCGCTCGCCGTGGTCGGCCAGCGAGAGCAGCGTCGACAGCAGGGTCGTCTTGCCCGTGCCCGTCGCGCCGGACACGAGCAGGTTGGCCCGCACCCGCACGAGGCGGTGGAGCAGCTCGCCCACGGGCGCGGCCACCGTGCCGGACGCCACCAGCTCCGGCAGGGTGAACGCCCGCGGGCGCACCGTGCGCAGGGACAGCAGCGTGCAGCCGTCCGCGACCGGGGGCAGCACCGCGTGGAGCCGCGTCCCGTCGGGCAGCCGCGCGTCCACCGCTGGGCGCGCGTCGTCGAGGCGCTGGCCGCCCGCCGCCGCGAGGCGCACGGCGAGCTCCCGCACCCGGCCGGGGTCGCCCAGCGACAGCGGGACGCGCACGAGCTGCCCGCGGCGCTCGACCCAGACCTCCTCGGGTCCGTTGACGAGCACGTCGGTCACGTCGGGGTCGTCGAGCAGCGGCTGCAGGGCGCCGGCCCCGAGGATCTCCGCGCGCACCACGGGCCCCAGCTCCGCGAGCGCGGCGCTGCCGAGGACGCGCCCGCAGTCCCGCAGCGCGCGGTCCACCGCGGCGGGGTCCACCGGTGCGCCGGTCTCGGCGAGCCGTCGCCGCACGGCGGCGACCAGGCCGGTGAGGTCGACGGCAGCGGGCGCCGCGGGTCCGGTCACGGAAGTCTCGCCAGCACCCGGGCGACCGCCCGCTCCGCGGACCGGCCGAGCACCGGGCCGGCACCGTGGTCGACCGCGGCGGCCAGGCTCCTGACGTGCGGCAGCGTCCCGACCAGCGGCAGCCCGACGGCTGCGGCGAGCTCCGTGGCACCGAGACCACCCGGGGCCCGGCCGCACGCGACGAGCCCGACGCGCGGGACGCGGTCCCGCAGCACCAGGTGCAGCAGGCGGGCGCCGGCGGCTCCGGGCACGTCGCGCGGGACGGCGAGCAGCACGCGGTCGCACACGTCGAGGGCGCCGGCCGGCTCGCCCCCCGGTCGCGCGCCGAGGAACGCCGCCCTGTCGAGGTCCAGCACCACCGACGGGAACGCGCGCGCCAGCGCGTCGAGCACGTCGAGCAGCACACCGGGCGCTGGTGCGCCGGGGCGTGCGTCGTCTGCGGCCAGCACGGCGCACCGGCCCCACCGGACGAGGCCGGCGGCCAGCGGTCCCGGGTCGACGGCCCCGCGGGCGCCGGCCAGGTCGGGCCACCGCAGCCCGGGGGCGGCCTCGACGCCGAGCACCGTGTCGACCGACGGCCCCGGCCCCGCCTGGACCAGGACGGCCGGTGCGCGCCGGGCCAGGCGCCGCGCGAGGGCCGCGGCGAGCACGGTCGCCCCGGCGCCGCCCCGGGCACCGAGCACGCCCACCACCC
>JACXUT010000292.1 GCA_014763765.1 Micrococcales bacterium
GTGCTCGACACCGCCGCGGTGCTCGGCGCGGTGCCGGAGCGGTTCGCCGACCTGCTCGTGCTGCTCCCGCTGGCCCTGGCCGCCTGCTCGGGCGGCGACGACGCCGAGCGGTTCTGCTCGGAGGCCGAGGACGCCCTCGCGGGCATCGACGCCTCGGGTGCGCTCGGCGACGACCCGCAGGCGTTCGCCGACGCGATCGCGCAGCAGCGCGAGGGGTTCGAGTCGATCGACCCACCCTCGGAGATCGCCGACGACTGGCGGACGTTCGCGACGGCGTTCGCGGAGCTGGACGACGCGCTGCAGTCGGTGGACACCACGGACCAGGCGGCCCTGGACCAGGCGCTCACCGAGTTCTCCGGCTCGGCGGACGCCGAGGGGCTCGCGGACGCGTCCGACCGCATCGGCACCTACCTGACCGAGAACTGCGAGGCGTGATGCGGCTGCACCTCGTCCGCCACGGCCAGACCGGCTCGAACCTGCGGCACGCGCTCGACACGGGGGCGCCCGGCGCCGCGCTGACCCCCGAGGGCGAGCGGCAGGCCCGCGCCGTCGGGGAGGTGCTCGCGGCCGAGCGGCTCGACGCGGTGTACGCCTCCCACCTGGACCGTGCCCGGGCGACGGCCGCGGAGGTCGCGCGCCCCCACGGGCTGGACGTCACCGTCCGCGAGGGACTGCGCGAGGTGCTCGCCGGTGACCTGGAGATGCGGACGGACGCCGACGCGGTGGAGCGGTACCTCGGCACGATGCTCGCGTGGGCGGGCGGGGACCTCGACGCGCGGATGCCGGGCGGCGAGACGGGCCGCGCCACGCTCGAGCGGTTCGACGCGGTCGTCGAGGAGATGCTCGCGACCGGGGCGGGCACCGTCGCGGCCGTCAGCCACGGCGCGGTGATCCGGCTGTGGGCGATCACGCGGGCCGCCAACCTCCACACGCGGTCGGACGTCGTGCAGGTGCTGGACAACACCGGCGTCGTGACGCTCGAGACCGGCGGCCCGACCGGCTGGTACGCGACGCGCTGGCAGGACGAGACCGTGCCGCACGACGCCCCGGCGGGCGACGGCCCGGGCGGGGAGCCGCTGCCGGTCTGACACGGGCGTCGCACCCCGGCGCCGCACACTACTGAGTAGCGGCCACTCAGGTCCGCGCGACGGCCACCTCAATCCGCACCCGCTCCCGCGACGGCACGGGTCGGTACCGCGGCCGGCACCACTCAGTGGCACGGGAGGTACCGGGGCCGCGTCGACGCTGGAGGCGTCCGTCGAGCCCGTCGAACCCGGTGCGTCGCCGTGCGGACCGGTGCGCTCCGTAGGACCCTCCCGTGATCCCGACCCGTCTGGTCGCCACCGCCGTCGTGGCCGCGCTCGCCGCGCCCGTCGGCGTGCTGCTCGCCCCCGCCGCCGTCGCCGCCCCGCCCTCGCTCGAGGAGACCCGGACGTTCACCGTCCCCGACCCCCGTGCGACCGGGTACGGGCTCGACCTCGACGGCGACCTCGCCGTCTACACCGGGCGCTACGACTCGCGCGGCGCGGCCGGGACCGGCCTGGTCCAGGTCGCGCGCCGGACCGGCCCCGCCGCCACCGACTGGACGACCACCGACCTGCCCGTCCCCGCGGAGGTGCGGGGCTACGGCGTCTCCGTGGCGGTCGACGCCGACGCGGGACGGGTCGTCGTCGGGGCGATCGCCTCGCAGCACGTCGTGGTCTACACCCGGACCGGTCCGGACGAGTGGGCGGTCGACCGCGTGCTCGAGGCCCCGGCGGACCCCCGGGTGGGCCTGGTCCGCACGTTCGGGGAGACCGTCGCGCTCGACGGCGGCACGCTCGTCGTCGGCGCGCCGAACTCGACGGTCGACGGGCGGGCGAACGCCGGCCTCGCGTACCTGTTCGACCTCGACGCGGGCACGTCGCGGCCGCTGCTGCCGGCGCCGGAGCTCGTCGTCGGCGACTCGATCGCGGGCCAGGCGGTCGACGTCGCGGACGGGCGGGTCGCCGTCGGGGCCCCCCAGCTGCGGCGCACGCTGGACTTCTACGGCGGCCAGTTCCGGGTCGGCGGGGTGTACCTGTGGGACACGGCGGCGCTCGACGCGGGGCCGTCCCTGACCTCCCAGCCGGTCGGGGAGGAGATGCGCTCCGTGCCGCCCGGCAACGGCGGCGGGCCGGCGTTCGGCTACGCGCTCGCCCTGGCGGGCGGCCGGCTCTACGTGGGCTCGCCGCTCGAGGTGAACTACACCGCCGAGGACCCGGCCGACCCGGTCGGAGGCTACAACGTCTCCTCGATCGACTCGGGCACCACGACCCAGGGCGCGGTGTACGTCTACGACCCGTCCGACGCGGCGGCCCCCGCCCGGGTGGGCGGCAAGCTCATGCCGCCGGCCCACTCGTACGGCTTCGGCTACCGCGTCGACGCGACCACGGACGCGCTGCTCGCCTCGGCCTACAGTGCCGCGGACGGGCTGCGGGGCGAGGTGCACGTCCTCGACCCGGCGGCGGTCGACCCGACGGTCCCGGACGACGGCGGGCTGCTGCGGCAGACGGTGGAGCCGGTGCAGACGCTGCGCGGTTCCGACATGGAGCCCGGCGCGCGGTTCGGGAGCAGCGACATCGGCGGCGGGGTGGCCGTCTCCGGGGGCCGGGCCCTCGTGGCCGCCTTCGCGACCGGGGCGAGCGCCAGCGGCAAGGTCTACCTGTTCGACGCGGTGGTGCCGGAGCCCGTCGAGGTGGCCGTGCCGGACGTCACCGTCACCTACGGCCTGCCCGCGACCCTGACGGCGACCGTGTCCGGGCTGGTGCCGGCCGGTGCCTCCGTCGCGGTCGACGGGGTGGAGCTCGGCGGCGTCACCAGCGACGGCGCCACGGTCACGGCGTCGGTCGCCGCCGCGGCGTACGACGTGGGCGACCACGAGGTGGCGGTCGGGGTGCGGCGCGAGGCCGGCGGCGAGGTCGTCGCGACGGCGACCGCGCTCCTGCGGGTGCTGCCGGCCGCCACCACCACGACGGTCGACCCGGGGCCGGGTGCCTCACGCCCCGCGGGCGAGGCCCTGCCCGTCACCGGGACCGTCGCGGGCGAGCACGGCACGGTGCCCGGCGGCTCCGTCGAGCTGCTCGCCGCCGGGGAGGTCGTCGCGACCGCGGACCTCGGGGCGGACGGCTCGTACGCGACCGAGGTCCCGGCCCCGGCGGTCGTGCCCGGCGAGCTCGCCCTCGAGGCCCGGTACGCCGGAGACACGAACCACCTCGCCTCGTCCGCGTCGGCGAGCGTCCAGGTCCGTGCCTCCGACCCGCCGGTCCCGACGCCCGGGCCGACGGAGCCGGTCGAGCCCGTGGACCCGGTCGACCCGGTGGAGCCGGTGGACCCGGTGGACCCCGTCGACCCGGTGGACCCGCCCGCCCCGGCCGACCCGGCGGGTGAGGCCGCGCCGAGCGGTCCCGCCTCGGCGGTCCTGGCGGTGACCGGGCCCGGCGGCCTGGCGGCCCTGCTCGCGGCGGCGGTCCTCGTCATCGCGCTCGGTGTCGTCCTCGTCCGGAGACGGCGCGCCTGACGACGGCG
>JACXUT010000293.1 GCA_014763765.1 Micrococcales bacterium
TGACCGTCCGGCCCTCGACCGGGGCGCCGGAGCACCCGCAGCTCGTGGCGATCTGGCGCTCGGCGGTCGACGCGACGCACGACTTCCTGTCCGCCGCCGACCGCGACGAGATCGAGGCCGCGCTGCCGACCGCGTACCTGCCGGCCGTCGTCCTGGCGGTCGCGGAGCGCGGCGGCCGGCCCGTGGGGTTCGCCGGCGTGCGCGACGGCAGGCTGGAGATGCTGTTCGTCGCTCCGGAGGCCCACGGCCTCGGGATCGGGTCGGCGCTGCTCGCCCACGCGGTCCGCGAGCACGGCGTGACCGAGGTGGACGTCAACGAGCAGAACGTCGGCGCCGCGGCCTTCTACGCCCGGCGCGGGTTCGAGGTGGTCGGCCGCAGCGCGACCGACGAGGCGGGCCGGCCCTACCCCCTGCTGCACCTGCGGCGACGCGGAGCCCGCTGACCCGCGAGGGGCTGCCCGGGTCGGGGGTGCCCCGACCGTGGCGCGGCCGCGTCCCGGGCCCGGCGGCCCGTGGTCGGCGTGCGGGACGCCCGGTCCGCCGACGCGGACTGCCTAGTCCGCCGGGGCCGCGCCGCCCAGCGGCAGCACCTCGCCGTCGTCCGCGGGCGTCGCCTCGCCGTCCACCGGCTCGCCGGCCGGCGCGTCCCCGCCCCGCAGCGTCGCGAGCACGCCGGGCCCGTACCGCTCGAGCTTCGCGGCCCCGACGCCCGAGATGCCGCCGAGCGCGGTGAGGTCGCCCGGCGCGACGACGGCGATCTCGCGCAGCGTCGCGTCGTGGAAGACCACGTACGCGGGGACGCCCTGCTCCTTGGCGGCGGCGGCGCGCCACGCCCGGAGCCGCTCGAACACCGCGGCCGGGCCGGCGCCGAGCTCCGCCACGGGGGCGGCGGGTGCGCGCCGGCTGCCGCCGGACCGTGCGGAGCGGCCGGCGGGCCGGGCGTCGTGGCGCAGGGGGACGGCGCGGTCGCCGCGCAGCACGGCGGTGCTCTCCTCCGTGAGGCGCAGGGTGCCGTACCCGTCGGCGTCCACCCCGAGCAGCCCCTGCGCGAGCAGCTGCCGCACCACGCCCCGCCACTGCGCGTCGCTCAGGTCCGTCCCGACGCCGAACGTGGACAGCGCGGTGTGCCCGAGCTGCTCGACCCGCGGCGTGCGCTTGCCGAGCAGGATGTCGACCAGGTGGCCCGCGCCGTAGTGCTGGTTGCGCTCGCGCTCCAGGCGGACGACGGTCGACAGCAGCTTCTGCGCGGGCACGGTGCCGTCCCAGGTCTGCGGCGGCGCGAGGCACGTGTCGCAGTTCCCGCACGGCTCGGTCTCCTGGCCGAAGTAGGCGAGGAGCTGCACCCGCCGGCACGTCACCGTCTCGCACAGCGCCAGCATCGCGTCGAGGTGCGCCGACAGGCGGCGCCGGTGCTGGGCGTCGCCCTCGGAGGTGTCGATCATGCGCCTCTGCTGCACGACGTCCTGCAGGCCGTACGCGAGCCACGCGGTGGACGGGAGGCCGTCGCGGCCGGCGCGGCCGGTCTCCTGGTAGTAGCCCTCGACGGACTTCGGGAGGTCCAGGTGCGCCACGAACCGCACGTCCGGCTTGTCGATGCCCATCCCGAACGCGATGGTCGCCACCATCACGAGGCCGTCCTCGCGGAGGAACCGCGCCTGGTTGCGCGCCCGGACCTGGCGGTCGAGACCCGCGTGGTACGGCAGGGCCGTGACCCCCTGGGCGCTGAGCATCTCCGCGGTCTGCTCCACGGACGACCGCGACAGGCAGTACACGATCCCGGAGTCGCCGGCGTGCTCGGCCCGGATCAGGTCGAGCAGCTGCTGGCGCGGGCTGGCCTTGGGGACGATCCGGTACTGGATGTTGGGCCGGTCGAACGACGCGACGAACTGCCGTGCGCCCGTCAGGTCGAGCCGCTCGGCGATCTCCGTCCGGGTGGCGGCCGTCGCCGTCGCGGTGAGCGCCACCCGCGGGACGGCCGGCCAGCGCTCGTGCAGCACGGACAGCCCGAGGTAGTCGGGCCGGAAGTCGTGGCCCCACTGGGACACGCAGTGCGCCTCGTCGATGGCGAAGAGGCTGATCGCGCACCGGTCCAGCAGCGCGAGCGTCTCGGGGACGCGCAGCCGCTCGGGGGCGAGGTAGAGCAGGTCGAGCTCCCCGTCGAGCAGCGCCCGCTCGACCGCGCGGCGCTGCGCCGGGTCCTGCGTGGAGTTGAGGAACCCGGCGCGCACGCCGACGGCGGACAGCGCGTCCACCTGGTCCTGCATGAGGGCGATGAGCGGGGAGACGACGACGCCCGTGCCGGACCGCACCAGCGCGGGGACCTGGTAGCACAGCGACTTGCCGCCGCCGGTGGGCATGAGCACGAGCGCGTCGCCGCCGGCGACGACCGTGTCGATGATCTCCGCCTGCTCGCCGCGGAACGCGTCGTAGCCCCAGACCTGCTGCAGCACCTCGAGGGGCGTCCGGCCGGTGGTGCTGTCGTGCGCCGGGTGCGGTACCTCGTGCGGCTCGCCGGGGACGCCGAGACGGTCCCCGGGCGCCGCGGCCCGCGCGTCCGGCCGCACGTGCTCGCCCTCCCCGGCGCGCCGGTCACGCCCGACGGGCGGCTCGTACGGAGGCTCCTCGGCCGGGTCGTACGGCGGCTCGTCGGGGAGCGGCCACTCGTCGTCCCATGCCTGCGTCACGCCGTCCACCCTAGCCGCGGGCTCCGACGCGACCGGCGTCGTCCACAGGCCCGTCGCCGTAGGGTGGGCGCGTGCGGGAGGAGACGGCCGGCGCGGGCAGCGCGCCGCTGGAGAGCGTCGACCGGGCCCTGCGCACCCTGGACGCCGTCGCCGCCGCGGGCCCCGGAGGCTCGACCCTCGCCGACCTCTCCGCGGCCCTGGGCGTGCACAAGACGACGGTGCACCGCTCGCTCGCCGCGCTCCGCCACCGGGACTACGTCGCGCAGGACCCCGCCAGCGGGCGGTACGCGCTCGGGCCGGCCGCGGTCCGGCTCGCCGACCGGTACTTCGCCGAGGACGACCTGCCCGCGCGCCTGCACGGCGCGCTGGTCGCCCTGTGCGCCGCGACCGAGGAACTCGTGCACCTGGGCGTGCTGAGCGGTGTGCAGGTGGTCTACCTCGACAAGGTCGAGCCGGAGCGCGCGGTGCGGGTGTGGTCCGCCGTCGGCCGCCGCAACTGGGCGGTCACGACGGCGCTCGGGCGGGCGATGCTCGCGTTCCGGGACACGTCGCGGGCCACGCTCGACGGCTACGTCCGGGCGGTCGAGCCCCCCGGCCGCGTGGACGCCGGCCACGTCGCGGAGGAGCTGGACCGGGCCCGGGAGCGCGGCTACGCCGTCGAGCTGCAGGAGAACGAGCCCGGCATCGCGTGCCTCGCCGTGCCGCTCCTGCGCGGGACCCGGCCGGCGGCCGCGCTCAGCATCACCGCACCCGCCGAGCGCATGACCCCGCAGCGGATGACGGAGCTCCACGCGAGCATCCGCGAGGTCGTCCCCCCGCTGCTGCCGGCCGGGTCCCGCGCAGGAGCGGCAC
>JACXUT010000294.1 GCA_014763765.1 Micrococcales bacterium
GGCGCGCACACCCCTGCCGGCCGCGCCGGTGCGGGGGCGACGGGGGCCGGCGGCACGGCCCACACCGGCGCGGCCGGCAGGGGTGTGCGCGCCTCCTCCGGCGCGGCGGGCGCGTCCGGGTGCGGCGGCGTCGGCACCGACGGCTCGACGTGCGCGGGACCCGGGGCCGCCGCCGCGCCGGGGGCGGCGTGCCGCCCCGCGCGCTCGACGTCGCCCGCGGTGCCCGGCCACCCGGGCAGCGCACCGGCCGCCGGCACGGTCGGCATCTGCCGGGTGTCGAGGTCCGGGCCGGGGCCGGGCCTGCCGAGCGGGGGCAGGACGAGGCCGGGCGCGTCGAGCTGCCGCTCCCCCGCGAGCGCCGCCCACCGGGTGCGCGCGGGCAGGTCCGGCTGCGGGGCGCGCACGGCCCCGGGCGGGTCGTCGACGCCGGGGCGGACGGGGGTCGCGTCCCCGGGCGGGTCGTCGGTGGTCCCGGGTCCGGCCCACGGCACCTCGCGCGCGACGACCGGCTCGGTCGCGGGACGGCGCACGGGCTCCCACGCGGCGACGCGCCGCGCGGCGGGCAGGCCCCGGACGTCGACGACGACCGCGTCGGCCACCCGGTCGTGCCAGCCACGGCGACGGCCCGTGCCGTCGAACAGCGGGCTGAGGAGCACGAGCAGCTGGCCGACCCCGCACGCGAGCGCGCCGATCGCGACCACGAGCGAGCGGACGAGCGCCCGCCCCATCCCGAGCGGCCGGGCGCTGCGGACGTCGACCGTCCGGAGGCCGAGCAGCCGGCGCCCCACGGTCCACCCGCGCGTGCCGTGGCACACCCACTGGACGACGCCCCACACCGCCAGGAGGACCGCCCCGGTGACGAGCAGGGCTCCCGACGGAGTCGCCGCAGGCTCCTCCTGGCGGACGGAGGCGACGGCGGCGGGCACCGTGGCAGCCCACAGCGGCGCGGCGACCAGGGCGGTGAGCACGCCGTCGACCAGCGACGCCGTCACCCGGCGGCCGATCGGCGCCGGTGGTGCCCCGTGCACGGCGGGTACCCCGCCGCCGGAGGTGCTGCTCATCGTCCTGCTCCTGTGCTCCGTCGGGCTCGCCCGCCACGGCGGCGCAGCGAGCGGGTGGTCAGCCGGCCGCGCCAGCGCTGCCGGGGCGGGGTCGCGGCGCGCATGCGGTCGAGCGCGCGGTCGACCTGCGCCCAGTAGTCGCGGGCGTCGGCGACGGACGGCTCGTCCGGCCCGAAGACGGCGGCGTCCGCCCGCTCCGCGAGCGCCACGACGGCGGCGCCCGCCTCGGCCCCGGCCGCGGTCGGCGCGGGAGGCGCGGCACGTCCACGACGCGCCGGCACCGGCGGTGGCGCCGTGAACGCCCGGTCGAGCGCCCGGGCGCCCTCGCGGCGGGTCGCGACCGGGTCGACGTCCCGCTGCAGGTCGGTCGCGAGGTCCAGCACCTCCTGCCAGCCCCCGACGACGCGGCGCAGCGGCACCGGGTCACGACGGCGGCGACGGCGGCGGCGGGCCTTCAGCGCCGCGATGACGAGGAACGGCGACAGCAGCAGGAGCAGCCCGCCGGACCCCGCGGCGACGCCCAGCGCGATCCGCTGCCAGAGCGCCCAGCCGGACTCGTCGGCCGGGTCCTGCGTCTGGGGCTGCTCGGTGTCGTCCTGCGGCGGCTCCACCGGCTCGGGTGCCGGCGGCGGGGGCTGCGCGACCTGCGGCTCGGGGTCGGCCTGGCTGGTCTCGGTCTCGTCCTGCGGCGTCTGGCTCTCCGGCGGCGTGGGGTC
The DNA here is from genome assembly GCA_014763765.1 of Micrococcales bacterium. GTDB lineage: Bacteria > Actinomycetota > Actinomycetes > Actinomycetales > Cellulomonadaceae > Cellulomonas. The sequence goes on from JACXUT010000294.1 coordinate 1,778, forward strand.
GAACGGCACCCAGCCGTGGCCCGCGAAGGCGATCTCCACCCACGCGTGGACGTCGGCCCCGGTCACCACCACCGGCTCGTCGGGGTCCGCCGCCGGCGCCTCGTCCGTCCCGGCGTCCCCGTCCTCGTCGGCGCCGGGCACGAAGCCCATGACCACACGTGCGGGCAGGCCGAGCTCCCGGGCCATGAGCGCCATCGCGGACGCGTACTGCTCGTCGTCGCCGACCATGAGCTCGCCGTCGAGCAGCGTCGCCACCCGGTCGGCCCCGTGCCCGGAGAGCGACGGGTAGTCGCCCTGGTCGGTGCGGCCGTGGGAGAAGAACCCGTTCTCCGACAGCGTCCGCTCCAGGGCACGGGCGACCTCGACGGGCGTCTCGGCATCCCGGACGGCGTCGGAGGCGGCCGCCACCACCGCGTCGGGCACCGCCTGCGGCTCGGGGAGGTCCAGGTCCCGGCCCGCGGCGGAGCCGATCGCGGCGTCGTCGGGCTCGGCCGGCACGAGCGCGTCCAGCGTGTACGTGAGGCCGGTGTCGAGCCCGCCGGTCAGCACGGCCGCCCCGGTGGCGTCGTTGAACCGCAGCCGCGCCTGGTCCTCCTGGTCGTCGAAGCGCACCGACACCGCGTCGCCGACGGTCGGCAGCCACACGCCGTCCAGCTGGTCGACCTGCACGCGCACCTGCACGCGGGTGCCGTCCCCGGCCGCGGCCGCCGCCGCTGCGGCCTCGGCCGCCCCGTCGCCGACCGTCTCGCCGACCCGGCGGAACTCCCCGGACGCGCGCGACGACCCGTCCCCCGCGACGTTCCACACCACGCCGTCGAACCGGTCGAACGTCGCGAGGCGCACCCGGGCGCCCGCGGGCAGGCCGGTCACCGTGAACAGGTCGACGGTGTCGTCGTCCTTGACGAACGCGCGGAACGCCGACAGCGGGCTGGCGTAGTCGCGGGGGTCGAACGGCGGGACGAGCTCGTCGCGCAGCACGAAGCGGTCGCGCTGCTGCTCGACGACGGCGCCCGCGCCGAGCCCCGCCCCGGCGGCCAGGGCGACGAGCGCCACCAGCGCGACGGGGCGCCGGACGCGGAGCCGGCCCGCGCGCCACGAGGCCCAGACCACGAGGACCGCCGCGAGCGCGGTGCCGACCGCCGCCGGCGCGACGACGGTGTGGGTGCCGAGCAGCACCGCGACCGCGAGGCACACGGCGGGCAGGGCCGCGGCCGCCGGTGCGGCACGACCGGCGCCGAGGGCGAGCCGGATCCCGACGGCGGTCGCGGTCACCGCCAGCAGGTACGGGGGAACCAGCAACCAGCCGGACCCGCCGAGCGGGGGCTGGAGCGTGAGGACGTCCTTCCAGCCGAGCACCGAGCCGCGCACGACCGCGACCGCGGACGCCGGCGTCGGCAGCAGGCCGCCGACGGTCTGCCCGGGCGTCGCCAGCGGGCCGCCCGCGAGCACGGCGACGGCGACGAGCGCCGCAGCCGTGACCGGCGGTGACCACCGGGCCCACGCGGTGAGGACACCGACCGCGGCTCCCACCAGCACACCGCCCACGACGGGGACGACCAGCGTCGACCCGCCGTACACGGGCAGCAGCGGCGTGAGGGCGGCGGCGGTCGCGACGGCGAGCACGAGCACGTCGACGACGGCCGCCGCGCCGCGCGGCACCCCGCGCCGACGTGCGGCCGCGGGGCGCCCGGATCCCCGGGGACGGCGGGCCGGCCCGCCGGGCGGCGGCCCCGCC
>JACXUT010000295.1 GCA_014763765.1 Micrococcales bacterium
GCCCCGGTGGAGCCCCTGCCCGCGGCCGCGCCCTGCGCCGCCGACCGGGCGCAGCCGGCGCCGTTCCTCGTCACCCTCGACACGGGCCAGGTCATGTCCGTGACCGGTCCGGGCCTCATCGGACGCGCGCCGCGTCCCACCCCGGGTGAGCGCTGCGACCACGTGATCGTCGTCGAGGACCCCGAGCGGAGCGTCTCCCGCACGCACGCGCGGTTCGGCATCGAGGCGGGGACGTTCTGGGTGTCCGACGCGGGATCGGGCAACGGCACGACCCTGCGCCTGCCGAGCGGCCGCGTGGTGCCGGTCCCCGCGGACCAGCGCGTGCCGGTGCCGTCGGGCTCGACGATCCAGGTCGGCGACCGCGGCGTCCGGATCGACGCCCCGGAGCCGCGCGGCTGAGCTCCTCGGGCTCGGTGAGCCCGGGGCTCAGCGTTCCGAGAGCTCGAGCCCCGTCCCGCAGCGAGGTCGCGCGTCCGCTCAGCGAGGCGGGCGTGCTCCGCCTGACCCGGCCGCGGGTGAGAGCGCCATCGTGCGCGCCGCCTGGTGGACCAGGACCGTCACCTGCGCGACGCAGAGACCGACGATGACGGGTGTGGTGACCGACAGCAGGAGCGAGCCGGCACCGCCCGCCGCCCGCGCGACGCCGTACACCAGGCCACCGAGCGCGAGCAACGGTGTCAGGCAGACCAGGACGAAGGAGGTCGCGACCGGCGCGCGCCCCGCGACCACGGCGAAGCCGCAGACGGAGGTCACGAGCAGGACCCCGGTGAGCCCTGCCGCCCACGCCGCGAGGCGGAGGTCTGGTTCGGTGCCGTACACCGCGGTCAGCACGCCTATCCCGAGCGCCAGAGGTGCGGTGACAAGCGACCCCAGTGCGCAGGTCAGGGCATTGCGGCGGGCTCTCTCGGGTGTCTTGAGGACTGGTGCCGTGCTCATGACAGCGCGAAGGACGGCCAGGCGGTCAGGCCCGAGGACCCGACCCCGTTGAGCGTGCTCTCGGCGGACGATGCTTGGGACGTGAGGACGGCGAGCGTCCCGCCGAGCGAGGCGAGCGCGGTGAGCACGGCGGCCGCAGCGAGGACCGGGGCTGTCGGAAGGCCCACGATCGTCCCCGTGGCGGTGATCGCGCCGATGATGCCCGCCACCAGAGCGGCGAGCGCTGCCCCTGCACCGCACCAGAACACGACGATCCCGTCGCGCACCTGGTCGAGGGCCGCGGTGATGCCGGCCGTGAACTCGTCACGGATGGCCCGGATGGCCGCCTGCTGCTCGGGCACCTTCTGGCGGTACTGCTCGGCGGCCGCACCGTCCCACGCGTCGTCGGTGCGCAGGTCGCCGGCGTCCAGCCTCTCGGCCAGGGCGGACGTCACCGCGGCGACCTCCGCGTGCCAGGCGTCGCGCGTCTCGGTGAGCTCCCCGGGGTCCCCGGCGTACAGCAGCTTGTCCCCGATCCACAGCATCACCTCGCGGAACCGGCGCATGAACTCGTCCCAGCCGTCCTCGACGCGCTCGACGACCCACGTGAGGAGGTCCGGCACCCCACGCAACGCGGAGCTCACGGCCGCAGCCAGCTCGGCGACCTTGCGGTCGAGCCGCTCGAGCAGCTCCGTGATCTCGGCGACCACCTCGTCCATCCCAGTTCCTCTCAGTGGTCCCAGGTCCAGAGACCGGCGATCCTGTCGCGAGCGTCCTGGTCGGCGCCCTCGTACGTCGCGCGCACCCTTCGCAGGGCGGTGGCGGCACCGCCGCTCGCGGCCTCGCCCTCCCCGAGCAGGCGCTCGACCTGGGCACGGAGGGACTCGTAGGTGTCCGCCACGCCGAGGGCGGCGAACGAGAAGGTCCGGGGCCGCACGTAGAGGCCGATGACGCGCGTCCTGGCGTCCTCGAGCCCGTCCGCGGTGTCGTCCCAGAGCGCCGCGTCGGCGGTCAGCGCGTCCAGAGCGGCCGTGACGCTCATCGTCGTCCTCCCGCCGTCACAGCACACCGAGGCGGGCCGCGAGACCTCTCGCGTCGGCGACGTCGGCCGCGATCGCCCCCAGTGCGGTGCCGTCGAGCAACGAGGCCGGTGCAGCAGCGCCGGCCGCCGCGGCGGCAGCGTGCACCGCCTGCGTCATCTCCCGGGAGATGTTCGTGCCGTGGGCGCGTGCAGCCCAGCCCTCGTCGACCTCCACCCGCACAGGGGACCCCGAACCGTCCGCCCAGGCGCGCACGTGGCCGTCCGCGCTCCGGCCCGCGTGCTCCCGCGACGCGCGCTGCTGGACCTGCTCGAGCGCCGTGTCGAGCTCGGCGTTGACCTCCCGGAGCATCTCCGCGAGCGACCGCATCGCGTGCCGGGCGTCCAGGCGATCACCGCGTGCGCTCACGATGTCGGCCAGGTCGGCGGCGAGACTGGTGCTCCTGGGCGGAGCCGGTCGTGTCACCGGGGTCGAGTCGTCGTCGGCGACCTGCTCCGCCCAGGAGCGGAGCCGTGCAGTGGCAGCCGAGGCCACCGCGCTGACCAGGGCAGGGCCGAGATCGGCTGGTGCCAGGACGTTGCGCCAGGTGCTGGTCAACCTCACCAGGTGGAGTCGACCGTCCGCGCCGAGGAGCACGCTCAGCTGTCCGGTCTCGTCCGCGCCCGCGACCGGGGGGCCCGCGTCGGCGGCGCGCGCGTAGACCTGCGCGCGCCGGTCCAGGTCGTCCCGGAGGTCGGCGAGCGGCTCGGCGTCGTCACTCACGTCGGCCGGACCCTCACCACTCGTCGGGGTCGACGTCGCCCGAGGACGGGCGCTCCTCGACCGGGCTGGTGCGCAGGGAGTCACGGCCCCCGGCGCCTGCCGCCACACCGAGGTCGGGACGCTCGGCGCCCTCCTCGACGTCGATGTCCGGCGCCAGCAGACCGTCGGAACCGCGGCGCTTCGACCCCTTCGACGAGCCGGCCCCGGCACCGCCACCCATCGGGGCGCCGAGCATGCCGCCGGACCGTGCACCCGACGCGCCGGCACCCGTGGCACCAGCCTGGGAGCCCTGCACGAGGGCGGACGTCGACCCGGACAGACCCGAGCCGGACGTGCCTGCGCCGACCGTGCCGAGGGGGATGGCAGCGCCCGAGCCGCCGGCGCCACCGATCGCCCCGACGCCGCCGAGGCCGACCCCGCCGCCTCCGGCGAGCCGGCTGAGCCCGGCGCCGCCGAGCGCCGCGCCGCCGACCGTCAGGCCGCCGGCGAGGCCGCCCGCGCCGAGGCCGGACAGACCGTTCGTGCCGGAACCGCCCGCCGAACCGCCGGGGCCACCGAGGTAGGCGCCGCTGCCTCCACCGCCCGAGCCGGGCACCGTCCCGCCCACGAGACCGTCGGACGAGCTACCGTCGCCCGTCCCGGGCACGTAGCCGCCGCCGGTCCCGGACCCGCCGCCCGAGCCGCTGCCGCCGCCGGAACCGGAGCCGGACCCGCCGCCGGGCTGCCAGCCCGGTCCGACCGACCCGTCGCCGGAGCCCCCGCCGCCGGTGCCCGACCCGCCGCCGCCGTTC
>JACXUT010000028.1 GCA_014763765.1 Micrococcales bacterium
GGTCCGGGGGGGACGGCGAAGGCCCGCACCCCGGGGGGTGCGGGCCTTCGCGCGGAGCGTCCGGGCGGTCAGCGCGTGGGCGCCGGCCGGCCGGGGCGGGTCACTTGAGGGTGACGGTGGCGCCGGCGCCCTCGAGGGCGGCCTTGGCCTTGTCCGCGGTCTCCTTGTTGACGTTCTCCAGGACCGGCTTCGGCGCGCCGTCCACGAGGTCCTTGGCCTCCTTCAGACCGAGAGAGGTCAGGCCGCGCACCTCCTTGATGACCTGGATCTTCTTGTCACCGGCGGCCTCGAGGATGACGTCGAACTCGTCCTTCTCCTCCTCGGCGGCGGCGTCGGCACCGGCACCGCCGGCGGCCGGGGCGGCCACGGCGACAGCGGCGGGGGCGGCGGCGGTGACCTCGAAGACGTCCTCGAACGCCTTCACGAACTCGGAGAGCTCGATGAGGGTGAGGCCCTTGAACTGCTCGATGAGCTCGTCGGTGGTGAGCTTCGCCATGATGGCGGTTCCTTCCGTTCGGTCCTCACCGGTCACGTCGACCGGCGAGGAAGGGTGTGAGCGCCGAGAGCCCTGGTGGCTCAGGCAGCGGTGTCGACGGACTCCTGCTTGACGCGGAGGGCCTCGACGGTGCGCACGGCCTGCGCGGCGGGAGCGGTGAAGAGGTAGGCCGCCTGGAACAGCTTGGCCTTCATCGCACCGGCCGCCTTGGCCAGCAGGACCTCGCGGGACTCGAGGTCCGCGAGCTTGGTGACCTCCGCAGCGGTCAGGGCGCGCCCGTCGAGGACACCGCCCTTGATGACCAGTGCGGGGTTCGCCTTGGCGAAGTCACGCAGACCCTTGGCCGCCTCGACCGGGTCACCGGTGACGAAGGCGATCGCGGACGGGCCCTGGAGCGCGTCGTCGATGCCGTCGATGCCGGCTTCCTTGGCCGCGATCGCGGTCAGCGTGTTCTTCACCACGGCGTAGTTCGCGTTGCCGCTGAGCGACCGTCGCAGCGTCTTGAGCTGCTTGACGGTGAGCCCGCGGTACTCGGTCAGCACGGCCGCGTTGGACCCGCGGAACAGCTCCGCGATCTCCGCGACGGCGGCTGCCTTGTCCGGCCTCGCCATGGCAATCCTTCCGATGGTGGTGCCGCCGGGCGTCGTCCTCGACCCCGCACAGAGGAAGAGCCCCGGCGCAGGCCGGGGCTCGCATCTCGCGCGTTCGCACGCACGACCATCGAATCCTCGCCTGCGCGGGCCTCCGCCGGAGCGGGACTTCGGGCGGCTCCGGGCACGCCCCGCGGAAGCGGGAGGAGCACGGGAGCCGACGACCTGCGGTCTTGGGCAGCGACCAGACTACGGCACCCCGGCGCTGCGCCCAAATCCGCCCGTCAGCCCGGCAGGTGCGACGCCAGCAGCTCCGCGAGGTGCACGCCCTGCACGCCGCCGAGCTGGTCGGCCTGCGTCCGGCACGAGTACCCGTCGGCGAGCAGGACGTCCCCGGGCGCGGCCTCCCGCAGGGCGGGCAGCAGCGCGCGCTCCGCGACCTGCACCGACACGTCGTAGTGGCCGACCTCCATGCCGAAGTTGCCGGCCAGCCCGCAGCACCCCGCGAGCGTCGAGAACGACGCGCCCGCGGCGCGCAGCAGCTCCTGGTCGGCGGTGAACGTCATGACGGCGTGGTGGTGGCAGTGCGGCTGGACGACGGCGGTGACGTCCGACAGGTCGGGCGGCGTCCACCGCTCCCCCGGGCCGACGGGGGCCGGCGCGGTGAGCAGCTCGGCGAGGGTCCGGGTGGCGCGGGCGACGGCCACGGCCCGGGGGTCGTCCGGCAGCAGGTCCAGCAGGTCGGAGCGCAGCACGGCGGTGCAGGACGGCTCGAGCCCCACGATCGGGACGCCGTTGACGGCGTAGGGGCCGAGCACCTCCAGCAGGTGGGTGAGGCGCTTGCGCGCGCCGTCGAGCTGACCGGTGGAGATCCACGTGAGCCCGCAGCAGGCGTCGTGGTCGGGGACGAGCACCTCGTACCCCGCGGCCCGCAGCACCCGGACGGCGGCGACGGGGATCGACGGGGCGAGCGCGTCGCTGAACGAGTCCGTCCACAGCAGGACGGGCGGCCTGCCGGACGTGCCGGTGACCGACAGGTCCGTGCCGCCGGCCGCGCGGGGGGCGACGCCGCGGCGCACGTCGACCTCGCCGCGCCGGACCCGCGACCGGAACGGCGCCGGGGAGAAGTCCACCATCGACCGGCGCGTGTCCATGCCGCCGAGCCGGAGCACGGCCTTGGCGACGGGCCGGACGCCGAGCACCGCGTTCGCGAGGCGTGCGAGGCCGGGCACGCCGGTGACGAGCCGGGTCCAGCGGGGCAGCCAGCCGAGGGCGTAGTGGTTCACGGGGCGCAGCCGGCGGCGGTAGGTGCGGTGCAGCACCTCGGCCTTGTACTGCGCCATGTCGACGCCGGCCGGGCAGTCGGACGAGCACGCCTTGCAGGAGAGGCACAGGTCGAGGACCTCGTGCACCTCCGGGGAGGTGAAGCCGCGGGAGACGAGCGAGCCGTTCGCCATCTCCTGGAGCACGCGCGCGCGGCCCCGGGTGGAGTCCTTCTCGTCCCGCGTCGCGAGGTACGAGGGGCACATGAACCCGCCGGCCGCCGAGGAGTCCGCGCGGCACTTGCCGACGCCGACGCACCGGTGCACGGCCGTGGTGAAGTCGCCGTGGTCGTGCCCGAACGCGAACCCGCCGTGACCCGCCGGGATCGGGTGGGCGTGCGGGCGCCGCAGGTCGGCGTCGAGCGGGCGCGGGCGCACGAGCACGCCGGGGTTGAGCAGGTCGTCCGGGTCGAGCAGGGCCTTGAACGCCTCGAAAGCCCCGATGGCCCGCTCGGAGTACATGACGGGCAGCAGCTCCGAGCGCGCGCGGCCGTCGCCGTGCTCGCCGGACAGCGACCCGCCGTGCGACGCCACGAGGTGCGCCGCGTCGGTCATGAACGACCGCAGCGGGTCGCCGGACCGCTCCATCGGCACGTCGAGCCGCAGGTGCACGCAGCCGTCGCCGAAGTGCCCGTACGCCAGCCCGTCGACGCCGTGCTGCGCCATGAGGGCCTCGAGCTCGCGCAGGTACGCACCGAGGCGCTCGGGCGGCACCGCGGAGTCCTCGAACCCGGGCCACGCCTGCTCGCCCGAGGGCGTGCGCCCGCCGAGGCCCGCACCGTCCTCGCGGATGCGCCACATCGCGGCGGCCTCCGGCCCGGGCGGGAAGACGCCGACCGCGCGGGTGCCGGCGTCGGCGGCCAGCGCCCGCGCGCGCCCCAGCGCCTCGTCCAGGCTGTCGCCGCCGACCTCGACCATGAGCCAGCCGGCGCCCTCCGGCAGCGGGGGGACGGCCGCGGCCCCCTTGACGCGCCGCACGACGTCGACCAGGCGGGCGTCCATGCCCTCGATGGCGAGCGGCCGGTGCGCCAGCAGGGCGGGGACGGCGTCGGCGGCCGTGGCCATGTCGGGGTAGCCGAGCACGACGAGGACGGGGGCGGCGGCGACGGGGACCAGCCGGACGGTCGCGCCGAGCAGGGTGACGACGGTGCCCTCGGTGCCGACGAGCGCCTTCGCGAGGTCCGCGCCGTTCTCCGGCAGCAGGTGCTCCAGGGAGTAGCCGGACACCTGACGCCCGAACCGCCCGAGCTCGGTGCGCAGCACCTCCAGCTCCGAGCGGACCAGGGCGTCCAGACCGGGCACCGGGTCCAGGCCCCGGCCCGCGGTGAACCGGCGGCCGCGGCCGTCGACGACGTCGAGCTCGAGCACGTTGTCGGCGGTCCGGCCGTACGCGACGGCGCGCGGGCCGCACGCGTTGTTGCCGATCATGCCGCCGAGCGTCGCGCGCGCCTGCGTGGACGGGTCCGGGCCGAAGCGCAGACCGTGCGGCGCGGCCTCGCGCTGCAGCATCGCCATGACGACACCCGGCTCGACGCGCGCGGTCGAGGACGCGGGGTCGACCTCGAGCACGCGGTTGACGTGCCGGGACCAGTCGAGCACCACGCCGGTGCCGACCGCGTTGCCGGCGACGGAGGTGCCGCCGCCGCGCGACGTGACCGGGGCGCCGAGCCCGCGGGCGACCTCGAGGGCCGCGAGCGCGTCGTCCACGTCACGCGGGAAGACGACCACGGACGGCACGACGCGGTAGTTGGAGGCGTCGGTGGCGTACTCGGCGCGGCGGCGCGTGGAGTCGTCGACCCCGCCGGCGACGGCGGCGCGCAGCGCGCGGACGAGCTCGGCGGCGTCGGCGGCGGCCTGCGGGGCTCCCGGTGACGTGACGGTCGGCACGGGCGCCAGTGTCGCACCGCACCCCCGGCCGGCCCCGGGACGTCCAGCACGCGGGCGGGCACGCGGGCGGCGCCGCTCGGCGCGCGGGCCGCACCCGGCGCCGCCGCGGTCGCCGGTTCAGCGACGCGCGAGCGGGCACCCGCCGCAGGCCGGGGCCGTCCGCCGCACGGTGCCGCACCCGGAGCACCCCAGCTCGAGCGCCGTCGCGGGCGTCACGACCCCGAGCCGCACGGCGTGGTCGAGCGCGGCCTCCGCCACGCCCGGGTCGATGCCGAGGCGGGCCGCGGCGAGGCCGGGCCGCACGCCGGCGCGGACCTGGGCGACGACGTCCTCCAGCACGCTCACAGCAGCCTCCCCACCTGGAACACCGCGACCGCGAGCACCCACGCGACCGCGAGCTGCACGCCGACCGCGCCGGCCGTCCAGCGGGTGCCGAACAGCCGGCGCTGCTCGCCGACCGTCGCGAGGCACGGCGTGTACGCGAGCACGAAGACGAGGAACGCGACCGCGGCGGCGGCACCGTGGCCCCCCGACGCCTGCTCGAACGTCGCGCGGATGCGGGCGCCGAGGTCGCCGGCGTGCGCCGGGTCGTCGGGCTCCTCCACGGCGTAGGTCTGCGCGAACGAGCCGACGACGACCTCCTTGGCGACGAAGCCGGTGGCGAGGGCCGCGGACATGTGCCAGTCGTCGAACCCGGCCGGCGCGAACACCGGCGCGACGGCGTCCGCGGTGCGGCCGTACAGGCTGTCCCCCACCGGGACGTCGCCGACGGCGTGGTGCCCGGTGACCGGCACCGCCATGAGCAGCCACACCACCGCGAGGGTGGCGACGATGATCCGCCCCGCCTTCGTCACGAACGAGGCCACGCGCGACCAGGCCGACAGCAGCAGCGCGCGGACGCGGGGCCGCTGGTAGGCGGGCAGCGCCAGGACGAGCGGCTCGCGGCGCAGGTCCCGGAACAGCGTGCGGCGCAGCGCGAGTCCCCCGAGCACCACCAGGGCGATGCTCGCCACGTACATCGCGAAGATGACGGTGCCGGCCCGGTCCGGGAAGAAGATCCCCGCGATCAGGATGTACACCGTCAGGCGCGCCGGGCACGAGGTGTACGGCACGAGCAGCCCGGTGAGGAGGCGGCTGCGGGCGTCGGGCAGGCCGCGGGTGGCGGACAGCGCGGGCAGGTTGCAGCCGAACCCGACGACGAGCGGCAGCATCGCCCGGCCGTCCAGGCCGATGGCGCGCATCGCCCGGTCCGCCACGAACGCCGCGCGGGCCAGATAGCCCGAGTCCTCGAGCAGCGCGAGCGCCAGGAACACCAGGGCCATCAGGGGCGCGAACGACAGCACGGTGCCGACGCCCGCGAGCACGCCGTCGACCAGCAGCCCCTCGACCCACGGCGGCCCGGGAAGCCAGCCGCGGACCCAGTCGGCGAGCAGCCCGTTGACGAGGCCGTCGACGCCGTCGATGAGCGGCCCCGCCACCGTGGTCGCGAGCTGGAACATCGCCCACATCACGGCGAGGAACACCGGGATCCCGCACCACGGGTCCAGCAGCAGCCGGTCGACGCGGTCCGACAGCGTCCGCACGACCGGCACGGTGGGGGCGCCGTCCGCGAGCTCGCGCTGCACGGCGTCGGCCCAGTCGAGCAGCGCCGACGCGTCGGCGAGCGCGCCGTCCGTCGCGGCGTCGGGCCCGGCGGCGTCGGCGGGCTCGGCCCCCGGCGCCGCGGGCTCGATCCCCCGCACGGCCGGCACCCCGCCGGCGAGCGCGTCCCGCACCGACGCGCCCAGGTCGGCCAGCCCGCGCCCGGCGCGCGGGTCCACCGCGACCACGGGGACGCCCAGGACGTCGGCGAGCCGCGCGGTGTCGACGTGCAGGCCGCGGGCGGCGGCCACGTCGGACATGGTGACGACGACGAGCAGCCGGCTGCCCGCGCGCGCCGCCTGGGCCACGAGGTAGAGGGAGCGACCGAGCGCGGTGGCGTCCACGAGCAGGACGGCCAGGTCGGGCGTGCCGACCGACCCGCGCCCCGCGACCGCGTCGGCGGTGACGCGCTCGTCGGGCGACCGGGCCAGCAGGCTGTAGGTGCCCGGCAGGTCGACCAGGCGCACCCGCGCCCGCGCGCCGTCCGCGTCGGCGGGGAGCCGCCAGGCGCCGACCTGCAGCTCGACGGTGGTGCCGGGGGCGTTCGTGACGGTCTGGCGGGCGCCGGTCAGGGCGTTGAACAACGTCGACTTGCCGACGTTCGGGTTGCCGACGAGCACGACCGTGGCGGTGCGGGCGCCCAGCGTGGCGGTGGCCGACGCGCCGGGTGCCGGCTCGTGGCAGCTCACGCGGCGTCACCTCCGGCGAGGTCCGAGACGCGCACGCGGGCGCAGGTGGCCGCGTCCACGGCGAACCGCTGCGCGCCGATCGCCACGACGCGCCCGCCGAACGCGGCGCGGTGGGTCACCCGCACCACCGCGCCCGGCCGCAGGCCGAGCTCCCCGACGCGCAGCCGCGCGGTCGCGTCGACGTCGACGGCGAGCACCCGGGCGTCGGTGCCGGTCGGCCAGTGCGCGAGGTCCATGCCGCCGACGGTAGAGGTGAGGCAAGCCTCTCCTCATGGGACTCAGGTCCCCCGCCGGCGCGGCGACGCCCCCGCCCCGGGCGGACGCGCGGGACGGGGGCGTCGAGCCGGGGCTCAGTCGAGCGCGGCGTCGAGCGTGATCTCCGTGCCGGTGAGCGCCTTGCTGACCGGGCAGGTGGCCTTGGCGTCCTGCGCGGCCCGGAGGAAGCCGGCCTCGTCGAGCCCGGAGACCTCGCCGCGGACGCGCAGGGCGATCCCGCTGATGCGGAAGCCGCCCGCCGGGTCCGGGCCGAGCGTGACGTCCGCCGTGACCTCGAGCGACTCCGGCGTGCCGCCGGCCTCGCCGATGAGGGCGGACAGCTGCATCGCGTAGCAGGAGGAGTGCGCCGCGGCGATGAGCTCCTCGGGGCTCGTGGTGCCTCCGGCCTCGTCGGCCGCGCGCTTCGGGAACGACACGTCGTAGGTGCCGACCTTCGAGCTGCTCAGCTCCACCTGACCGCCGCCCTCGTTGAGGGTGCCGTTCCAGGCGGTGCGTGCGGTGCGCGTGGGCATGTGGGTGCTCCTCACGGGTGGGGTCCGGCAGCCGGGCGGCCGCCGCGCTGCTCACGGTAGGTCCGCCGCGCGGGGCCCGCACCCGCGTGCGTCAGCCGACGTACTCCCAGTGCCACGGCTCGGGCTTGGAGCCGCCGATGCGGGCCCAGTCCGGGAGCGTCCAGCCGTACTCCTCGGCGTGCGCCAGCATCCAGTCGTGCTGGTCGGTGCCGAACGCGTACGCGTCGCCCCCGAGGTCCACCGCGGTGCCGGTGCCATGGTTCGAGGTGCCGGGCGTCGCGCAGAGGCTGCCCTTCCGCTGCCGGCACGCCACCTGCTGGCCGTAGGACCGGTAGGAGTCGGTGATGACCAGGTGGGTGCCGAAGGCGGCCGTGAAGGCGACGTCGAGCTGCTCGAGGGCCTCGGCGGCGTCGCACCGGAGCTGCTGGCCCGGCGCGAAGCCGAGCTCGCACAGCGCGGAGGACGGGATCTGGCCGTTCGCGTAGGAGTCGAGCGACGTCCGCTGGGCCTCCTTGCGGGCGGCCTCCGCTGCGGCCGCCGCGGCCTCCTGCGTGCGCTGGGTGACGACCTGGAGCTCGGCGGTGAGGGTGCTGACGCGCTCGACGGCGGCCGTGATGCGCGCGGTGGCCGGGTCTTCCGGCTGCGCCTCGGTCGTCGCGTCGTCGCCCGTCCCGCCGGTCGCGGTCGGGGACGGGTCGGGTGCGCCGACCGTGCCCGAGGTCGTCGTCGCACCCTCGTCCGCGGCGGCGTCGGCCGCGGAGTCCGCGGCGGCGTCCGCCACCGCGTCGGAGAGCGCCGAGCCGGACAGCACGGGGGCGGGCGCCTGCGCGGGGGCGAGCGCGGCGATCGCCGGCTGCTCGGCCTGGGTCGTGGCGATCAGCGTGTCGAGCTCCGCGACCGCGGTGCTGAGCTCCGCCACGGCGTCCGCGGGGACGGCGGCGGCCGCGGCGTCGGCCCGTGCGTTGTCGGCGTCCTGCGCGACGGTGCTCGCGAGCACCACGGCGGCGCCGCGCTCCTGGACCGTCTCCGGGTCCGGCGCTGCCGCGGCGGGCGCGCTCGGCGTGGCGTCCGCCGCGTCGAGCGGGCGGGCCTCGCGGGCGCCGAGCACACCACGGTCGGCGCCGACCGGCGCGATCGCGAAGCCGCCGACGCCCAGGGCCAGCCCGAGCGCGACGGCGCCCTGCGCCACGCGGGTCGACGACCGGCGCGGGACGCGACGGCGACGCCGCTCCGCGCGGTTCGGGGGCAGGTCGGCGGACGCGAGGGTGGCCGGCATGCTCTGACTCACGGACGACGAGGCTAAGCAGCGGACCTCGGCGCCGTTGGGGCGGGCCGCGCCCAGTTCGCGGAGATGCGGTGACGATCGGGCCCCCGAGGCTTCACACGATCCACACATCGAAGGACGTTCCGCGCGTGTCGTCGCCGGTCACGCCGCGCGCCGGAGCGCCGCCTGCGGCGGGAGTCGCCGCAGGTCGCGTGTGGTGCAGGTCACGCACCCGCATGGCGCCGCGACCCTCGCTCATCGAGCCGATCTGTGAGGAAACCGTGACGAATCGCCCAGAAGTTTGTACGGTGAGCCGAGTCATCCCGGGTCGTGACGGCGAGTCATGACGCGGTGCACGCTGCCTTCCCGCCGAAGAACGGACTCCCATGCCGCGTCGCTCGCTCCGTGCCTCGCTGACCGTCCTGGCGCTCGCCGCCACCACGACCCTGGGCGCGGGCGGCGCCGCCTCCGCCGCGGGCCTGCCGCTGGACCGGGCCGCAGCGCCACCCGCGCCCGCCTCCCCCGGCACCCTCGCCGCGGACGCGGGGGGCCCGATCGCCCCCGACGACGTCCTCGGGGCGGTGGCGGACAAGGTCGCGCCCGGCCTGGTCGGCGCCGAGGGCACCGTCACCGCGTTCGTGCAGCTCGACACCCCCTCCGGGCTCGACGTGGCCGAGGACGGCGGCGACGCCGCTGCCGTGCAGGAGGCGACGGCGCAGGTCGAGCAGGTGGCCGAGGCCGTCGTGCCGGACGAGCAGGCGCCCGGCGCCCGGGCCGCCACCCCGGAGCCGACACGCATCGCGACGCTCTCCAACCTGGTGTCCGGCACGCTCGTCACCGGCGACGCCGCCCGCGTCCGCGAGCTCGCGTCCTCCGACGACGTCGTGGCCGTCTACCGCGTGACGACCAAGACCCCGGACAACTCCTCCACCGACGCCTTCACGCGCGCCCTGCAGGTGTGGCAGGACACCGGCGAGACCGGTGAGGGCGTCCGGATCGGCGTCATCGACACCGGCCTCGACTACACCCACGCCGCGTTCGGCGGCCCGGGGACGGCCGAGGCGTACGCCACCGCGTACGGCACCGACGGCACGCAGCCCGTGCCCGACGGCCTGTTCGACCCGGCCAAGTACCTGGGCGGTCACGACTTCGCGGGCCCGCTGTACGACGCCGACCCCGCGTCCGAGCTGCCCGGCGCGACCCTGACGCCGACGCCGGACGAGAACCCGATCGACAGCCCGTACACCTCGGACAACTCGGGGCACGGCACCCACGTGGCGGGCACCGCGGCCGGCTACGGCGTGCAGCCCGACGGCACCACGTTCCGCGGCGACTACGCGTCGCTGACCGACCTGTCCGGCTGGGAGGTCGGGCCGGGGTCCGCGCCCGGCGCCGGCCTGTACGCCCTCAAGGTGTTCGGGGACATCGGCGGCTCGACCGACCTGACGGGGCTCGCCCTCGACTGGGCGGCCGACCCCGACGGCGACGGCGACTACAGCGACCACCTGGACGTCGTGAACCTGTCGCTCGGCGCCTCCGCGACCCCGTCGGACGACCCGGACAACCTGCTCATCGACCGGCTCTCCGACCTCGGCACCCTGGCGGTGCTGTCCGCGGGGAACTCCGGCGACATCACGGACGTCGGCGGCTCCCCCGGCTCGGCGGCCTCCGGCCTGACCGTCGCGAACTCCGTCGGCAGCCCGCAGACCTACGACGGCGTCGAGGTCACCGCGGCGCCCGACGCCTCGCTCGTGCGCACCTGGTCCGCGCAGAACTCGATCTCCTACACGGGGACCGAGGACGTCACCGCACCCGTGGTGTACCTGGGCGACGGCGTCGACGGCTGCACCCCGCTGGACGAGTACGCGGAGCAGGTCGCCGGGAACATCGTCTGGCTGTGGTGGGACGACGACGACGCCACCCGGGCGTGCGGCTCCGGCGCGCGGTGGAACAACGCCGAGGCCGCGGGCGCGGCGGGCGTGCTGATCGGCACCGAGTCGACCGTGTTCTCCGCCGGCATCGCCGGCAACGCGACGATCCCCGGCGCGCAGCTCACGGCCTCGTCGACGGACGCGCTGCTGCCCGCGATCCAGGCCGGCGGCGTCACCGCGCACATCGGCCCGTCCCTGGCGGCGTCCGTCGTGGCCGACGAGGTCGGCGACGCGCTGAACCCCGGGTCGTCGCGCGGCGCCCACGGCTCGCTCGGGATCGTCAAGCCCGACGTCGCGGCCCCGGGCACGCTGATCTTCTCGGCCGCCTCCGGGACCGGGAACGCCTCCCACTCGCTGTCCGGCACCTCGATGGCCTCGCCGCACGTCGCCGGCATCGCGGCGCTCGTCCGGGCGACGCAGCCGGGGTGGACGCCCGCGCAGGTCAAGGCGGCCGTCATGAACACCGCCACGCACGACGTGTGGACCGGGGCCGGCCAGACCGGCACCGCATACGGGCCGCAGCGCGTCGGGTCCGGCCGGGTGGACGCCCGCGCCGCGGTGGCCGACACCGTGCTGGCGTACGGCTCGGAGGACCCCGACCAGGTGTCCGTGACCTTCGGCGTCGTCGACGTCGGCGCCGAGCCCGTCACGCTCCGCAAGACCGTGACGGTGCAGAACACGGGCGACGCGGCCGTCACGTACGGCACCGCGTTCCAGGCGGCGACCACCACCGGGGGCGCGACCATCACGACCTCGCCGGCGAGCGTCACCGTCCCGGCGGGCCAGCAGCGGCTGGTGACCCTCACGCTCACCGCCGACCCGGCCACGCTCGAGCGGGAGATCGACCCGACGTCCGCGACGTCCCAGGGCGGCGTGCCCCGCGAGTACGTGGCGGCGCTCTCGGGACGCCTCGTCCTGACGGCCGGTGACACGCAGCTGCGGGTGCCGGTGCAGGCCGCGCCCCGGCTCGTCTCGGAGCTGACCGCCGCGGACGTGTCCTTCCCGGACGCGGGCGCGACCACGGCGCCGTTGACGCTCTCCGGCCGCGGCGTGGACTCGGGCGGCTGGACGTCGCTGGTCGCCCCGCTCACGCTGGGCGCGACGAGCCCGAAGCTCGAGGACGTCCCCGGCTTCATCACCTCGGAGTCGGCGACCGCGTCGGGCGACCTGCGCTGGGTCGGCTGGACCTCCACGGCGCCGCAGCACGCCGCGGCCGGCGGCGACCCGGCCGACGGCTACCTGGGCATCGGCATCGCGGTGGACGGCGACTGGGCCACGCTCGGCCAGGCCGTGCTGCCGGTGGTCGACTGGGACCTCGACGCCGACGGGACCGCGGACGCGCAGACCGTCGTCCGCAAGCTCAGCGCGGCGACGGACGTCACGGTGGCCGCGACGTTCGACCTCGCGAGCGGCGACCTCGTGGACCTCCAGGGCGTCAACGGGGCGTTCGGCGACGTCGACACCACGGTGTTCGACAACTCGGTGCTGGTGGCGCCGGTGAGCATCGCGGCGCTCGGCCTGGAGCCGGGGGCGACCCCGTCGGTGACCGTGTGGACGGCCTCCGACTACGCCGCGGACCCCAGCGGCCAGGTCGACGCCGCCGACGCGTTCACCGTCGACCCGTTCGACCCGCCGTACTGGTTCGACTCCGGCGTCCCGGACACCCTGTGGTCGGTCGCCGCGGACGGCACGGAGGTCACGGTGCACCGGTCCACGACGACGGGCGCCCCGGCGGACCGCCTGCTGGTGCTCCACAGCCACAACGCGGACCCGACCACCCGCGCGCAGGTGCTGGACGTCGCGGTCCCGGAGGCCACGGCGACCAGCACGACGCTCGACGTCTCGGGGCCGGCGCGGGTGGGCAAGGACCTCACGCTCACCGCGACGGTCGCCCCGGCGCAGGCCACGGGCACGGTCTCGTTCCGCGACGGGGACACGGAGGTCGCCACCGCCCCGGTCACGGACGGCACGGCCACGGCGACCGCCCGGCTGGGCGGCGGCCGGCACAGCCTCACGGCGGTGTACACGCCCGACAGCGGCGCCTGGGCGGCCTCCACGTCCGACCCGGTGGTGGTGCAGGTCAAGAAGGCCGGCTCGAGCACGAAGCTGGCGCTCTCCGCCTCCTCCGGCCGCTACGGCTCCCCCGTCACGGCGACCGTGACCGTCACGGGCCAGGGCGCCGTCCCGGCCGGCACCGTGGAGGTCCGTGAGCGCGGCACCGTCCTCGGCACCGCCGAGCTCGCGCCGGGCGACGGCACGTCGGCCACCGCGACGGTCGAGCTGCCGCGGGACCTGCGCGCGGGGTCGCACACCCTGACGGCCGTGTACGCCGGCAGCGCGGACGTGCAGGGCTCGCAGGCGCAGAAGTCGTACCGGGTCACCGCCGTCACGCCCCGCATCGCGCTGAGCACGGCGTCCTGGACGGTCTCGCGCGGGGCCACGCCGGACGTCACGGTGACGGTGACCGGCGTGACGGACGGCCCGGTGCCCGGGGGCAAGGTGACCCTGCTCGCCGGCCTGCGGCCCGTGGGCACCGTGTCGCTGACCGACGGCTCGGCGACGTTCACCCTGCCGAAGGTCACGCGGACGACCACCGTGACCGCCCTGTACACCGGGGACGGCGGCTACGGCCCGACGCTGACCGTGGGGGTGCTCCGGGTGCGCTGAGGGGGACGCGCCCGCCGGGCGGTGCGGCACGGAGGGGTGCCGCGCCGCCCGGGACCGGGGGGCGGCCGGACGGTCCGGGGTGATCCAGGGCCGGCCGGCCGCGGCGCGGCGGCTCGGGGGAACCGGCCGCGCGGAGGGGGTCACCGGGGGGCGGTGACCCCCTCTCTCACGCCCGACGCGGACCTGTGCGGACCTGCGCGGACCTGCGCGGGCCTGCGGGCGCCGGCCGTCAGCGCTGCGCGAGCGCGGTCAGCACCCGGCGCACGCTCGACTCGAGCCCCCACCGCGCCGTGAGGTCGACGAGCGCCTCGCCGTCGACAGGCCCGCGCGGCAGCGTGAAGCGCTCCGGGTCCGCCGCACCGCCGGCCAGCCGCACCGGGGCGTCGGACGCCACCCGCACGACGCCGGGCGCGACCGCGAGGTACGCGTCGGCGTCGACCAGCCGGCGGCGCTGGGCGGCCGTCAGGCCCGCGTCCGCGGCGTCCCGCGCGGCGAGCACCGACGGCAGGTCGCCGTACCGGGCGAGCAGCGCCGCCGCGGTCTTCTCCCCGATCCCGGGGACGCCCGGCAGCCCGTCGCTCGGGTCGCCGCGCAGCACCGCCATGTCCGCGTAGGCCGCGCCGGTGGCGACGGCGTACCGCTCGTGCAGCCGGGCCGCGTCCACCACCTCGACGTCCTTGATGCCGCGGACCGTGTACAGCACGCGGACGCCGGCGTCGTCGTCGACGAGCTGGAACAGGTCCCGGTCCCCCGTCACGACCAGCACGGGCGCGCCGGAGCCCGACGCGACCTCGCGCGCGGTGAGCGTGCCGATCACGTCGTCGGCCTCGTAGCCCTCGGCACCCGCCCGCGCGATGCCCAGGGCCGCCAGCACCTCCGCGATCACCGGCACCTGCGGCGCGAGCGCGTCCGGTACCTCCTCCGCGACCGCGACACCCCCCTCGGCCGCCTCCGCCGCGGCCTGCGCGCCGCCGACCGCCCGGTGCGCCTTGTACGACGGGATGGCCGCGACGCGGAACGCCGGGCGCCAGTCCTCGTCCCAGCACGCCACCAGGCGCTCCGGCCGGTGGTCCGTCACCAGCCGCGCGATCATGTCGAGCAGCCCCCGCACCGCGTTCACGGGGGTGCCGTCCGGGGCGGTCACCGAGTCGGGGACCCCGTAGAACGCACGGAAGTAGAGCGACGCCGAGTCGAGCAGCATCAGCGAGCCGGGTCGGCTGGTCATCGGTCCTCCGGGGCCTGGGCGGGCGGTGCCGCGGGGAGACGGGCACGGCGGCAGTCTCGCCGGTCGCGCGCCGGGGCACCAGCAGCGTGGCCCGCGCGGGTGAGCCGCCTGCGCTCCCGGACCCGGCCCGTCGGGGCTCAGCGCCGGGCGGCCAGCCGGGCCAGGGTGACGGCGACCGCGTCCTCCGCGAGCGCGCCCCGCCAGTCCGGGCCCCGCTGCGCCGCCCACGTGCGCCACGCCGCTCCGCCCCACGTGCCCGCCGTCGACCACAGCGCCGCGGTCGCCGCCGGGAGCCACACGGACCGGCCGCGCTGCCGGGCGAGGGCCGCACCGCCGAGCGCCGCCGCGACCGCGCGGCTCTGCGGCCCCGGGGGCAGCAGCCGGCTCGGCGTGCTCGGCAGCTTGTCCCCGACGAGCTCGACGGCCACGCCCGCCCGGGCCAGCAGGCGCGTCACGCCCCGCGAGCCGGGGTCCGCGAGCGCCGGCGCGGCGACGGCGAGCGACGCCCGGCTGCCGGCGGCGACGCCGAGGACCGCCGCGCGCAGCAGCAGGCCCGCCCGGGTGCCCGACGCCGTCCGGCGGGCGTCCCGCGTGCCCCCGCGTCGCGCGCGACCGCCCGCGGGGAGCGCGACGGTCGGGTCGGTCGCGCCGACCCGCCCGTGGCGCGCGTGGTGCCGGTCGTGGTGGTGGTCGCCTGCGCGGTGTCGTCGGCCCATGTCCCGACGGTCGCGCGCCCGGCGCCGGACGGCAACCGCAGGCGCTCCCCGCGAGCCGCGCCACGGCCTCCGGGCGCGACCTCCCCCGCGGACGCGACGGGCGGGACGGGCCGGAGGGGGCCCGCCCCGCCCGTTCCCTCCCGGCCGCCCTCCGCGGCCGGTCACCGGGTCGTCCTGCGCCGGCTCCCCGGCGCCCGACGTCACCCGGCGAAGTCGAGCTGCTCCTCCGCGACGGCCACGACGCTCCACGTGCCGCCGTCCGTGTCCGTGAGCTCGTACGCCGGGACCAGCAGCGCGGCGCCGTCCGGCTGGTACAGCACCGTCACGCCCAGGCGGGCGCCGGTCAGGGTCACGTGCTGCACCGGCCAGGCGATGGCCGCACCCGGCGTCGCGGTGGGCGGCACCGTCGGGTCGGCGGACGGGTCCGCCGTCACCGCCGCGTCGTCGGAGGCCTCGGCGCGGGCGAGCGGCATCACGCCGCCCCAGCCGCCGCCGAACCGCGGGTCCTCGAGCCGGGCCGCGGCCGTCGCCGCGCCGACCACCGGGTACTCCCCGAGGTCCACGAGCGGCGCGAGCCCCCCGTACAGCGACTGCACGCCGCCGTCGACCAGCGTGAGGTTCCAGGCCAGGCCCGTGCGCTGCCCGTCGACGACCTGGTCCGCGAGCACCGTGCTGGCCCGCGGGGTGCCCGCGTCCGCGACCTCGTACACGAACCCGTCCGGGTCCACGCCCAGCTCGGCCAGCAGGTCGCGCGCCGCCGCGACCGCCGCGTCACCCGTCGGCGCGTCGCCGCCCGCGGCGGGGTCGCACGACGCCGACGGGTCGACCGGCACGCCCGGGTCGACGAGGCCGGGCTCGATGGTCGCGACGTCGCCGGGGGCCGGCGCGGCGCCGTCGGTGCCCTCGGTGCTGTCGGTGCCCTCGGCGCCCTCCGTGCCGCCGCCCGCCTCGGGCAGGCCCGGCTCGTCGGCGGCGGACGCCGTGCACGCCCACGGGTCGCGGGTCGGGTCGTAGTAGCTGACGCTCGCGGTGCCGTCCGGCTGGAGGGACACGCTCGGCCCGCTGCCGTCGTCCGGTCCGACCGTCCACGCCCCCCACTGCAGGCGGGGCTCGCCGGTCACGCCCAGCGCCGCCGCGACCCGCGCGACCGTCTCGGCCGAGAACACCGACGCCGCGTCGAGCGCCCAGGTGTGGGCGGTGCCGGCGTCGTCCGGCAGGCCCTGGGCGGTGAACTCCGCGCGCCCGCTGCCGAACCCGGGGGCGATCCGCATGGCGTCCGCGCCCGCGGCCGTCTCCGGGCCGTCGGCGGCGCCGGAGAGCCCGGTCGCCCCGCCCTGCCCGAGCACGATCGGGCCGGCGGTCCCGGCCAGGTCGTCCCCGCCGTCGCCGGCCGCGCCGATCGCGTAGCCGCCGCCACCGGCCAGCAGGGCCGCGCCCACCCCCACCGCCGCGACCTGCAGCCACCGGCTGCGGCGCCGTCCCGCCAGCGTGGTCACCGTCGCGCCGTCCGGGGGCACGGCGGCCCCGTCGCGCGGCGCCGCCCCGTCGCCCGCCGTGCGGCGCGCGACCTCGGCGCGCAGCGCGCCGGCGTCGAGCCGCGCGTCCGCCGCGGGGTCCGCGGCACGCAGCCGCGCGAACGCCTCGTCGTCCCCGGCGTCCCCGGGCTGCGGGTGGGGGTGCTGCTGGTCGTCCACGTCGGCCTCCTGGTCGCTGGCGCCCGCGGCGTCCGGCCGGGGCGCGTCCACCCCGTGTGTGTGGCGGGCGCGCCCGCGCTTGCACCCGACGGGTCGGCGACCCGCCGGGCCGGGTCAGTCGGCGGCCCACACCTCGCGCAGCCGGGACCGCGCCCGGGAGAGCGCCGCGTCGGCACCGCCCCGCGAGACGCCGAGCACGAGCGCCAGGTCGTCCCCCGTCACGCCCTCCCACGCCGTGAGCAGCAGCACCTGCCGGTCCCGCGCGCTCAGCCGGCCGAGCGCCTCGCGGACCCGCTCGTCCCGCACGGCGTGCACCGCGGGGTCCGCGGGGTCCGGCTCGTCCGGCACCTCCGCGACCGGGACCGGGCGGCCCTTGCGCCGGTGGTTCGCCAGCACGAAACCGGCCGTGCGGTACAGCCACGCGAGCTCCATGCCCTCCGGCAGCTCGTCACGGCGCCGCCAGGCCACGGTGAGCACGTCGGCCGCGAGGTCCTCGGCGTCCTCCCCGGCGCCACGGCGCAGCAGGTAGCGGTGCACCGCCCGGGCGTGCGCGCGGAACAGGTCGTCGAACCACGCGTCCCCCCGGGCGGCCCCCGGCGGCACTCCGCCGTCCGCGCCTGCGTCCGAGGGGAGCCCGGGACCGGTGCCGGCGGGCGTCGCGGCACCCCCGGGCGACGGCGCCCCGGGCGGGCGCGCGTCGGAGGCGTCGGCGGTCGGCCCGGCGGCAGGCTGCTGGCGGCTGTGCACGCGATCCCCTCGGGTGGTCGGCCGGCGCCTGGGACGGGCCGGTGACCCTACTGTGTCGCGACGCGCGCGCGTCTTGCACCGGCTCGCCGACCGGTTCCTCAGCGCGGCTCCGGGCCGACCGGGGAGATCCCGAGCTCGTGCACCAGCAGCAGGAACGCGCGCCCGTACGGCGTCTCGGCGGTCTCCCGGCGGACGCGGTGCCAGTCGACCTGCTCGCGGAGCGCCCGGACCATCGCGATCATCCGGGTGAAGTCGCAGTAGTGCTCCCCGAGCACCCGCATCTTCGCGGAGATGATGTCCGTCGCGTCCAGCACCGGCATGCGCACGGCGAGCACCTCCATGGTGTCGCTGCGGGCCAGCATCTCCCGGGTGATCGGCTCCCCCACCATGCGGTAGAGCACGTCGACGAGGGCACCGCGGTGGTACGCCTTGAACAGCCAGTTCTCGGCGGGCTCGCGGACGTCCAGCCCGGCGGCCGCGATCGCCTCCTGGGCCCGGGGCACGTCCTCCTGCGTCACCGCGAAGTCGGCGTCGTGGCTCGGCTCCGGCGCGCCGCGCGCCCAGGCTGCGTACCCGCCGACCAGCGCGAACGGGATCCCGGCGTCCTCCAGGGCGACGGCCGTCATGCGCAGCGCGTCCTGCAGGGCCGCCCGCGGGTCGTCCGGCGCGGCGGCGCCCGCCTGGACCTCGGCACCCGGCGCGCCGGCTCCCGGCGTTGCGTCGCTCATGGCGACGTGTGTACACGACGACGGGCGCAGCCGCAGGCCGAC
Source organism: Micrococcales bacterium (assembly GCA_014763765.1). Lineage (GTDB taxonomy): Bacteria > Actinomycetota > Actinomycetes > Actinomycetales > Cellulomonadaceae > Cellulomonas. The sequence continues at coordinate 18,428 of JACXUT010000028.1, forward strand.
GGGGACAATCGGATCGTGCGACTCGCGACCTTCAACATCCTGCACGGGCGCGGCCTCAGCGACGGCAGGGTCGACCTCGACCGGTTCGCCGGAGCGGTGCGCGGCCTGGACGCCGACGTCCTGGCGCTCCAGGAGGTCGACCGGGACCAGCCGCGCTCCCACCAGGCGGACCTCACGGCCGTCGCCGCCGAGGCGATGGGCGCCGGCGAGCACCGGTTCGTCGCGACGCTCCACGGCCACCCCGGCACCTGGACCGCCGCGACCGGCGAGGACCAGCCGGCGATCGCCGCCTACGGCATCGCGCTGCTCAGCCGGCACCCGGTCTCGTCGTGGCGGGTCCTGACGCTGCCGACGCTGCGCCGGCGCGTGCCGATGGTGCACCGGGGGACGCGGCGGCCGTCCCTCGTGCAGGACGAGCAGCGGGCGGCGCTCGCCGCGCGGGTCGAGACGCCCGCTGGCCCCGTGACCGTGGTGGCGACCCACCTCACCTTCATCACGGGGTGGAACGTCGTGCAGCTCCGGCACCTCGTGCGGGCCTGCCGCGCGCTGCCGCGTCCGCTCGCCGTCGTCGGCGACCTCAACCTGGAGGGCTCGGTGCCGCAGCGGGTCACGGGCTGGCGCTCCGTGGGCCGCGTGGACACGTTCCCGGTCGAGGTCCCGGACCGGCAGATCGACCACGTGCTGCTCGACGGGCCGGTGGAGCCGTCGAGCGAGCCGGTCGCCGTCGACACGGGGATGTCGGACCACCGGGCCCTCGTGGTCGACCTGGCGCTCGGCCGTCGCTGACACCCGGACCGGACGCGCGGTCGACTCAGTCGGCCTCGGGGTCGACGACGAACCAGACCGTCTTGCCCTCGCCGTCGTGCAGGTCGACGCCCCACGTCCGTGACAGCGCCTCCACGAGCGCCATGCCGCGCCCGGAGACCGCGGTCGGTGCGGGGTGCTGCACCTGCGGAGGGGCGGGGCTCTCGTCGCTCACCGACACGCGCACCCCGCGGTGGTCGATCCGGACCGCGACACGCACCCGGCCGTGCTCCGGCCCGTGCACGACGGCGTTCGCGACGACCTCGCCTGTCAGCAGCTCGATCACCTGGTTCGCGGAGCCCTGCACGCCCGACGCGGCGACCCGGTGCATGATCCAGTGCCGCGCCGCGCGGGGGGCGGAGCGCCGGGCGTCGAGGACGAGCTCGTCGTGCTCCGCGCGTGCGTCCGCACGCCTCGCTCCCGGCGCCGAACGGAGGTCCCTGACGTCACCCACCCGCCTACTGTGCCCGACGCGGCGCCGCTCCGCTGCGCGAACGCCACACCGTGGACGCACCGGGTGGGTCGCCCGGACCGGCCGGGGCTTCCTCCGGGGGGCGGGCGGACGTACGGTCGCAGGGCGCGGAGCGGCCGGGAGGAGCGCGGATGGCGGGGGGCGCGAGCACGTCCGGGATGACGCTGGGCACGGCCGCGGGGCGCGGGACGCTGCTCGCCACGGTGCTCGGGTCCGCGCTGGTGTTCCTCGACGGGACGATCGTCGGGATCGCGCTGCCCACCATCGCGGACGACCTGGGCGCCACCACCGCGGGCCTGCAGTGGACCGTCAACGGCTACGCGCTGACGCTCGCCGCGCTGCTGCTGCTCGGCGGCTCGCTGGGCGACCGGTTCGGCCGCCGGCGGCTGTTCCTCGTCGGGACGGTGGCGTTCGCCGGCGCGTCGGTGCTCTGCGCGCTCGCGCCGACCGTGGGGCTGCTCGTCGCCGCGCGGGCGCTGCAGGGCGTCGGCGGCGCCCTGCTCACCCCCGGGTCGCTGGCGATCCTGCAGGGCTCGTTCGCGGAGCAGGACCGGGCCCGCGCGATCGGGGCGTGGTCGGGCCTGTCGGGCGCGGCCGGCGCGATCGCCCCGTTCCTCGGCGGCTGGATCGTCGAGCAGGCGGGCTGGCGCTGGGTGTTCGGGATCAACATCCCGCTCGCCGCGCTGGTCGTGGCCGTGGCGCTGCGCTGGGTGCCGGAGTCGTCCGACCCCGAGGCCCCGCGCCGCCTCGACTGGCTCGGGACCGTCCTCGCCGGGACGAGCCTCGGGGCGCTGACGTGGTCGCTGACCGCCTGGTCGGAGCGCGGCCGGGCCGACGCCACGGTGGCCGCCGTCGGGGTCGCCGGCGTCCTGGCGCTGGGCGCCTTCGTGGCCGCCGAGGCCCGCTCCGACCACGCCGCGCTCCCGCTGCGGCTGTTCCGCTGGCGACCGTTCGCCGCCGTGAACCTGGCGACGCTGCTCGTGTACGCCGCGCTGACCGGGATCTTCTTCTTCCTGCCGGTGACGCTGCAGGTGGTCGTCGGCTGGTCACCGCTCGCGGCGGGCGTCGCGGCGCTGCCGTCCACGCTGCTGATGCTGCTGCTGTCCGCACGCGGCGGGGCCCTGGGCGCCCGGATCGGTCCCCGCATCCCCATGACCGCCGGGCCGCTGCTCGCCGGGGCGGGTGCGCTGCTGCTCGCCGGGATCGGGCCGGGCACCGGGTACGTCGCGGGCGTGCTGCCCGGGGTCGTCGTGGTCGGTGCGGGTCTGGTGCTCACCGTCGCGCCCCTGACCGCCACCGCCCTGGGCGCGGCGCCCGACCACCTCGCCGGCGTCGCGTCGGCCACGAACAACGCCGTCGCGCGGGTCGCGGGCCTGCTCGCGGTGGCCGTGCTGCCGCTCGTCGCCGGGGTCGGGGCGGGGCTGTCCGACCCGACGGTGCTGGCCGGTGCCCACCCCGTCGCCATGCGGGCGTGCGCGGTGCTCATGGCCGCGGGTGCCGTGGTCGCGGCCGTCGGCGTCCCCGGGTCGGCGGCGGCGGTCCGCCCTCCCGACCCGCGCCGGGTCCCCCGGACGGAGGCCTGAGGGCGGTCCCGTCGGCTGTCGGTGGTGTCCGGCACGATGAGGGCATGCCCGACTACGTCGCCCACCTGACCGTCCCCGACGTGCCGGACGACGAGACGCGCGCCGGCATGGCGGACGCCCTCGGTGCGCTGCGCGACGACGCGCCGCCGGCGTTCACCGGCGGCCGCGTCACGTTCGACCTGCGGGGCGAGGCGCCCGACCTCGAGACCGCGGTCCGGGTCGCCCGCGCCCACGCCGCCGAGGTGCTCGACGACCTCGCCTGGGAGGTCGAGGTCGAGGTGCTGGGCTGAGCCCCCCGGCGGCGGACCGGTCGGTCAGCGCGGACCGGCGGCCGGGTCCTGCGGGCCCTGACCCGGGGCGGGCGGGTACGGCTGACCAGCGTCGGGCTGCGCCGCGGAGGACTGCTGCGCCTGGTACGGCGGGTACGGCGGCTGCTGCACCGGTCGCGAGCCGGGGAAGGCCGCGTCGTAGGCCGAGGGGCCGTGCGTCCGGGCCACCCAGTCCTCGCCCGGCATGAAGATCCACAGCAGCGGGTAGATCAGCAGCGGGCTCCCGGGCAGCACGATCAGCACGATCACGAACAGCCACCGCATGGGCCACGCGTCCATGCCGAACCGTCGCGCGAGCCCGCTGCACACGCCGCCGAGCACGCGGCCGTCGAGCGGGCGCACCAGGCCGTTGCGCCACATCGCCTCGTAGATGCCGGTCATCGTCAGTCACTCCTGTCGTCTCGGGTGTCGCCGTCGCGACACCTCCTACGGTGCCGGGCGGGGGCGTGCGGCACATCCGGGGCGGACCCTGGCCCGACCCTGAACCGCACCCTGACGATCAGCGCAGGTGCACCCGGACGCCGTCCTCCTCGACGGAGAACCGCACCGCCGCGAGGTCGGCCACCACGAGGTCGGCGCCGGCGGGACCGTCGGGCTCCGTGGTGCGCAGTCCGAGCGTCGCGGCCCCCGCGGCGAGGCCCGCGGCCACGCCGGACGCGGCGTCCTCGACGACGAGGCACCGCCGCGGGTCCGCCCCCAGCAGCGCGGCACCGGCCAGGTACGGCTCCGGGTCGGGCTTGCCGCGCGCGACGTCGTCGGCCGTGACGACCGCGGACGGCACCGCGAGGCCGACGGCGCCGACCCGCGCGGCCGCGAGCCGCCGCCCGCACGACGTCACGAGGGCGGCCCTGCCCGCCGCCCCGAGCAGCGTCAGGGCGTCGCCGGCGCCCGGCAGCTCCTCGATGCCCTCGGTGTCCGCGACCTCCAGCTCCACCACGCGGTCGAGCGCGGCCGCCCGGACCTCCGCCGGGGTGTCCGGCAGCAGCAGGTCGACGATGTCGCGCGCCGGCACCCCGTGGAACCCGAACGGGCTGAGGTCGTCGGTCGGCATCCCGAACTCCTGCGCGAGGCGCAGCCAGCACCGCTCGACGGACCGCGTGGAGGAGATCAGCGTCCCGTCCATGTCGAGCAGCACGGCGTCGAAGACCTCCGCGAGGACGTCCCGCGGGGTGTCGGACGGGGTCGTGGCGGCGGGGCCGGTGGGCGTCGTCATGGCCCCGAGCCTCGCACGTCCGGGCACCTCAGCACCGCCTCAGGACCACCTCAGCACCGCCTCAGGGCGGGGGTCGCGGCGGGAGCCGCCGAGGTCGGGGCGGTCGCCCGATCCGCCGGACCGGCCCTCAGCACCACGGTAGGAGGTGCCGGCAGGACCACCGGGGGACCGGCCGGCACGACGCGGGGAGGGCGAGGACATGGACACGGTGTGGGGACCGGCGCTGGACGCCGAGGTGGCCTACCGGCAGGAGGTGGTGCGCGCCGCCGTGCGGGGCGCGGACCTGGGGTGGCGCTGGCGCCGGCGGCGGCGCTGACCGGCGTGGCGCGGGGGCCGGCGTCGGCCGCGGCGGAGGTCCGGGCGGACCCTCGTCGGCTGTCGGTGGCACCTGCGACCATCGACCGCATGACACGGTCGACGGCCCCGTTCGTCGCGCGCGGCGAGCAGGTCGCGACGCTGCTCGCGGCCGTGCGCCGGGCGGCGTCGGGCGAGCCGGGCCTCGTGCTGCTCGGGGCGGACGCGGGGGTCGGCAAGACGCGGCTGCTCGGCCACACCGCGCAGCTCGCCACGGCGGAGGGCGCCACCGTCGTCGTCGCGCACTGCGTGGACCTGGGCGAGATCGGGCTGCCGTACCTGCCGTTCGCGGACGCCCTGCTGCAGCTCGTCACGGACGGCCCCGCCGAGGTCGCCGCCGCGGTGGCGTCCCGGCCCGCCCTGCGCCGCCTGCTGCCCGCCGGGTCGTCCGACCCCGCGGAGCCGGTCGGCGGCGACGAGCAGGCCGAGCGGCTCCAGCTCTTCGACGGCGTGGCCGCGGTGCTGTCGGCGGCGGGACGTCCCGGCGCGCCGCTGGTGCTCGTGCTGGAGGACCTGCACTGGGCGGACGCGTCGAGCCGCGACCTCCTGCGGTACCTCGTCGCCCGGCTGCGGACCGAGCCGGTGCTGGTCGTCGGGTCGTACCGCGCGGACGACCTGCACCGCCGGCACCCGCTGCGCCCGGTGCTCGCCGAGCTCGGGCGGCACCCCCGCGTCGAGCGCGTCGACCTGCCCCCGTTCACGCCCGACGAGCTGCGCGCGTTCACGACCGCGCTCGCCGGCCGGCCGGTCCCGGAGGAGACGCTGCGGCGCGTGGTGCTGCGCTCGGAGGGCAACGCGTACTTCGCCGAGGAGCTGCTCCGGGCGCCGACGGACCTGCCCGGCACGCTCGCCGACGTGCTGCGCGCGCGGCTCGAGCAGCTCGACCCGCAGGTCCAGCGGCTGGTGCGGGCCGCGTCCGCCGCGGGACGGCGCGTGGCGGAGCCGCTGCTGCGCGCGGTCGTGACCGGCCCCGGCGCCGGGCCGGAGCAGCACGCGGCGTTCGACGCGACGCTGCGGGACGCCGTCGCCCACCACGTGCTCGGCAGCGAGGACGGCCGGATCGCGTTCCGGCACGCGCTGCTCGCCGAGGCCGTCTACGCGGACCTGCTGCCCGGCGAGCAGGTCTCCCTGCACCGCGACTACCTGCAGGCGGCCGGGGCCGACCCGGCGCTGGCGACGGCGGCCGAGCGCGCGCACCACGCCCTGCTCTCGCACGACCAGCGGCTCGCGCTCGTCGCGTCCCGGGAGGCCGCGCGCGAGGCCGGTCGCGTCCTGGCCCCCGCCGAGGAGCTGCGCCACCTCGAGACCGTCCTGCGGCTCTGGCCGGGCGTGCCCACCGCCGCGGACGACCTCGGCGAGGAGCGCGTCGACGTGCTGCTCGCGGCGGCCGCGGCGGGAGGCCGGGCCGGTCTGGCGGAGCGCGCCGTGCAGATGGCACGGGAGGCGGTCGCGGAGGTCGACGGCTCCCCCGCCCCGCGGGACCGCGCCACCGCCCGGCGCGTGGCCGCGCTGCGCACCACACTGGCCCGGCACCTGCTGGGTGCCGAGCGCGTGGACGAGGCCCTGCGCGAGACCGACCGCGCCCTGGCCGGCCTGGACCCCGGCGGCACGCCGGACGCCGACCGCGCCTGGGCGCTCGCGACGCACGCCCGCGCCGCGCTGAACTCCGACCTGGACGAGCAGGCCGAGTCCGCCGCGAGCGCCGCGGTCGAGGAGGCGCGCGCGGCGGGGGCGCGCGACGCCGAGGCGGACGCCCTCATCTCGCTGGCGATGCTCGTGGTGGACGACGCCACGCGCGCCGCCGACCTGCTGGGCGAGGCCCTGCGGCGCGCGCGGGACGCCGGGGACGTCACGACCGAGCTGCGGTGCACCTACAACCTCGGGGCGAACAGGTACTACGCGGGGGCGCTCGACGAGGCGGCCGCGATCATCTCGGCGGGGCTCGACCGCGCGGCGTCCGCGGGCCTCACCTGGGGGCCGTACGGCGTCGAGCTGCGCCTGCTGCAGGACATCGTGCGCTACGCCCGGGGCGACCTCACGCCGCCGCCCGCCTCCTCCGACCCGGGACCGCCGCGCGCCGCCGCGGTCGTGGCCGGCGTGCAGACGTACGCCGCGGTCGCGCGGGGCGACGCCGACGCGGCCGGGCGGAGCCTGGAGCTGCTGCGCGGGCCCCACGGCGACACGATGATCACGCTCATCGCGGGCGGCTGCTCGGTCGACGCCCTGACGTGGTCCGGCCGCCTGGACGAGGCGGTGGCCCTCGCGCACGAGCTGCTCGACGAGATCGGCCGGGTCTGGTCCGACTACTTCCTCGGCGGCATCTGGCTGTCCGCGCTCGGGATCGCGGCGCTGGCGGACCAGGCGGCGGCCGACCGGCTCGCCGGCCGGGACCCGGCGCCGCGCCTCGAGACGGGCGCCCGGCTGCTGAACCGCGCCGTCGTCACCGCCGACCGCGGCCGGCCCCGCGGGGGGCAGCTCGGCCCGGAGGGCCGGGCGTGGCTCGCCCGGGCGCATGCGGAGCACGCGCGGCTCACCGGCGCCGCCGACCCCGAGACCTGGCGGCGCGCCACGGAGGCGTTCGACTACGGCTACCGGTACGAGCACGCACGCACCCGGTGGCGCTGGGCGGAGGCCCTGGTCGCCTCCGGGGACCGCGACGGAGCCCGGGTGCAGGCCGCCGCGGCGCTGGCGGACGCCCGGGCGATGGGCGCCGCGCCGCTCGCCACCGCGCTGGCCGACCTGGCCCGCCGGGCGCGGCTCGACCTGCCGGGTGTGGCGACCGCGGGCGGCGACGTGCTCACCGCCCGCGAGGCGGAGGTGCTCGCGCTCGTCGCCGAGGGGCTGAGCAACCGCCAGATCGGCGAGCGCCTCTACATCAGCGGCAAGACCGTCTCCGTGCACGTCTCCCGGGTGCTCGCG
>JACXUT010000296.1 GCA_014763765.1 Micrococcales bacterium
CCCTTCGCGCGGGCACCACTCCGCATCCGCCCCCCGCGCGCCCATCCGGCGCCCGGCGGGCAGCGCCGCCGCGTCCCCGCCTGCCCGCGCCCGCCCGCACCAGCGCGTCCGCACCTGCACCCGGGCGCGTCCGCACCTGCGCACATCCGCACTCGGGCGCGTCCGCACCTGCACACGAGCACACCGTCGGAGGCTCCGAACGGGCTCGGAGGGTGCTGCGTGTCATCGGAGGTCTCCGCGGACACCTCCGAGCCCGCGCGGACCCCTCCCACGCCGTTCGGAGCCTCCGAACGGCAGCACGGGGAGGAGCACTCGCTCGCACGCCGGCGCCACCGTGGCTGCGCTAGCCGCCTCGACCGTCGCGTCGGTACCGGTCGGGCACGTCGGCGTCCGCACCGTCGGAGGCTCCGAACGTGCTCGGAGGGTGCCGCGTGTCATCGGAGGTCTCCGCGGACACCTCCGACTCCGCGTGGACCCCTCCCACGCCGTTCGGAGCCTCCGACGGGGATGCCGTCGGGGACAGGGGCCGAGGGGGCGCCCGGGGTCGGTGGCCCCCAGGGTGCGGGTGGTCTCGAGTGGCGGTGGGTCAGGTGCGCGGTGCGCGCAGGGCCCGGTCCAGCAGGTCGTCGAAGGCGCCGGCCAGCTCGCGTGCCCCTGCTCCGGGCCAGGCGTGGACGGGCTGTGCCGCTCCCTGTGCCTGCTGCAGGGCGGCGCGCTCGGGCACGAACGGCGTGAGCACCAGCGGCCCGTAGAGACCCCGGAGCTCCTCGAGCCGGAACGCCTGCTCCACGGAGCGGGCGCGGACGCGGTTCACCACGACGCCGAGCGGCTGCAGCTGCGCCGCCGGGCCACGCCGCAGGTCGTCGATGGTCCGCATGGCCCGACCCACGGCGGTCACCGAGAACAGCCCGGGCTCCGTGACGACCACCGCGCGGTCGCAGGCGGTCAGCCCGGTGCGGGTGAGGCCACCGAGCGACGGCGGGCAGTCCACCAGCACGAGGTCGTAGTCGTGCACCCACGCGAGCGCGAACCGGAGGCGGTCCAGGTCGTCCCCGTCGCGGCTGTCGTGACGGGCGGAGGCCGCGGAACCGACCAGCACGTCCAGGCCCGCCTCCGCCCACGCGCTCGGCGAGGTGGCGGCGGCGAGCGCCTCGGCCGAGGGCGCGTCGAGCACACCCGCCACGTCCCCGCCCGCGGGAGCGGTGGCCAGCGCCAGGGTGCTGTCGCCCTGGGGGTCGAGGTCGACGACCAGCGTGCGCAGCCCGCGCTCCAGCGCCGCGGACGCCAGGCCGAGCGTCACCGACGTCTTGCCCACGCCGCCCTTGAGCGAGCACACACCCAGCACCAGCACAGGCACACCGTAGCCGCCGACCAGCGTCGTCGCGGAATCGACCGGCCCCGGCGTCCGGTCGCCGCGGTCCCGCACGGCTCGACGCGGGGACGCTGCGGGGTGATGCTGGCTGCATGCCCGGAGCCCTCACCCTGACCCACTGGGGCCACGCCTGCGTCCGCCTCGAGCGCGACGACCGGCGCCTGGTCCTCGACCCCGGCGCGTTCAGCGACCTGTCCGTGCTGGGGGACGCCGACGCGGTGTTCGTCACGCACGACCACCCGGACCACGTCGTGCCGGCGGAGCTGGTCGCCGCGGTGCGTGCGCGGCCCGGGCTGGAGGTGTGGGCACCCGGCACGGTCGTCGACCGCCTGGCCGAGGAGGGTGCGCCCCGCGACCGCCTGCACGCCGCCGCCGACGGCGACCGGTTCACCGCCGCGGGCTTCGACGTCCGGGTCACGGGGGAGTGGCACGCCGTCATCCACCCCGACGTGCCGCGGATCGCGAACGTCGCCTACGTGGTCGACGGCGTGGTGCTCCACCCCGGGGACTCGTTCACCCCGCCGCCCGACGACGTGGAGGTGGACCTGCTGCTGGTGCCGGTGGCCGGCCCCTGGATGAAGGTCGCGGAGGCGGTGGACTACGTCCGTGCCGTGCGACCGCGGCTCGCCGTCCCGGTGCACGACGCGATCCTGGCGGACGCCGGGCGGGCGCTGGTGGACCGGCTGGTGGGCGGGCTGGGCGGCGCGCAGGAGTACCGCCGCGTCACCGCCGCCGAGCCGCTCGTGTACGAGCCGCCGGTGCGATGACGCCCACGCGCCCGGGCCGCCGGGGCCGCCGGGCCGCCGACGCCGCCCGCGGCCTCACGCCGGCGCGGTGAGCCGGGCGTCGACGTCCGCACCCCCTGCGGCCAGCGTCACGGACGCCTCGCCGCGGCCGTCCGCCGTCACCCGGTAGTCGCCGAGGTACCCGTCGAGCACGAACCGCCCGTCGGCGTCGGTGCGCACCGGGGTCGGCCCGAGCCACCACGCGCCCTTCACCAGGCTGCGCAGCGCGTCGTAGGCGGGCTTCGGGGTCCCGTCGACCCGGACGAGCCCGGCGGGCGCCCCGAGCCACGCCCCCGCGTCGCCGAGCCCCCAGTACGTGACGACCTCGACGGCCGGGTGCCCGAACAGCGTGCGGTAGTGCCGCGCGACCTCGTCCGCCTGCCGGGCCTCGCCCTCCGGCGTCGACGGCCACGACGGCACCTGCCAGTCGTTGAGGTCCTCGATCTCCGGCGGCATGAGGTCGCCGGACACCAGCGTGGTCTCGGTGAGGTGCAGCGGGAGACCGAAGCGGGCGAACCGGTCGAGGACGCCGAGGGTCCACTCCTCGCCGCGGTACCCCTGGTGCATGTGCGTCTGCAGTCCGAGCGCGTCGATCCGGATGCCGGCCGCGAGGCAGTCCTCGACGAGCCGCTCGTAGTCGGCGGACAGGTCGAAGTCGTTGAGCAGCAGCGTCGCGCCGGGGTTCGCCGCCCGCGCCGTGTCGAAGGCGAGCCGCGCCGTCGCGACCCGACCGTCCCGGGCTGCCAGGCGCGTCAGCCCGTTCGGCTCCTTGTCGAACAGCGGCATGATGACGACCTCGTTGATCGCGTCCCACGTGTCGACGAGGCCGCGGAACGCCGTGACGTCCCGCGTGATCCGCTCCCGGACGGCGCTCGCGACGTCGTCCTCCGGGAGGTCGCGCAGCCACGCGGGGGCCAGCGTGTGCCAGGCGAGCGGGTGGCCCTTGACGGCCACGCCGCGCTCGGCAAGCCACCGGGCCGCGCGGAGCAGGCGCTCCGTGTCGGGCCGGCCGCGCTCGGGCTCGAACCGCGCCCAGTAGAACGGCAGGGTCGCGGTGTTGAACACGTCGAGCCAGAGCTCCACGAGTCCCGGCAGGACGTCGGCCGGCGGGTCCTCGGGGCCGGGCTGCTCGCCGGCGGCGAGCGGGATCACCTCGAACGCGGTGCAGCCGAACCCGAAGGCGTGCCGCGTCTGCGCGACGGTGACCGTGGCGTCCGCGAGCGGGAGCCCGTCGGCTCCGCGCACGGTGACGACGGCGCGCGCGCCGCGGTGGGCGAGCTCGGGGGACCGGGGGGCGACGGCTGCGTCGGTCATGCGGTGCACTCCTTCGTGC
>JACXUT010000029.1 GCA_014763765.1 Micrococcales bacterium
ACCAACCCGAGCGATGAACCATCTTGGCATCAACTACTAGGCACACTGTTGAGTTCTCAAAGAACAGACGCGCATCCCCCACTCACCCTTGCGGGCTCCGTGGCCGGAGGCTCAGTTCCGATCGACCAGAGCTTCTGGTCCGTTCCGCTCGCGTCCTGCGCGGCTTCCCGTTCCACCACTCTATCAGAGCGTCTGGCCCGCTTTTCCGTTTCCGGTTCGGCGCTCCACCACTCTACCAGAGTTTCCGGTCCGCTTTGCCGGGGCATTTCCCGGCTCGACTTTCCTTCACTCTACCAGAACTTCCGTCCTGCTTTGTCGGCGTCAATTCCGACTCGGCGGGCACTCGGCTCCGGTCCCGGCACGACCATCCGGACGCCAGGGCGCCTGTCGGTCGTGCTGAGGGGGTGGCCACCCGTGGGACCAGCCACCGGGGAGATCCTCGGTGTCCGTTCCTCCCTGCCGGGCGACTCGGAGAACATTACGCGGACGTTTCGCCCAGCGTCAAGCCGGCGGGCTCACGGGCCCCGCGCGCTCCCCGCACCCCCGCTGACCTGCGGTTTCGCGCGCGGCCTGCCGGGGTGACCCCTGTTGTGGCGCGACGGGCGCCGGTGCGACGCCCGTCACTCTGCGTCCAGGGTGCCCCGGGCCGGCGGGCTCCGCAACCCCTCGACCGTCATCCGGGCGCCGCCGGGTCGCCCGGGACGACGACGGGGGTGGTCGGCGCCGGGCACCGACCACCCCCGTCCGGGTCGCGACGCGGTCAGGCGGAGGCCGCCCGCGCGACCGCGAGCGTCCGCTTGCCCCGACGCAGCACGAGCCACTGCCCGTGCAGCAGGTCCTCGGTCGCGACCACGGCGGTGTCGTCCGTGATCTTCCGGTTGTTCACCGACGCGCCCCCCTCCGCGATCGCACGGCGTGCCGCGCCCTTGGACGCCACCAGCCCGGTGGCGGCGAGCACGTCGACCAGCGGGTCGCCGACCCGCACCTCGGCCGAGGGCAGCTCGGCGACGGCCGCGCGCAGGGTCGGCTCGTCGAGCCCGGCGAGGTCGCCGCCGCCGAACAGGGCGCGGCTCGCGGCGATCACCTTGTCGGTGGCGTCGGTCCCGTGCACCAGGGACGTCACGTCGTAGGCGAGCGCCCGCTGGGCCTCACGTGCCGCCGGACGCGCGGCCACGGCCTCCTCGAGCTCCGCGATCTGCTCCCGCGTGCGGAACGTGAAGACCTTGAGGTAGCCGACCACCTCGGCGTCGTCGACGTTGAGCCAGAACTGGTAGAAGGCGTACGGGCTCATCATCTCGGGGTCGAGCCAGATGGCGCCGCCCTCCGACTTGCCGAACTTGGTCCCGTCCGCCTTCGTGATGAGCGGGGTGGTCAGGGCGTGCACGGACGCGTGCTCGGACTTGCGGATCAGCTCGACGCCGGACAGCAGGTTGCCCCACTGGTCGTTGCCGCCGGTCTGCAGCGTGCAACCGTGCCGGCGGTGCAGCTCCAGGTAGTCCATGCCCTGCAGGATCTGGTAGCTGAACTCGGTGAACGAGATGCCCTCGTCGGACGCCAGACGCCGGGCCACCGTGTCCTTGGCGAGCATCGTGCCCAGGCGGTAGTGCTTGCCGACCTCCCGCAGGAAGTCGATGGCGGTGAGGTCGCCGGTCCAGTCGAGGTTGTTCACCATCCGCGCCGGGTTGTCCCCCTCGAAGTCGAGGAACCGGGAGATCTGCGCCTGGAGCCGCTGCACCCACTCGGCGACCGTGTCCTTGGTGTTGAGGACGCGCTCCCCCGACATCCGGGGGTCGCCGATGAGGCCGGTGGCCCCGCCGACGAGGGCCAGCGGGTGGTGGCCGGCGAGCTGCAGGTGCCGCATGAGGACGAGCTGCACGAGGTGGCCGTGGTGCAGCGAGGGCGCCGTCGGGTCGAACCCGGCGTAGAACGTCACCGGGCCGGCGTCGAGCGCCTCGCGCAGCGCGTCCTGGTCGGTGGTCTGGGCGACGAGACCGCGCCAGGCGAGCTCGTCGAGGAGGTGGGTCACGGGTGCTCCTTGCGTCGCGCGGCCGTGGGGGCCGCACCGTCGGCGGTCGGGGTCATGCCGGCGTCGCCCCGCTCTGCGGGCTGCTTCCCGACGCCGGCCGGCGATACGCCGGGCGGAACGCGGACACGGTGGGCTCGCCGGCGAGCCAGAACCGCCACGGGTACCGGGCCGCGTCGCCGCCGGGGCCGGCCACGCCGACGCGCGGTCCGGTGGCGTGCGCCCCGGTCACCGCGTCGGGGTCGCGGTGCAGCACGATCCGCCCGCCGGACTCGGTGACGTCGGCGCCGTAGTCGTCCATGCCGACGCCGAGCGCGACCGCGAGCCGGGCGGGGCCGCGCGCGATCTGGCGGTCGGAGTCGACCACGCCGGCGCGCGCCCGGCGGTCGCGGGCGAGGTCGACGCCGTCGACCACCTCGCCGGCGCGCAGCAGCACGGCGGAGGCGGTGCCGGCCGGCCCGGTGACGACGTTGACGCAGTGGTGGAGGCCGAGGTGCCGGTAGACGTACAGCCGCCCGGGCTCGCCGAACATCACCGCGTTGCGCGCCGTGCGGCCCCGGAACGCGTGCGAGCCGGGGTCGGCCTCGCCGGCGTAGGCCTCCACCTCGGTGAGGCGCACCGTCACGTCGCCGTCGTCGGAGCGGACGGTCAGGAGGGCGCCGAGCAGGTCCGCCGCCACGTCGAGCACGGGCCGCGCGTACCAGACGCGGGCGGGCGCGCGGCCGAGGGGGACGCCGGGCGCGGCCGCGTCGGGCACGCCGCCCTCGCTCTCCGGCACCGCCTGGCTCACCGGGCCATCCTGCCCCATGCGTCCACCCGCACGTCGGCGCGTCCACGGGTGCCCTCGCGCGCGTAGTGCACCGCCTCGTCCCGCATCCACCGCTCCCACTGCGGCCGGGCCGCCTGCCCGTCGCGCTCCAGGCCGCGCGCGAGCCGGGTGGCGTCGTCGGCCTCGACCCAGACGAGCAGGCTGAGGTCCGGCGCGCCCGCCCGCCGGCCGGAGCCGCAGCCCTCGAGCACCAGCACGTCGGGCACCGGCACGTCGACCCACTCGTCGAACCGCCCGGCGACCCAGTCGTACCGCTGGAACCGGCCGGTCAGCCCGCGGCGCAGCGGCTCGAGCACCTGGGCGGCCAGCCGCGGCCACAGGTCGCCGTCCAGCCCGGACCAGCCCTCGTACAGGTCGTCCATGTGGAGCACGTGCCCGCGCACGCCGGCCTCGGCGCACCGGCGGGCGACAGCGCCCGCGAGCGTGGTCTTGCCCGACCCGGCCGGGCCGTCGACGGCGACCAGCCGGACGGGTCCGAGCCGCCGGGGCGCGGACAGCAGCAGGGGCACGACGACGCCCGCGGCGTCCTCGTGCCCCTGGGGCGCGCTCGGGCAGGTCACCCGGCGATCGTGCCAGACGACGACGCACGGCCCGGCGCCGTGCCCGACACCGACGCCCGCAGCCCGGCGGCACTCGCGCGTGCCCGCCCGAGCTGCTCGGCGACCCGCACCGGGGCGGTGCCGCCGTGCGCGGACCGGGAGGCCACGGACCCCTCGACCGAGAGCACGCTGCGCACGTCCGGGGTGAGGTGCGGCGAGACGGCGGCCAGCTCCTCGTCCGTGAGGTCCCACAGCTCGACGGGCGGCTCGTGCTGCTCGCAGGCCCGGACGCACGCGCCCGCGACCTCGTGCGCGACGCGGAACGGCACGCCCTGGCGGACCAGCCACTCGGCGACGTCGGTCGCGAGCGAGAACCCCTGCGGGGCGAGCGAGGCCATCCGCTGCGTGTCGAACCGCAGCGTCGCGACCATCCCCGCGAAGGCGGGCAGCAGGACGGTGAGGGTGTCGACCTGGTCGAACACCGGCTCCTTGTCCTCCTGCAGGTCGCGGTTGTACGCGAGCGGCAGGCCCTTGAGCGTGGTGAGCAGGCCCGTGAGGTCGCCGACCAGCCGGCCGGCCTTGCCGCGCGCGAGCTCCGCCACGTCGGGGTTCTTCTTCTGCGGCATGATGCTCGACCCGGTCGAGTAGGCGTCGTCCAGCCGGACGAACCCGAACTCGACGGTCGACCAGAGGACGACCTCCTCCGCCAGGCGGGACAGGTCGACGCCGAGCATCGCGGACACCCAGGCGAACTCGGCCACGACGTCGCGGGAGGCGGTGCCGTCGATCGAGTTCTCCACCGGCGCGTCGAAGCCGAGCTCCGCCGCGACGGCCGCCGGGTCGAGGCCCAGCGAGGACCCGGCCAGGGCGCCCGAGCCGTACGGGGACACCGCGGCCCGGCGGTCCCAGTCGGCGTACCGCTCGACGTCGCGCAGCAGCGGCCACGCGTGCGCCAGCAGGTGGTGCGCGAGCAGGACGGGCTGGGCGTGCTGCAGGTGCGTGCGCCCCGGCATGACCGCGTCGCCCGCGGCCTCGGCCTGGGCGACCAGGGCGTCGACGACGTCGAGGGTGAGCCCGGCGATGTCGCGCGCCGCGTCCCGCAGGTACATCCGCACCAGCGTCGCGATCTGGTCGTTGCGCGAGCGCCCGGCGCGCAGCCGCCCGCCGAGGTCGGCCCCGGCGCGCTCGATCAGCCCGCGTTCCAGGGCGCCGTGCACGTCCTCGTCGGACTCGGCGGCGACGAACGCCCCGGACTCCACGTCGGCGCGCAGGCGCTCCAGCGCGTCGAGCATGCCCGCGAGCGCCGCGTCGTCGAGCAGCCCGGCCGCGTGCAGCACCCGCGCGTGGGCCTTCGACCCCGCGATGTCCTGCGGGGCCAGGCGCCAGTCGAACTGCGTGGACTTGGACAGGGCCGCGAGCGCGTCCGCGGGGCCGCCGGCGAACCGGCCGCCCCACAGCGTGCCGGCCTGCTCAGGCACCGATGCCGCCCTGCGAGCCGAGGTCCTCGCCGTTGCCGAACTGCACGTCGCGCGCGGCGGCGAGCTTGGACGACAGGCCGTAGATCTCGATGAACCCGCGCGCGGCGGACTGGTCGAACGTGTCCCCCGAGTCGTAGGTCGCGAGGTTGAAGTCGTACAGCGAGGAGTCCGAGCGCCGGCCGGTGACCGTCGCGCGGCCCCCGTGCAGCACCATGCGGATCTCGCCGGAGACGTAGCGCTGGGTGTCGTCGATGAAGACGTCGAGCGACTTCTTCAGCGGGGAGAACCACTGGCCGTCGTAGACCAGCTCGGTCCAGCGCTGCTCGACCTGGCGCTTGAACCGGGCCTGCTCGCGCTCGACGGTGACGTTCTCGAGCTCCTGGTGCGCGGCGATGAGCGCGATCGCGCCCGGGGCCTCGTACACCTCGCGGGACTTGATGCCGACCAGGCGGTCCTCGACGATGTCGATGCGGCCGACGCCCTGGGCGCCCGCGCGGCGGTTCATCTCCTGGATCGCCTGCAGCGGGGTGACCGGCACGCCGTCCAGCGCCACCGGGACGCCCTGCTGGAAGGTGATGACGACCTCGTCGGCGACCGGCGGGAACGTCGGGTCGTCCGTGTAGGTGTAGACGTCCTTGGTCGGCTCGTTCCAGATGTCCTCGAGGAACCCCGTCTCGACCGCGCGGCCCCACACGTTCTGGTCGATCGAGAACGGGTTGTGCTTGGTGGTCGCGATCGGCAGCTTCTTGCGCTCGGCGAACTCGATGGCCTTGTCGCGGGTCAGCGCGAGGTCGCGGACCGGCGCGAGGCACTTGAGGTCGGGCGCGATCGACGTGATGCCGACCTCGAACCGCACCTGGTCGTTGCCCTTGCCGGTGCAGCCGTGCGCGACGGTGGTGGCGCCGAACTGCCGCGCGGCCCGGACCAGGTGCTTGACGATGACGGGGCGGGACAGCGCGGACACCAGCGGGTACCGGTCGAGGTACAGGCCGTTGGCGCGCAGCGCCGGCATGCAGTACTCCGCGGCGAACTCGTCGCGGGCGTCGGCGACGTACGCCTCGACGGCGCCGCAGTCCAGGGCGCGCTGGCGGATGACCTCGAGGTCCTCGCCGCCCTGGCCGACGTCGACCGCCACGGCGATCACCTCGGCGCCGGTCGCCTCGGCGATCCAGCCGATGCCCACGGAGGTGTCCAGGCCGCCCGAGTAGGCGAGGACGACGCGCTCAGTCATGTGTCTTCTCTTTCGTGTCTGCGGGGAGGGGGAGGTCGGGGTGGGTGTCAGCCGGTCTGCGCGAGCTCGAGGAACCGGGCCGCGATGGCCGGGCCCTCGGGGACGTCGGCGCCCTCGCGGGCGATGACGAGGACGGTGTCGTCGCCCGCGATCGTGCCGAGCACGCCGGGCAGCACGGAGTGGTCGATGGCCGAGGCGAGGAACTGCGCCGCGCCGGGCGGGGTGCGCAGCACGACCAGGCTGCCGGACGCCTCCGCGGTGACCAGCAGCTCCGAGCAGAGCCGGGCGAGCCGCGCGGCGAGCGCCTCGGCGTCGGACACCGGGGCCGGGCTGCGGTCGCCGCCCTCCCCCGGCACGGCGTACGCGAGGGCGCCGACGGGGGTGCGGATCTTCACGGCCCGCAGCTCGACGAGGTCCCGCGAGAGCGTGGCCTGCGTGACGGTGACGCCCTGGTGCGCGAGCAGGTCGGCCAGCTCGGACTGCGAGTGCACGGACTGCCGGGACAGCAGGTCCCGGATCAGCGCGTGCCGGGCGGCCTTCGTCGCCGGGATCCGCCCGGTCGACGTCACCGGCTCCTCGGCCGTCACGACGCGTCCTCCAGCAGCCAGGCGAGCAGGGCCTTCTGCGCGTGCAGCCGGTTCTCCGCCTCGTCCCAGACGACCGACTGCGGGCCGTCGAGCACCTCGGCGGTGATCTCCTTGCCGCGGTACGCCGGCAGGCAGTGCAGCACGAGCGCGTCCGGCGCGGCGAGCGCGAGCGCGGCGGCGTCCAGGCGGTACGGCACGAACGGCTGCTCCCGCTCGGCGGCCTCGTCCTCCTGGCCCATCGACACCCACGTGTCCGTCGCCACGGCGTCCGCGCCGGCGAGGGCCGCCGCCAGGTCGTCCGTCACCTCGACGGAGCCGCCGGTGCGCGCCGCCACCGCCGCGGCGGCGGCCACGACGCCCGCGTCCGGCAGGTACGCGGCCGGCGTCGCCACGCGCACGTGCAGGCCCGCGGTCGCGCCGCCGAGCAGGTACGACTGCGCCATGTTGTTGGACCCGTCGCCCGTGTAGGCCAGGGTCCGGCCGCGCAGCGCGCCCACGCCGCCCCAGTGCTGGGCGAGCGTCAGCAGGTCCGCGAGCACCTGGCACGGGTGGAAGTCGTCGGTGAGCGCGTTGACCACCGGGACGCCGGCGTGGGCCGCCATCTCCTCGATCCGGGCCTGCGCGTGCGTCCGCCAGACGATCGCCGAGACCTGCCTGCCCAGCACCCGCGCGGTGTCCGCGATCGACTCGCGCACGCCGATCCGGGCGAGGTTGCCGTCGACGGCCAGCGGGTAGCCGCCCAGCTCGGCGACACCCGTCGTGAAGGACACCTGCGTGCGCAGGGTCGGCTTGTCGAACACGATCGCGACCGCCTGCGGGCCGGCGAGCGGCCGGCGGGCGTGGCGGTCGGCGCGCAGCGCGAGCCCGAGCTCGAGGACCTGCGCCTGCTCCTCGGGGCTCAGGTCGTCGTCACGCAGGAAGTGCCGGGGCGGGGCGGCGGTCATGCGGCGGCTCCGAGGTCGTGCGGCAGCGCCGCGAGGAAGTCGGTGAACGTGGCGGCCTGCTCGCGGGTCAGCACGAACGGCGGGGCCAGCCGGATCGTCTCCGGGGTGCACGGGTTGACGACGAAGCCGGCCGCGAGGGCGCGGGCGGCGACGTCGGCGGCGACGGGCGCGGTGAGGCCGACAGCGACGAGCAGCCCCTCCCCCCGGACCTCCGCCACGAGCGGGTGCCCCAGGGCGGCGATCTGCTGCCGCCACCACGCGCCGAGGTCCGCGACGTGGGCGAGGAGCCCGTCGCGCTCGATGACGCCGACGGTCGCGAGCGCCGCGGCCGCCGCGACCGGGTTCCCGCCGAACGTGGTGCCGTGCTGGCCGCGCCCGAGCAGCGTCGCCGCCCGCTCGCCGTACGCGACGACCGCGCCGACCGGGAAGCCGCCGCCGAGGCCCTTGGCCAGCGTGACGACGTCGGGGCGGATGCCGCCGCCGAGGTGGGCGTGCTGGTGGGCCAGCCACACCCCGGTGCGGCCCATGCCGGTCTGGACCTCGTCGAGCACGAGCAGCGCGCCGTGCGCGGCCGTCAGCTCGCGGGCCCGCACCAGGTACCCGGGCGGCAGAGGGCGGACGCCCGCCTCGCCCTGGATCGGCTCCAGGAACAGCGCCGCGACCCGGTCCCCGTCGCTCCCCTCGAACGCCGCCTCCAGCGCCGCGGTGTCTCCGAACGGCAGGAACTCCACGCCGCCGGGCAGCGGCTCGAACGGCTCCCGGTAGGCGGCCTTGGACGTGAGCGCGAGCGCCCCCATCGACCGGCCGTGGAACGCGCCCTCCAGCGCCAGGACGCGGGTGCGCCGGCCGGCGGGGCCGTCGGCGTTGCGGCGGGCCATCTTGAACGCCGCCTCGTTCGCCTCGGTGCCCGAGTTCGTGAGGAACACCCGCGACCCCTCGGGGGCGTCCGCGAGCGCCAGCAGCCGCTCCGCGAGCGCGATCTGCGTCGGGCTGGCGAAGAAGTTCGAGATGTGGCCGAGCGTGCCGAGCTGGGCGGACACGGCCGCCGTCAGCGTCGGGTGGGCGTGCCCCAGGGCGTTGACCGCGATGCCGCCGAGCAGGTCGAGGTAGCGCGTGCCGTCGGCGTCCCACACGTACGGCCCCTCGCCGCGCACGAGCACGCGCTGCGGCGCGCCGAACGTGTCCATCAGGGCGTGGCCGTAGCGCTCCGTCCAGTGCGCGACGGAGTCGGACCGGGTCAGGCCCGTCAGGACGGCGGCGCCGTCGACGGGGGCCGGCTGCTGCGCGGTCACTCAGCTCACCTCGGGGACGTGGGGGACGTTCGGCACGCCGCCGCCGACCTGCGGGATCGGGGCGGTGAAGGGCGAGGGCACCGGCTCGTCGTCGGGCAGCACCATCGTGCCGATGCCCTCGGACGTGAAGACCTCGACCAGGATCGAGTGCGCCTGCCGGCCGTCGATGACGTGGGCCCGGCCGACGCCGCCGGTCACCGCCCGCCAGCACGCCTCCATCTTGGGGCGCATGCCGGAGTCCAGGGACGGCAGCAGGTCCGCCAGGGCGCCGGCGCGGATCCGGCGGGCCAGCGACGAGCGGTCCGGCCACGAGGTGTAGAGGCCCTCGACGTCGGTCAGCACGATGAGCTTGCGGGCGCCGAGCGCGACGGCCAGCGCGGCCGCGGCGGTGTCCGCGTTGACGTTCAGCACCTGCGTCGGGTCGTCGACGTCCGGGGCGACCGTGGAGACGACCGGGATGCGGCCGGCGTCCAGCAGGTCGTGCACCGCGCCGGGGTTGACCTGCACCACGTCGCCGACCTGGCCGACGTCGACCGGCTGCCCGTCGACCGTCGCGGTGCGCCGCCGGGCCTGCAGCAGCCCGCCGTCCTCCCCGGACAGGCCGACCGCGTACGGGCCGTGGGCGTTGAGCAGGCCGACGAGCTCCCGCGACACCTGGCCCGTGAGCACCATGCGCACGACGTCCATCGCCTCGGGGGTCGTGACGCGCAGGCCGCCGCGGAACTCCGACTCGATGCCGAGCCGGTCCAGCATCGCGTTGATCTGCGGCCCGCCGCCGTGCACGACGACCGGGCGCAGGCCGACCTGGCGCAGGAACACCATGTCCTCGGCGAACGCGCGCTTCAACTCGTCGTCGACCATCGCGTTGCCGCCGTACTTGACGACGACGAGCGCGCCGGCGAAGCGCTGCAGCCAGGGCAGCGCCTCGACGAGGACCTCGGCCTTCTGGTCGGGGCGCAGGTCGGTGCGGGTGTCGAACGCCGCGTGGTGCGGCGGGGGGGCGTCGAGGCTCATGTGGAGTACGCGCTGTTCTCGTGGACGTAGTCGTGGGTGAGGTCGTTGGTCCAGACGGTCGCGGTGGCGTCGCCGGCGTGCAGGTCGATGTCGACGCGCACCTCGCGCGCCGCGGCCAGGTCGACGCCCTCGCGCGGGTCGCCGACGCCGCCGGCGCGGCACACCTGGACGCCGTTGATCGCGACGTCGAGCCTCGAGGCGTCGTACGGCGCGACCTCCTCCGGCACGGTGCCGACGGCGGCGAGCACGCGGCCCCAGTTCGGGTCGTTGCCGAACACCGCGGCCTTGAACAGGTTCGAGCGCGTGACCGCCCGGGCCACGGCGACCGCCGCGTCCTCGGTGGTCGCCCCCGTGACCGTGACCGCGATGTCGTGGGAGGCGCCCTCGGCGTCCGCGACGAGCTGCCGGGCCAGGTCCGCGGAGGCGGCGGCGACCGCGGTCGCGAACACCTCGGGGTCCGGCGTGACGCCGCCGGCCCCGGAGGCGAGCAGCAGCACGGTGTCGTTGGTCGACATGCAGCCGTCCGAGTCGACGCGGTCGAACGTGGTCCGGGTGGCGCCGCGCAGCGCCGCGTCGGCCTGCTCGGCGGTCACGACGGCGTCGGTGGTGAGGACGACGAGCATGGTCGCGAGGCCCGGTGCCAGCATGCCGGCGCCCTTGGCCATGCCGCCGACCGTCCAGCCGTCACCGGCCACGGCCGTCGTCTTGCTCACGGTGTCCGTGGTCATGATCGCGGCGGCCGCGTCCGGGCCGGCGTCCGGTCGCAGCGCGCCCGCCGCCGCGTCGACGCCCGCGAGCAGCAGGTCCATCGGCAGCCGCTCGCCGATCAGCCCCGTGGAGCACACCAGCACGTCGCCCGCGGAGACGCCGAGCGCCTCGGCGGTGTGCTCGGCCGTGCGGTGGGTGTCGCCGAACCCCTCCGGGCCGGTGCAGGCGTTCGCGCCGCCGGAGTTGAGGACCACCGCGGCGGCCACCCCGTCCGAGACGGCCTGCCGGGACCAGACGACGGGGGCGGCGACCACGCGGTTGGACGTGAACACGCCCGCGGCGACCTGCAGGGGGCCGTCGTTGACGACGAGCGCGAGGTCCGGGCGCCCGGAGGCCTTGAGGCCGGCGGTGACGCCCGCGGCGCGGAAGCCGGCGGGGGCGGTGACGCCCTGGGCGGCGGGCGCGGCGGGCGCGGCGGCGGCGTCGGGTCCGGCGGCGGCGTCGGTCACGGGGCGACTCCCTCGGTGGTGAGGCCGGCGCGCTCGGGCAGGCCGAGCGCGAGGTTCAGGGACTGCACCGCGGCGCCCGCGGTGCCCTTGACGAGGTTGTCCAGCGCGCACACCGCGACGACCCGGCCGGCGGCCTCGTCGACCGCGACCTGCACCAGGGCGGTGTTGGCGCCCGTGGTGGCGCCGGAGCCCGGCCACTGCCCCTCGGGCAGCAGCTGGACGAACGCCTCGCCGGCGTAGGCCGTCTCCCACGCGGCGCGGACCGCCGCGGCGTCGGCGCCGTGCGCCAGCGGGGCGGTGACCGTCGCGAGGATCCCGCGGGACATCGGCACGAGGACGGGCGTGAACGACAGCCGGGTGCCGGACGCCCCGGCGACCGCGAGGTTCTGCAGCACCTCGGGCACGTGCCGGTGCGTCCCCGCGACGGCGTACGGCTGCGCCGAGCCGAGCGCCTCGGACGCCAGCAGGTGCGCCTTGAGCGTCCGCCCGGCGCCCGAGTACCCGACGGCGAGCACCGCGACCACGTCGGGCCCGACGAGGCCGGCGGCGACGCCGGGCTGCAGCGCGAGCGTGACGGCGGTGACGTTGCAGCCGGGGACGGCGATGCGGCGGGTCCGGGCGAGGGCGGCCCGCTGGGCGGCCGGGGCGGACTCCCCCGCGTGCAGCAGCTCCGGCATGCCGTACGGCCAGGTGCCCGCGTGCTCGGTGCCGTAGAACCGGCGCCACGCGTCCGCGTCGGACAGCCGGTGGTCGGCCCCCAGGTCGACCACGACCGCCCCGTCGCCGCGGTCCGCGAGCGCCGCGGCGATCTCCCCGCTGGCCCCGTGCGGCAGCGCGAGCACCACCACGTCGTGCCCGGCGAGCTCCTCCACGGAGGTCGGGGTGAGGACGCGGTCGGCGAGCGAGCGCAGGTGGGGCTGGTGGGCGCCGAGGCGGGTGCCCGCGTTGCTGTGCGCCGTGAGCGCACCGATCTCGGCGTCGGGGTGGCCGAGCAGCAGCCGGAGGGTCTCGCCGCCGGCGTACCCGGAGGCGCCCGCGACGGCGACGGAGAAGGACATGTGCATGATCATACATCGGTGTGCAGGACGATTCATCCTGCTGGCCCGGCGTGGCGTGGACCCGGCATCCGGGCGCTAGTCTCACGATCCGTGACCAGCCCCCGCGCGCCGCTGCACCTCGGTCCTCCCGTCGACGGTACTCCCCGCTCCCGTGGCGCTGTGCTGGTGCTCGCCGGCGGCGGCTACGTGATGCGGGCGCCGCACGAGGCCGGCGACGTCGCCGCGTTCCTGGGCGCGCACGGCGTCCGGTCGGCCTGGCTGGACTACCCCGTCGCGCCCGCCCGCTACCCCGCGGCGCTCCACGAGGTGCTGCTCGCGGTCGCGGACCTGCGCGCGGGCCGGCGCGGCGGCGCCCCCGTGGACGGGCCCGTCGCGGTGCTCGGTTTCTCCGCCGGCGGGCACCTGGCGGGTACGGCCGCGACCGCCACGCACGAGGAGCGCGCCGGCGCGGCGGCCCTCGCGGGCCTGGACCCGTCCGAGGTGCACCGGCCCGACGCCGCCGTGCTCTGCTACCCGGTCGTCTCGCTCGTGCGGCACCCGCACGTGGGGTCCCGCACCCACCTGCTGGGCCACGAGGACGACGGCCCCGCGCGGGCGCTGTCGGTCGAGGAGCGCGTCGACGCCGCCACCCCGCCGACGTTCCTGTGGCACACGGCCGACGACGAGGCGGTGCCCGTCGAGCACGCGCTGCTCGCGACCGCCGCGCTGCGGCGCCACCGGGTGCCCGTCGAGCTGCACGTCTACCCCAGCGGCCCGCACGGGCTGGGCCTGGCCGAGGGGCTGCCCGCCGGGGCGTGGACCACCGCGCTGCTGCCCTGGCTCGCCGCGCAGGGCATCGGGCCGGCCTGACCGGATCGCGGGCGCCGCGGAATGCCCGCGCGCCCGGCGTCGTTGCAGGCCACATGCACGCAGTCCTCGCCACCGAACCCGGTGGGCCCGACGTCCTGGCGCTCGACGAGATCCCCGACCCGCTGCCCGGGCCGCGCGACCTGCTGGTGCGGCTCAGCGCCGCGGGCGTGAACTTCATCGACGTCTACCACCGGAACGGCACGTACCCCATGCCGTTCCCGCACGTCCCGGGGTCCGAGGGCGCCGGCGTGGTCGAGGCCGTCGGGCGCGAGGTGCGGGAGTTCGCCGTGGGCGACCTGGTCGCGTGGGCGTCGGCTCCGTCGTCGTACGCGGAGCTCGTCGTGGTGCCGGAGCTCGTCGCGCTGCGCGTGCCCGACGGCGTCGGGGAGGACGTCGCCGCCGCGCTGCCGCTGCAGGGCATCACCGCGCACTACCTCGCCACGTCGACGTTCCCGGTGGAGGCCGGGCAGGACGTGCTCGTGCACGCCGGCGCGGGCGGCGTCGGCCTGCTGCTCACCCAGCTCGCCGCCGCGCGCGGCGCCCGCGTCATCACCACCGTGGGCACCGCGGAGAAGGAGGCGCTGTCCCGCGCGGCCGGCGCCGCGGACGTCATCCGGTACACGGAGCTCGACGACCTGACCTCCGAGCTGCCCGGGATCGTGCGGGAGCTCACCGGCGGCCGCGGCGTGCACACCGTCTTCGACGGCGTCGGGCGCTCGACGTTCGACGCGTCGCTCGCGTCCCTGCGTCCCCGGGGCGGGCTCGCCCTGTTCGGGGCGTCGTCCGGCCCGGTGCCGCCGTTCGACCCGCAGCGGCTCAACGCCGCGGGGTCCGTCTACCTCACGCGCCCCACCATCGGCCACCACGTCGCGACCCGCGAGGAGCTGACGTGGCGCGCGGGCGAGCTGTTCGACGCGGTCGCCGCCGGGACGCTGGACGTCCGCATCGGCGCGACCTACCCCCTGTCCGAGGCCGAGGAGGCCCACCGCGCCCTCGAGGGCCGCGCCACCACCGGGAAGGTGCTGCTGACCGCATGAGAGACCTGCACGTCGAGATCTGGTCCGACATCGCCTGCCCGTGGTGCTACATCGGCAAGCGCCGGTTCGCGGCCGCGCTGGAGCAGTTCGAGCACCGCGACCACGTGCGCGTGACGTGGCGGTCGTTCGAGCTGCAGCCGGACGCCGAGCCGTCGACCGCGCACCCCGGCCTGACCGAGGCGCAGCTGCTGTCCGAGCGCAAGGGCATGCCGCTGGACCAGGTCCAGCAGATGTTCGCGCACGTGACGGGGATCGCGGCGTCGGTCGGGCTCGCCTACGACTTCGACCGGGTCGTGCCCGCCAACACGTTCGACGCCCACCGGCTGGTGCACGTCGCGGCGGAGCTCGGCGGGGCGCCGGCCGCGGCCGACGTCGTGGAGCGGCTGATGAGCGCGCACTTCGAGCACGGCCGGGTCGTGGACGACCCGGAGGTGCTGGTCGCGGTCGCCACCGAGGCCGGGCTGGACGCGGACGCCGTGCGGGAGGCGCTCGCCTCGGACGCCGGCGCCGGGGCCGTCCGCGCCGACGAGGCCGAGGCGGCGGCGCTGGGCATCCAGGGCGTGCCGTTCTTCGTCGCCGACCGGCGGCTCGGGCTCTCGGGCGCGCAGCCCGTGGAGGTCTTCGCTCAGCTCCTCGACCAGGCCTGGCGGGACGCCAACCCGCCGCTGGCGATCCCCACGGTGGCCGGCGCGGCCGACGCGGAGGCGTGCGGGCCCGACGGCTGCTGAGCCGGCACGGGCGGGCACAGGCCGGCTCGGGCCGGCCCGCCCCCTGCCGCGTCAGCCCGCCGCCGTCAGCGGCGCACCGTCACCGTGACCGGGGCGCTCGTGCTGCCGGCCACCTCGTCCGGCCGGGACGGCACGAACGTCGCGGTGTACTCGTGCGGCCCCACCGGCGCGGTGCGCGGCACCGTCCCGAGCGCGAGGCCCAGCAGCACCGGCGACCGCCCGACCACCCGGTCGCCCTCGCGGAACTCGACGGTCCCGCTCGGGAACCACGTGCCCTCGACCTGGACCCGGGCGAGCAGCACGGTCGGGAGCCAGCTGCCGTACGGCTGGCTCGACCTGCTGGCCGACAGGCGGGTCGTCGAGGCCGCGAGCACCGGGCCCTCCGGCTCGGCCACCGTCACCGGCAGCGTCACCGTCGTCCCGCTCGGCGCCGCCACCAGCGTGAGGGTGTGCGCGCCCGGCGTCGTGCCCTCCGGGACCGTCACCGCGACCTCCGCCGCGCCTTCGGCCACCGTGGCGGACCCGATCGACGTCCCGTCCAGCTGCACGTCCAGCGCGGTGTTGCGCGGCGAGCCGAGGCTCGTCAGGTCCAGACCCGTGACCGGGAACGCGAGCTCGTCACCCGCGGCGACCTCCTCGGGCAGCGCCGGCACCCCGACGGCCCGCTCGTCGAACTCGGGGGCCAGCCCCGGGTTCGCCTCGAGGTAGGCGATCCACGCGTCCCGGTCGATCAGCCCGGAGTCGGTCGTCCCGGCGCCCTCGGCGAGCACCCGGAAGTTGTCACCGCCCTGGGCGAGGAACGAGAACGTGCCGATGCGGTACTCCGCGGCCGGGTCGATCGGCGCGCCGTCGACCGTGACCGAGGTGATGCGGCTGCCGAGCGGCTGCGACTCGTCGTAGGTGTACGTGACGTTGTCCGACAGGCCGAGCTGCAGGTACGGGCGCGAGGGGATCGTGCCGTCGGCGTTGGTCTGCCACTGCTGCTCGAGCATCGTCACCACCTGGTCGCCCGTGAGCGTGGTCGTCCAGAGGTTGTTGACGAACGGCAGGACCGCGTTGGCCTCGGCGTACGTGACGACGCCGTCGGGCGCGTAGAGCAGCTCCGCGCGCAGGCCGCCCGGGTTGACGACGCCGATCTGCGCCCCGCCGCGCTCGGCGGGTGCGAGCGTCTCCAGCAGCGAGTCGGCGACGAGGTTGCCGAGCGTCGACTCCTTCGACCGGTCGTCCCGGGTGCCGCCGGCGTAGGTGCCGCCGGCGCCGGTGTAGCCGCCGCCCGCGAACGCCGTCGTGATGTCGGCGGTCACCGAGCCCTTGGGCTGGTTGCCGACCACCGCGGCCTCCGCGATCGCCGCGTCGACGATCGCCTTGACCTCGGCGACCCGCGGGTACTGGGCGACCATGGCCGCGTCGAGCTGCGCCTGGGTCTGGCCCGTCGCCGGGGCGACGCGCTTGACGTTCTCCCCCGCGAGCGCCGACACCGCGTCGGTGGCCGGGTCGTAGGTCAGCGTGACCTTGCCGATGTTCTCGCCGTACGAGCCGGTCTGGACGATCGGCCGGGTGCCCTCGCCGGTGGCGCCGGGCTCCGCCGGGCCGTACCACGCGTACTGCTTGTGGGTGTGGCCGGTGAAGATCACGTCCACGTCGGCGGACGTCGCGGTCGCGATCTCGGCGAAGGCGCCGCCCGCGGCGATCTCCTCCTCCAGCGTGGCGCCGTCCGGCGTCCCGGCGCCGGCGCCCTCGTGGTACTCCGCCACGATGACGTCGGCCTCGCCGTTGCCCTCGTCGCCGTCGGAGAGCTGCGCCGCGACGCGGTTGACCGCCGCGAC
The DNA here is from genome assembly GCA_014763765.1 of Micrococcales bacterium. Lineage (GTDB taxonomy): Bacteria > Actinomycetota > Actinomycetes > Actinomycetales > Cellulomonadaceae > Cellulomonas. Next base: position 16,653 of record JACXUT010000029.1, read on the forward strand.
CGGGTCCCCGAAGTCGAGCGTCTCGATGCCGCCGGGGCTGACCAGCGTCGGCGTCTCCTGCGTGACGGCACCGACGACACCCACCCGCACGCCGTCGACGTCGAGCACGGTGTACTCGTCGAGCGCCGGGTCCTCGGTGCCCTGCTCGTAGACGTTCGCGCCGAGGTACGGCCACTGCGCGTTCGCGCCGCCCGCGACGACGCGGTCCACCAGGTCGGCGTAGCCGCGGTCGAACTCGTGGTTGCCGACGGCGGACGCCGCCAGGTCCAGGGCGTTGAGCACGTCGATCGTCGGCTGGTCCTCCGCGACCGCGGACGCGAACAGCGACGCGCCGATGTTGTCGCCGGCGGACAGGAACACCGCGGCGCCCCCGGCCTCCTCGGCCGCCGCCCGCTGCTGCTCGACCGTCCCGGCGAACGCGACGGTGTTGGCGTCGATGCGGCCGTGGAAGTCGTTGATGTTCAGCAGCGTGAGGTCGAGCGGCCCGTCGGGCGCCGTGCCGCCGTCGCCCGCCTCGAAGCCGACGAGCACCGGGTCGTGGTCGGAGGACCGGTAGGCGTCCGGCGCGTAGAACAGCGTGCCGTGCGTGTTGTAGCGGCTGTACTCCAGCGCCACCGACTCGCCCGCGTTGATCTCCCAGATGTCCGCGCCGGTCGCCCGGTCCAGCGCCGCCTCGTTCAGCAGCACGTGGTCCAGCGAGCCCGACAGGCCCTGGTAGACGTACGACGAGCCCGGTGCCTCCAGCGCCGTCGCGGCGTCCGCGTAGCCGGCGTCGGCCAGCACCCGCAGCGGGTCCTCCTGCGTGTAGGAGTTGAAGTCGCCGAGCAGCGCGACCGCCTCGGCGTCGCCCTGCACCGTCGGGACCCAGTCGCGCAGCGCCTCGGCCTGCCGGACGCGGGACTCGTTCGACGCGCCCTGGCCGTCGCCGGCGTCCGCGTCACCCGGCCAGGGGCCCGCGGAGCTCTTCGACTTGAAGTGGTTGACGACGACGAACAGCTCGTCGCCCCCGGCCACGGGCACGAAGGACTGGCCGATCGGCTCCCGCGCGTTGCCGAACGCCTGGTCGTCGCCCGACTGGGTGCCGAGCGCCCGGGCGTCGCCCACGGGCTCGACCTCGGCGGGGCGGTAGATCAGGGCGTTGGTGATGGTGTCCTGCTGCTCGACCGGCGGCAGGTCGGCCGAGGACGGCACGTAGTCCCACGTGCCGGCGCCCGCGGCGTCGTTGAGCGCACCGACCAGCGAGGCGAGCGCCTCGTCGGGGTCGCCGTCGACGACCGCGGAGTTCTCGATCTCCATGAGGCCCACGACGTCGGCGTCGAGCGCGTTCACGGCCGCGACGATCTTGTCCTGCTGCCGCTGCAGGTCGTCCGCGTCCCACGCGCCGCGCTGCGCGCAGCCCTCACGGACCGTCACCGGGTCGCCCGCGCGGTCGGTGTACGGCACGCACGAGGCGCCCTGCGAGCCGAGCGTCGTGAAGTAGTTGAGGACGTTGAACGACGCGACGGTCACGTCGGCGTCGCCGAGCCCCTCGGGGGCGGCCGTGCGGTCGTCCTCGACCTGCACCGGCACGCTCGCGGGGTCGGCCGGGTCCACCGGCGCCGTCGGGCTGAGCTTCCAGGCGCTGTTCCGGTAGTCCACGACGACCGGCTCGGTGAACGTCACCTGCGCCCCGACGCGCACCGGGTTCTCCAGCGACACGTACGGGGGCGTGAGGCCCGAGTTCGCGGCGGAGAGGAAGTTCGTGCTCGCGCCGTCGTCGAGCACGACGCCGCGGGCGGCGTTGTCCGCGGCGACCGCGGCGTTCTCCGGGGTGCCGGGCGCCGCGACGTCGGTGGGCTGCCGCAGGGGCGTGGTGCCCACGGCCAGGCCGATCTCGCCGTACTGGTTGGTGGTGTACGTGTTGCTGACCGTCAGGTCGCCCGACGGCAGGTACAGCATCGACTCGAGCGCCTCGCGTCCCGCGTCGTCCGCCGGCCACGGCGTCGTGACCGGCTCGACGGGGGCGGCGTCGCCCCCGGGCTTCACGAGGCCGGCCGCCGAGGAGACGGTGATCTCGGTGAGGCCCTGGTACTCCGAGACGGCTCCGGTCACCTGGACCAGCTCGCCCGGCGTGACGGAGCCCGCCGTGGTCGGCGAGAACACGAACACCGCGTCCGACGCCGTCCGGGCGGCGTCCCCGCCCGTCCCCGGCGTCTGGATCACGTAGCCGCGGTAGCCCCCGGTCGCGTAGACCGCGGTGACGACTCCGGTCGTCGTCACCGTCGATCCCGCGAGCGGCGAGGCGTCCCCCGTGCCCTGGACCTGCGCGATGGTGTGGGTGTCCTCCGCCGCTGCCGCGGGCACGGCGGCGGCCAGGGGTGCCCCGACCATCGCTCCCGCGGCGGCGAGGCTCGCCGCCCACCTCGTGCGTGTGCGTACAGCGCTCACCGATCTTCTCCGATCCCCCGGGGGCACGACGGCCCTCGTCACAGGGCGGAGTCACAGGTGTGACCCAGCCGAGTGACAACGTATGGGCGGTATGTCCGGATAGGCAACCACTCGAGGGGAACACACGGGTGGCGGAAGCGTGAACACCTCGGACGCGCTGGGACCCGGGCGCCGGGCCGAGGTCGTCAGGACGGGCCGAGGTCGTGCGTCCGGACTGACGACCTCGGACGGACATGACGACCTCGGACAGCGCCGACGCGGCGCCGGCCGACCCGGGCGCCGCCGCGGACGGCGACGGCCCCGGTCGCGCACCCCGTCAGGGGCGGCGGCCGGGGCCGTCGGACGTGGCCCGCCTACGCGCGCAGGGTCGCGCCGAACCGGCGCTCGGCCTCCGCCACCACGGCGGCCCGCACGGCCGCCGTCTCGTCGGCGGTCAGCGTCCGGTCCGCGGCACGCAGCCGCAGCGCGAACGCCAGCGACCGCCGTCCGGCGCCGACCTGCTCGCCGGAGTACACGTCGAACAGGCGCGCGCTCTCCAGGACGTCGCCCGCCGGGCTGGCGGACGCGCCCGCCCGCACCGCCTCGAGGACGTCCGCGACCGGCACGGAGTCCGGCACCACCAGGGCGACGTCCTCCTTCGCGACCGGGTAGGTCGACACCTCGCGCGCGACCACCTCGGTGCGCGGGGCCGCGGCGAGCAGCACGTCGAGGTCGACCTCGAACGCGCACGCCCGCGCCGGCAGGCCGAGCGTCGCGACGACCGCGGGGTGCAGCTCGCCGGCGTGGCCGACCAGCGCACCGGCCGCCGTCGTCACGCGGGCGCAGCGCCCGGGGTGCCACGGCGCGGTCGAGGCGTCGGCCTCCAGGCGCACGTCGACGCCCAGCGTCTCGGCGAGCAGGCGCACCGCGTCGATCGCGTCGGCGTGGTCCGCCGGGCGGCCGGGGCCCCACCAGCCGGCGGGCTCCCGCAGCCCGGTGAGCACGCCGGCGACGTGCCGCGGCTGCGGGGGCACCGCGGCGCGGACCGCGTCGAGCACCTCCGGCGCGGGCCGCTCGGCGACCGGCGGGACCGGCGCCGGGGCCGTCCCCGCGACGGGCAGCGTGACCGCGCCGACCTCGAACACCGCGAGGTCCGTGGTCCCGCGGGCCACGTTGCGTCGCGCGGTCTCCAGCAGCGTGACGAGCAGCGAGCTGCGCAGGTACGGCTGCTCCTCCGACAGCGGGTTCGCCAGCCGGAGCAGGGCGCGCCGGGCGTCGTCCTCCGGCAGCGCCAGCGCGTCCAGCTGGGCGGTGCCGACGAACGGGTAGGACAGCGTCTCGACCCACCCGGAGTCCGCGAGCACCTGCGCCACCCGGCGACGCCGGCGCTGGGACACGGTCAGGCCGAGGCCGACCGGCGAGCGCGGGACCACCGAGGGGATCGCGTCGTAGCCGCGCAGCCGCGCGACCTCCTCGACCAGGTCCACGGGCGCGGTCAGGTCCGGTCGCCACGTGGGCACCGTCACCGGCAGCACCGCGTCGGCCCCGGTCCCGACGGGCTCGCCGACCGTGCAGCCGATCGCCCGCAGGTACGTGGCGACCTCGGCGACGTCCAGGTCGAGCCCGATCAGCCGCGACGGCAGGTCGACGGGCAGCAGCAGCCGCGGCGCCGGGCTCGTGCGGTCCACGTCCGTGAGGACCGGGTCCGGCGTCCCGCCGCCGTGCTCCACCAGCAGCTCGACCACGCGCGCGACCGCGACGCGCGGCAGCTGCGGGTCCACACCGCGCTCGAAGCGCTTGCTCGCCTCGCTGGGCAGCTTGTGCCGCCGCGCGGTGCGGGCGATCGTCACCGGGTCGAAGTGGGCGGCCTCGATCAGCAGGTCGGTGGTCGTGGCCGACACCTCGGTCTCCGCCCCGCCCATGACGCCCGCCAGCCCGAGCACGCGCCCCGCGTCGGGGCCGTCGGTGATGAGCAGGTCCTCCGGGTCGAGCGCCCGGTCCACCCCGTCGAGCGTGGTGAGCCGCTCCCCCGGGCGCGCCCGGCGCACGACGATCGGCGCGCTGAGCGTCGCCAGGTCGTAGGCGTGCAGCGGCTGCCCCAGGTCGAGCATGACGTAGTTGGTCACGTCGACCGCGAGCGAGATGGGGCGCATGCCGGCCTGGGTCAGGCGCTGCTGAAGCCACGCCGGCGACGGGGCGTCGGCCGCGACGCCGCGCACGACGCGGGCCACGAACCGGTCGGCGCCGGGCACGCCGTGGACCGGCGCGTCGTCCCGCAGCTCGACGCCGAAGCCACCGGTCGTCGCGACGCCGTCCTCCGCCCCCGGCCGCGGCAGGCCGCGGTCCGTGAACACCGCCCCGGTCGCGTGCGCGTACTCCCGGGCGACGCCGCGCATCGCGAAGCAGTACCCGCGGTCCGGCGTGACGTTGATCTCCAGGACCTCCTCGCCGAGCCCCAGCAGGGCGCGCGCGTCGGTCCCGGGCTCCGCGTCGATGCCGAGCTCGGACAGCACGATGATGCCGTCGTGGTCCTCGCCGAGGCCGAGCTCGCGCGAGGAGCAGATCATCCCGTCCGACACGTGGCCGTACGTCTTGCGGGACGCGATGGGGAACGGCCCGGGCAGCACCGTGCCCGGCAGCGCGACGACCACGTGGTCGCCCACGTCGAAGTTGTGCGCGCCGCAGACGATGCCCCGCGGCGTGCGGGTGCCGTCCTCGGCGGTGCCGTTGTGCTCCCCCACGTCGACCTGGCACCAGTTGATGGTCTTGCCGTTCTTCTGCGGCTCGGGGTGGCGCTCGACGACCCGGCCGACGACGAGCGGGCCCGTCACGGCGGCCGGGTGGACGGCCTCCTCCTCCAGCCCGACCCGCACGAGGTCGGCCGCCAGCTGCTCGGCCGTGAGGCCCTCGGGGAGCTCGACGTGCTCGGCGAGCCACGTCAGGGGGATGCGAGGCATCAGATCACCGCCCGGAACTGGGTGGAGAAGCGCACGTCGCCCTCCACCATGTCGTGCATGTCCGCGATCTCGTGGCGGAGCATGAGCGTGCGCTCGATGCCCATCCCGAACGCGAAGCCGGAGTAGACCTCGGGGTCGATCCCCGCGGCGAGCAGCACGTTCGGGTTGACCATCCCGCAGCCGCCCCACTCGATCCAGCCGGGCCCGCCCTTCTTCTGCGGGAACCACAGGTCCATCTCGGCGCTCGGCTCGGTGAACGGGAAGAACGACGGCCGCAGGCGGGTGCGCGCCTCGGGGCCGAACATCGCCCGCGCGAAGTGGTCCAGCGTGCCCTTGAGGTGCGCCATGGTCAGGCCCTTGTCGACCGCCAGCCCCTCCACCTGGTGGAACACCGGCGTGTGCGTGGCGTCGAGCTCGTCGGTGCGGAACACCCGCCCCGGGCAGGCGATGTACACGGGCAGCTCGCGCTCCAGGAGGCTGCGCGCCTGCACGGGCGAGGTGTGCGTGCGCAGCACCAGGTGCGGGTCGGGCTCACCCTCGGGCGCCGCGACGTAGAACGTGTCCTGCATCTGCCGAGCCGGGTGGTCCGGGCCGAAGTTCAGCGCGTCGAAGTTGAACCACTCGGCCTCGACCTCGGGACCCTCGGCGATCTCCCAGCCCATCGCCACGAACACGTCCGCGACGCGCTCCTGCAGCAGCTCGAGCGGGTGCCGGGCACCGCGCGGGCGCCGGTCGGACGGCAGCGTGACGTCCACGGCCTCCTCGACGAGCACGCGGGCGTCGCGCTCGGCGGCCAGCTGCTCCTCGCGCGCGGCGATCGCGGCGTTCAGCCGGCCGCGCGCCTGGCCGACCGTCCGGCCGGCGACGGCCTTGTCCGCCGCGGCCAGGCCGCCGATCGCGCGGTTGGCGAGCGCCAGCCGGCTGCGCTCGCCGGTGTGCGCGAGCCGGGCGGACTTGAGCTCGTCGAGGTCGCCCGCGGCGGCGACGGCCGCGAGCGCGTCGGACAGGGCGAGCTCGACGGCGTCGGCGTCGAGCGGGGACAGGGGTGTGTCGGGCGTGGACATCCGGACCTTCCAGGCGGGATCGGCGGGCCGGGAGGTCGCGCGCACGCGACGACCGGCCGACGGGCGAGTCTAGTGGCGCCCGTGCCGGGGACTCCGGACCGTCCGCCCTGCGGAGGTCAGGTGCCGCGCGTCAGCGCCGCGCCCCGGGCACGGGCCCGGGAAATCGGCGGCTGGTGCGCGGCTGGGACGTCATGCGCGCCATGGTGCCACACCCCGGCGCTCAGCCGCCGAGGGTCCACGCCCCCAGGGGCAGGTACAGCGGACCGCCGGCGCGCCCCTCGCCGGGCCGCGACTCCGCGAGCACGAGCTCGCGCACCGGCCAGGCCGGGCCCCGGTAGACCGCCAGCGCGTGCACGAGGAGGTCGGCCGGGTCCGGGCCCGCGGTCCGACGGCGTGGGCCCCGGGGCGGCACCGCGCGGCCGAGCGTCACGTGGGGCCGGGACCGCGCGCGGTCGTCCTGGCGCGCGCCCACCGCCTCGCCCGCCTCCCGGCAGGCGGCCACCAGACCGTGGACGGCCTCGACCTCCCCGCCGACGCCGGCCCACAGCGTGCGGTGCGCGAAGACGCCGGCTCCCGTCAGCGACAGCCCGAACGGGCTCGTGCCCGCCGCCACCGCCGCGAGCTCCCCCGCCAGCAGCTCCGCGACGCTCTCCCCGACGTCCCCGTAGAACGCGAGCGTCACGTGCCAGTTCTCCGCGGCCGTCCACCGCACGCCCTGCGGGCCCGAGCGGCCGGGCGAGTCCTCGGCGTCCACGCCGACGGCCGTCACGAGCGCCGACGCCAGGTGACGACGCACCTGCGGCGTCGGCCACAGACCTGCGAAGACGCGCACCCGGCCAGCATGCCGTACGGACCGCGGGTCGTCGTGGCCGGAACCGCGTCGCCGCGTCCGCCCGGGCTCGCGGGCGCGCGGGGCCGGTCAGCGGTGCGCGCGCGAGGACGCGTACAGGCAGACGGCCGCCGCCGTCCCCAGGTTCAGCGACTCCGCCCGGCCGCGCAGCGGCACCCGCACGACGGCGTCCGCCAGGTCGCGGTCCACCGCGGGCAGGCCCCACGCCTCGTTGCCGAACAGCCACGCGGTCGCGGCGCGCAGGTCGGGGTCCCCCGGCGTGACCCCGGCGGCGGCGACGGCGTCCACGGGCGCCGCGCCCCCGGCGCGGGCGGCGGCGTCCTGCAGGTCGTCCAGGTCCAGGTCCCCCGCGCCGTCCGCCGCCAGCACCGTCAGCCCCGCGCCGCGCACCGCCGCGACCGCCTCGGCCACCGGCACCCCCGAGACCACCGGCAGGTGGAACAGGGACCCCGCCGTCGACCGGACGACCTTGGGGTTCGTCGCCTCGACGCTGTCACCCGCGATGACGACGGCGTCCGCGCCGGCCGCGTCCGCCACCCGGATCACCGTGCCGGCGTTGCCGGGGTCGCGGACCCGCGCGAGCACCGCCACCAGCCGGGGCCGGCCCGCGAGGACCTCCGGCAGTGCCGCGGCGGCGAGCGGCCCCGTCAGGCGCTCCGCGGGGACGCCCTCGGCGGGCAGGTCCACCACCGCGAGCACGCCCTGAGCGTCCGCGGACATCGCGTCGAGCACCGCCGGGGACGCGAGGTGCACGTACAGCCCGCTGGCGTCCTCGGCGATCTCCGGGTGCCGCTCGACGGCCTCGGGCGTCAGGTACACGTCCCGGACCAGCCACGGCGTGCAGCGCACCGCCTCCCGGACCGCCTGGGGGCCCTCCGCCAGGAACCGCCCGGCGCGCCGCCGCCCCGCCCGCGCGACCAGGCCCCGCACGTGCCGCACGCGGTCGGAGTGCAGGTTCGTCAGCAGCGAGGGCCCGCTGCGCGCGGGGTGGTTCTCCGGGACGACGGGCGGCAGCTCACGGGACACGTCCCCCATCCTCCCGCACTCGGGCACCACCCCACCTCCCGGGCGAGGGCCTCCCCGGGCGCGACGTCCTCCCCGCGAGATATCCCCGGGCCGGACGTCCTCCCGGACGGACGACGGACCCCCGGCAGCCGCGAGGGCTGCCGGGGGTCCGTCGGTCGGGCGCAGGGCGGAGGTCCGCCGGGCCCGGGGTGCTCGCTCGGTGTCAGGCCGCGGCGCGCGGCGCGTTGACGTCCGCGGGCAGCGCGTCCTTGGCCACCTGCACCAGGGCGTTGAACGCCGGGGCGTCGTTGACGGCCAGGTCGGCCAGCACGCGGCGGTCGACCTCCACGCCCGCGAGCTTGAGGCCCTGGATCAGGCGGTTGTAGGTCAGGCCCTGCTCGCGCGCCGCCGCGTTGATCCGCTGGATCCACAGCTTGCGGAAGTCGCCCTTGCGGACCTTGCGGTCGCGGTAGGCGTAGACGAGGGAGTGGGTGACCTGCTCCTTGGCCTTGCGGTACAGGCGCGAGCGCTGCCCGCGGTAGCCGCTGGCGCGCTCGAGAGTTGCCCGGCGCTTCTTCTGGGCGTTGACCGCCCGCTTCACGCGTGCCACGTGATGCTCCTTGCTCTGTTCTCAGGTCGGCGGGGTGCCGTGGCGCTCACGCGCCGACGGTCACTTGCCGAGCAGCTTCTTGATACGGGGGGCGTCGGCCGCGGAGACGACCTGGTCCGAGGCGAGGCGGCGCGTGCGACGGCTCGACTTGTGCTCGAACAGGTGGCGGGCGTTCGCCTGCTCGCGCATGACCTTGCCGCTCCCGGTGATCCGGAAGCGCTTCTTCGCACCGGAGTGCGTCTTGTTCTTCGGCATGGCTGCCGTCTCTCCTTGTCGTCGCATCGCGCCGGGGCGCGACTCGTCCGTCCGGACCCGGTGGGATCAGGGCGTGGTGGTGCGGGTCAGGCGTTCCCGCCGCCGGACGACTGGCCACGGGGGGCCGGTCGAGCCGAGGGACGCGGGGTGGGTGCCGGGCGCGGCGCGGGCCGCGGGGTCGGCGCCGCCGTCGACCCGGCCGCGGGGCCGGACGTC
>JACXUT010000297.1 GCA_014763765.1 Micrococcales bacterium
GGCTCGTCGTCGCGGACGCGGGGTGGCCCGCGGCGCTGCGCGTCGCGCGGGGGGCGTCGTCCGGTGTGAGCGCCGCCGTCGTGGGACCGCGCGCGCTCGCCGACGCCGTGGCCGCGGCGGGGGTCCCGGTGCTGTGGGCCGAGCCCGCCGGCGGGACGCCGGCCGAGGCGTACGCCGCACCCCTCGCCGAGCAGCTCGCGGCCGAGCGCCCCGCCCTGCTGGTGAGCACGACCCACCCGGCCTCCCGCGCGCTCCTCGGAGCCGCGGCGGCCCTCGCCGGCGCCCGGCTGCTCACCGGTGCGGTCGCCGTCGAGCCGACAGCCGGCGGCACGGACGGCACGGACGGCTCGGGCGGCACGGGCGGCACCGCGTGGACGGTCCGGCGCACGCTGCTCGACGGTGCCGTCGTCGAGACCCTCGACTCGCCGTCCCCGGTGGCGCTGCTCGTCCAGGGTGCCGGGGCGGACGACGACGCACCCCCGCCCGCCCCGGTCGCGGGGACCGTCCGGCCCGTCGCCGCGGCGCCCGCGGCGATGACCCTGACCACGGTCCCGTCCGCGGAGCCGGCCGGCGGCCTGGAGGACGCCCGGGTGGTCGTCGCGTTCGGGCGCGGCGTGCGCTCCCGCGACGACGTCGCGCTGATCGAGCGCCTGGCGGACGCGCTCGGCGCGCAGGTGGCCTGCTCCATGCCGGTGGCGGACGACCGCGGCTGGCTGGACCGGTCGCGCTACGTCGGCCGGTCGGGCCGGCACATCGCGCCCCGGCTGTACCTCACGGTCGGCATCTCCGGGGCGCCGCAGCACCTGGAGGGCGTCCGCGGCGCGCAGGTCGTCGCCGCGGTGGACCAGGACCCGGCCGCCCGCATCTTCCGCGTCGCCGACTACGGCGTGGTGGGCGACCTGTACGAGGTGGTGCCGGCGCTCATCACGGCACTGCAGGGCTGAAGCAGTCACGAGTTCCGGATCAGGAGAGCATCATGAGCGAGCAGTTCGACTCCCACTACGACGTCGTCGTCATCGGCGGGGGCGCCTCCGGCCTGTCGTGCGCGGTGCAGGCGGCCAAGGACGGCCTGACGTGCGCCCTGCTGGAGAAGGAGGAGCGCACCGGCGGCAGCTCGGCGTTCGCGGAGGGGCACGCGGCGTTCGAGTCCGACGAGCAGGCCAAGCGGGGCATCACCGTCACGAAGACCCAGGCGTTCGACACGTACCTGGACTACTCGCACTGGCGGGCGGACGCGTCGATCGTGTCCCGGTTCGTGGAGAACGCGGCGACGACGATCGCCAAGATGCGCGACGAGGAGGGCGCCGTCTACGAGGACGTCACGGTCACCGCGGTGGACCAGCCCGGTGAGCTCGTGACCTGGCACCTGCCCCAGGGCGAGGTCGCCCACCTCATCGAGCTGCTCGAGGCCGACGCGCGGCACCGCGGGGTCGACGTGTTCCTCGGCACCAGCGCGACGTCGCTGCTGCAGGACGGGTCCGGCCGGGTCGTCGGCGTGACCGCCCGGGACGCGGACGGCGCCGACGTGCGACTCGGGGCACGGGCCGTCGTCGTCGCCACCGGCGGCTACGCGGGCAACCCGGAGCTGATCGACCGCTACACGCGCTACGACGCGCTGGGCGGCAAGCTCATCAACGTCGGCGGCCCCGGCAACACCGGGGACGGCCTGCGGATGGTGCTCGACGCCGGCGGGACGGAGCACCGGTCCATCGGCACGCTGCTGCTGTTCCCGTTCATGCGGGACAAGACCATCACCAGCCAGACCAACGCGGCGGGGTTCCAGCCGTACCTCTGGGTCGACGCGGACGGCCGCCGGTTCACGGACGAGGCCGTGGCCCTGAGCTTCGGCAACGCCGGCGACGTGGTCGCGGGCCTGCCGGGCGCGATGTTCTGGTCGGTGTTCGACTCCGGGACGGTGCGCCACCTCGTCGAGGACGGCAACGAGGTCGGGCTCGGCATCTACGTGCGCAACGGCGAGAAGCTGGTCGGCCTGCCCGACGAGATCGCGGCCGACGCCGCCGACCCCGCGCGCACCAACGTCGTCGGCGCGGACACGATCGAGGACCTCGCGGCCGCGATGGGCGTCGACCCCGCCGTGCTGCGCGCCGAGGTCGACGCGTACAACGCCGCCTGCGGGGACGGCGTCGACAGCCGGTTCCACAAGCCCGCGAAGTTCCTGCTCCCGGTCATGACGCCGCCGTTCTACGCGGTGAAGATGGAGACCGGGATCATGGTCACGATGGGCGCGATCCGGATCGACGACCGCATGCGGTGCCTCGACGCCGACGGCCGCCCCATCCCCGGCCTGTACAGCGTGGGGTGCGACGCCGGCGGCCTGTTCGGCGAGTCGTACAGCCTGCCGATCCCCGGGTCGGCGAACGGCTTCGCGCTCACGTCCGGCTGGCTGACGGCGGACGACATCGCCGAGCGGATCGGGGCGGGGAGCCTGTAGCCGCAGGGGGACGGACGGCGGCCGGCCGGGGCGCGCGGGTCCCGGCCGGCCGCGGCGCGTCCCGGTCACCCACGACGCGGCGGGACCTGCACCTTCCGGTTCCGCAGGTGCTCGTACACGACCGTCGTGCGCACGTTGCTGATCTCCGAGCGCTGCGTGAGCCGGTCGATCACGAACGCGTAGAGGCTGTCGTTGTCGGGGACGGCCACGTGGATGACGAAGTCGTCGTCCCCGCTGACCACGAACACCCCCAGCACGTCCGGCAGCGCGCTGACCCAGTCCCGGAACGCCTCGATGGTGCGGCGCGACGGCGGCCGCACGCGGACGCTGATGAGCGCCTGGACGGGGCGCCCGGCCTTCGCGAGGTCCACGTCCAGCAGCGCGCCGCGGATGATCCCCCGCCGGCGCAGCGCGCGCGTCCGGTCGAGCGCCGTGGTGGGCGAGACCCCGACGGCGGCTGCCACGCCGCGGTTCGTCTGCCGTGCATCCGACTGCAGCTCCGCCAGGATCGCCGCATCAAGTTCGTCGATGTGCTCCATGCGGCCCCATCATCCGGACGACGTCCGGCAGCGGTCAACGGCAGCCGACGGATGTCCTTACGCTCGCCGGGTCCGCCGCACTCCGTCCCCCTGGAGCACCGATGAGCGCCACACCGTTCGGGTTCACGCCCGAGGAGATCGACACCGCCGCACCCACCCGCCGGGCGCGCCTCAAGTGGGTCGTCGTCGTCGACGCGTCCCTGCCCGCGGGCCGGGCGACCAACGCCGCCGTCTGCGTCGCTGCGGCGACCGGGGCCGCCGTGACCGGGCTGCTCGGCCCTGACGCCACGGACGCGGACGGCACCGTCCACCCCGGCCTGCCGTGGGCCGGGTGCACGGTGCTGGGCGCGACGCCCGAGCAGCTGGCGGCGGTCCGCCAGAAGGCCGGCGCCTCCGACGGCGTCCTGGTGGTCGACATGCCCGCCGCGGCCCAGCACACCCGCGTCTACGACGAGTACCTGGCGGAGGTGGCGCGGCG
>JACXUT010000030.1 GCA_014763765.1 Micrococcales bacterium
GTACGGGCAGTACGCGCCCGGCGCCGGCGCCCCGCCGGCGGAGCCGCGCTACGGCCAGTACGCCCCGCAGCCCCCGGCCGCGCAGCCGCCCGCCGCGCAGCCCCCGGCGCAGCCCGAGGGCGAGCAGCAGCCGCCGGCACCCGACGTCCCGCCCTCGCGCGGCACGTCGGACTGACGCGACGACGGCCCGGCACCCCCGCGGGGGAGCCGGGCCGTCGTGCGTGCGGGGTCAGCGGCCGAGCAGACCCGCCATCCACGCCTCGACGTCCTCCGGGCGCCGGGGGAGCGCGGCCGACAGGTTCTCGTTGCCGTCGGCGGTGACCAGCACGTCGTCCTCGATCCGCACGCCGATGCCCCGCAGCTCGGCCGGCACCCGCAGGTCGTCGGACTGGAAGTACAGACCGGGCTCGATCGTGAACACCATGCCGGGCTCGATCACCGCGTCCAGGTACATCTCCCGGCGCGCCTGCGCGCAGTCGTGGACGTCCAGACCGAGGTGGTGGCTCGTGCCGTGCACCATCCAGCGGCGGTGCTGCTGGCCCTCCGGGGCGAGCGACTCCGCGGCGGGGACGGGCAGCATGCCCCACTCGTCCAGGCGGGCGGCGATCACCTCCATGGCGGCCGCGTGCACGTCCCGGAACCGGTTGCCGGGCACCGCGACCGCGAACGCCGCGTCGGCCGCGTCGAGCACCGCCTGGTAGACGCGGCGCTGCGCCTCGGTGAACGTGCCCGTCACCGGCAGCGTGCGCGTCACGTCCGCGGTGTAGAGCGAGTCGACCTCCACGCCGGCGTCGATGAGGACGAGCTCGCCCTCGCGCACCCGGCCGTCGTTGTCGGTCCAGTGCAGCGTCGTGGCGTGCGCGCCCGCGGCGGCGATCGTCTCGTAGCCCACGTAGTTGCCCTCGACGCGGGCCTGCGACAGGAACGTGCCCTCGATGACGCGCTCGCCGCGCCGGTGCGCCACGGCCTCCGGCAGCCGCCGCACGACCTGCTCGAACCCGGCGACGGTCGCCGCGACGGCCGCGCGGAGCTCGCCGACCTCGTGCTCGTCCTTGACCAGCCGCAGCTCGGACAGCGCCTCGACCAGGGCGGCGTCCCGCTCGCCCGCGTCCTCGGTGGCCCGGATCTCCTCGACCACGGCCTCGACGGCCTCGTCGACCTCCGGCACCACCAGCAGCCGGATGCCGTCCGTGCCGACGTCCTTCGCGAGGGCGTCCCGCAGCTCGTCGCTGTGCGCGGTGCGGATGCCCGTGACCGTCTGCATGTCCTCGAGGGTCGGGCGCGGGCCCACCCAGAACTCGCCGTAGCGGGAGTCGGAGAAGAACTCCTCGGTGTCCCGGCCGGCGAGCGGGCGCATGTACAGCACGGCGCGGTGCGTCGACCGGGTGCCGTCGGGCAGCTCGTCGCCCTCGCCGTCCGCGGCGGGGTGCAGCACCAGCACCGCGTCCGGCTCCTGCTCCCCGCCCAGACCCGTGAGGTGGGCGAAGGCCGAGTGGGGGCGGAACCGGTAGTCGGTGTCGTTGGACCGCACCTTGTACGCGCCGGCCGGCACCACGAGGCGCTCGCCGGGGAACTGCGCGGCCAGCCGGGCCCGGCGCGCGGCGGTGAACGGCGCCACGTCCGCGGGCGCCGCGGTGCTCGCGGGGCGCTCCGCCCAGCCGGAGGTCACCCAGTCCAGGAACGCCGCCGAGGACGGGCGCTGGCTGCGGTTCTGGCCGCGGTCGGCGAGCGTCTGCTCCGACGGGGCGGCGGCGGGCGAGGTCTCGGGAGCGGGTTCGGTGGCCATGCCCTCCAGTCTGGCACCGGGCGCCCGGCGCCGGGGACGGCCCCGGGCCGCCGGTAGGCTTCCGCGGTGCGCATCGACCTCCACACCCACTCGACGGCCTCGGACGGCACCGAGCCGCCGGCGGGGGTGGTGGCGTCGGCGGCGGGCGCGGGGCTCGACGTCGTGGCGCTCACCGACCACGACACCACGGCCGGCTGGGCGGAGGCGTCGGGCGCCGCGCGGCGGCACGGGATCGCGCTCGTGCCCGGGACGGAGGTCTCGGCGCTGCGCGGAGGCGTCAGCATCCACCTGCTGTCCTACCTCCAGGACCCCGCGCACCCGGCGCTCGCCGGCGTGGTCGCGCGCACCCGGGAGGCCCGCCTGCACCGCGGGCGGGCGATCGTCGAGCGGCTGTCGCGCGACCTGCCGATCACCTGGGAGGACGTGCTCGCCCAGCAGGCGCCGGGCACGGTCGTCGGCCGGCCGCACATCGCGGACGCGCTCGTCGCGCTCGGCCTGGTGCCCGACCGGAGCGCGGCGTTCGCCGACCTGCTGTCGGCGCGCGGGCGCTACTACGTGCCGTACTACGCCCCCGAGGCCGTCGACGCGGTCGAGGCGGTCCGGGCGTCCGGCGGCGTCCCGGTGTTCGCGCACCCCGGGGCGGACGGCCGCGGGCGGATCGTGGCGGACGCCGTGATCGCCGAGCTCGCCGAGGCCGGGCTGGCGGGGCTCGAGGTGCACCACCGCGACCACACGCCCGAGCAGCGCGCCCGCCTGACGGAGCTCGCCGACCGGCTCGGCCTGCTCGTCACCGGGTCGAGCGACTACCACGGGGCCGGCAAGGACAACCGCCTGGGCGAGAACACCACCGCCCCGGAGGTCCTCGCGGAGATCGAGCGCCAGGGCACGACGCCGGTGGTGCGACCATGAGCACCGTGCTCGACTGGCGACTCCTCTCCGAGGTCTTCATCACCCTGTTCGTCATCATGGACCCGCCCGGGACGGTGCCGATCTTCCTCGGCCTGACCGGGGCGATGACCCGGCAGCAGCGCAACCGCGCCGCCCGGCAGGCGATCCTCGTGGCGTTCGGCGTCATCCTGGTGTTCGCGGTCTTCGGGCAGAGCCTGCTGTCGTACATGCACATCTCGCTGCCCGCCCTGCAGGCGTCCGGAGGCCTGCTGCTGCTCCTCGTCGCGATGGAGCTGCTGACCGGCAAGGCCGAGGAGCCGCAGCCCTCCGGCAACTCCAAGGTGAACGTCGCGCTGGTCCCGCTGGGCACCCCGCTGCTCGCCGGGCCCGGCGCCATCGTCGCGGTGATGGTGTTCGTCCAGCAGTCCGACGGGACGCTCGCCGACTGGCTCGCGATCGCGCTCGGCATCGTGCTGGTGCACGTCTGCCTGTGGCTGGCCATGCGGTTCGCCGGGTTCATCCACCGGCTGCTCGGGGACTCCGGGACCACGCTCGTGACGCGCATCGCGGGGCTGCTGCTGGCCGCCATCGCCGTGCAGCTGGTCGCCGACGCCGTCGTGGCGTTCGTCCAGGCCGCCTGACCCGCAGCCCGGTGCCGCCGCCGTGGCGCCGGGGCGCGCGCCGTACGAGGATCGGCGCGTGACCACCTCCACCACGACCCTGCGGGGCCGGCTCGGCGACGAGCTGTTCGCCCGCGTCGCCGGCCCGCGCGGGGCCCAGGTCCGCGAGCGGATCCACGCGACGCCCGGGCCGCGGTGGTTCGGTCCCGACGACGCGATCCGGCGGGTGCACGCCGACGCGTCGATGTTCGTCGGCGGGCTGACGGCCCTGCTCCTGCAGTCCTGGCACCCGCTGGCGATGGCGGCGGTCGCCGCGCACTCCGGCTACCGGTCCGACCCGTGGGGGCGGCTGCAGCGCACCAGCACCTTCCTGGCCGTGACGACGTTCGGCACCGCCGAGCACGCGCAGCAGGCCGTCGACACCGTCCGCGGCATCCACGACCGCGTCACCGGCACGACGCCCGACGGCCTGCCGTACGCCGCCTCGGACCCGCACCTGCTGCGGTGGGTGCACGTCACCGAGGCCCACGCGTTCCTCACGGCGCACCAGCGCTACGGCGCCCGGCCGCTCGACGCCGCCGGCTGCGACGCGTACGCGGCGCAGGGCGCCCGGGTCGCGCGGGCGCTCGGGGCCACCGACGTGCCCGACACGGTGGCGGGCCTGCGCGCGACGCTCGACGCGTACGTGCCCGAGCTGCGCGGCACGCCCGAGGCGCGGGAGGCCGCGGAGTTCCTGCTCGCGCGGCCGCCGGTCCCCGCCGCCGCGCTCCCGCCGTACCGGGTGCTCTCCGCCGCGGCGATCGGGCTGCTGCCGCGCGCCGCGCGCGCACCGCTCGGCCTGCCCGACCGCGCGTGGCTCGACGCGACGCTCGCCGACGCGGGCGGCCGGCTCGTCACCCGGCTCGTGCGGTGGGCGCTCGCGACGACACCGCCGCCGCCGACGGCCGACGCCGCGCGCTGAGCGGGCGCCACGACGGCACGAGGGCGCCCCGCCGTGCCGGCGGGGCGCCCTCGTGCGTGCGGGCCTCGGCCCTCGTGCGTGTGCGGGCCTCGGCCCTCGTGCGTGTGCGGGCGTCAGCCCTCGGCCGGGGCCGCGGCCCCCTGCTCGCCCGCCGGGCGGCCACCGCGGGTGCGGCGGCGGTTGCGCCGGCGCCGGGGCGCGGTGCCCTCCTCGCCGTGCCCCTCCGGGCGGTCGCCGGCCGGGCGCTCGCCCGCACCGGTCGCCCCGGCGGCGGCGCCCTCCGGGGCCCGCTCGTCCGAGCCGTGCCGGCGGGTGCGCTGCCGCCCGCCGTCCCGGCCGCTCTCGCGCCGGCCGTCGCGGGCGCCGTCACGGCCGCCGTCGCGACCCCGGCCGCCGGCATCGCCGCGGCCGGAGGTGTGGCGCTTGCCGGTCTCGCCCAGGTCCTCGAGCACCTCGGCGTCGAGGCCCTCGCGGGTCCGCTTCGAGCGCGGCAGGCGACCGGTCGTGCCCTCGGGGATGCCGAGGTCGGTGTACAGGTGCGGCGAGCTGGAGTACGTCTCCTGCGGCTCCGGGAAGCCGAGCTCCAGCGCCTTGTCGATGAGCGACCAGCGCGGCAGGTCGTCCCAGTCGACGAACGTCACCGCGGTGCCCTTGTGCCCGGCGCGGCCGGTGCGGCCGGTGCGGTGCAGGTAGGTCTTCTCGTCCTCGGGGCACTGGTAGTTCACGACGTGCGTCACGTCGTCCACGTCGATGCCGCGCGCCGCGACGTCCGTGGCGACCAGCACGTCGACCTTGCCGTTGCGGAACGCCCGCAGCGCCTGCTCGCGGGCGCCCTGCCCGAGGTCGCCGTGCAGCGCCCCGGCGGCGAACCCGCGCTCGATCAGCTCGTCGGCGACCTTCGCGGCCGTGCGCTTGGTGCGCGCGAACACGATGGTCAGCCCGCGGCCCTCGGCCTGGAGCAGCCGCGCCAGCACCTCGACCTTGTCGAGCGCGTGCGCGCGGTAGACGACCTGCTTGATGTTCTTGACGGTCTTGCCGACGTCGTCGGGCTCGCTCGCCCGGATGTGCGTCGGCTGCGTCATGTAGCGGCGGGCCATCGCGACGACGGCGCCGGGCATGGTCGCCGAGAACAGCATCGTGTGCCGCGAGGCGGGCGTGCGGGCCAGCAGCTTCTCGACGTCGGGCAGGAACCCGAGGTCCAGCATCTCGTCGGCCTCGTCCAGCACGACGCAGCGCACGCGCGTCAGGTCCAGGTGGCCCTGGTTCATCAGGTCGATCATGCGGCCCGGCGTCCCGACGACGACCTCGACGCCGCGCTGCAGCATCTCGATCTGCGGCTCGTACGCGCGGCCGCCGTACAGCAGCGCGATGCGCACGGAGCGGCGCTTCGACGCCGTCTCCAGGTCGCCCGCGACCTGCACGGCGAGCTCGCGGGTCGGCACCACGACGAGCGCCTGCGGCTTGCCGGGCGCGGGCAGGGTGTCGAAGCCCTCCTCGCCGGGGGCGACGACGCGGTGCAGCAGCGGGACGCCGAAGCCCAGCGTCTTGCCGGTGCCGGTCTTGGCCTGGCCGATGATGTCGTGGCCGGACAGCGCGACCGGCAGGGTCATCGCCTGGATCGGGAACGGCGCGGTGATGCCGGCGTCCGCCAGGGCCGCCACGATCTCGGGGCGGACGTCGAAGTCGGCGAACGTCACGCCCTGGGCCTGGACGGACGCGGCGGTGCGGGTGTCGATGGTCTCCACCGCGACGTCCTCGGGCGCGAGGCCGGCGTCGGTGGTGGGTTCGGTCGAGGTCACGGACTGCTCTTCACTCGTGAAGGTGGCGTGCCGCGCGCCGCACCCGGGACCGGGCAGCGGCGGGCATCGCCACGGATGGTCCGGCAGCCGATCGTGCAGGTCAGTCGAGGGCGGTCCGGACGCCCTGGGGGCGTCGCGACGCGCTCGGAGCACCGAGGTCGAGACGACCGGGCAACCGATGTACACCCCGATGATACGCACCCGCCCCGGCGGCGTGCCGGAGCGGGGCGGGTCGCGGCGCGTCCGGGCCCCGCGCGGACGCGCCGTCGGCGGTCGACCGGACGCGCCGTCAGGGGGCTGAGCGGACGCGCCGTCAGCGGGCCGCGGGTGCGGCCGCCGCGGCGGGGGCCGTGGTGCCGTCCGCCGCGCCGCCGGGCCGCGCGGCCGCCGCACCGCCGGCCGGCGCCCCCGCCGGGCCGGTGGCGTCGGTCTCCTCCGCCGCCGCGTCGAGCGCCGCGGTGAGCCGGCGCTGCTGCGTCGCGGCCAGCACCAGCGCCAGGGCGGTCGCGGTCACGGTCACGGCGAACGCCGCCCGGTGCCCGTGCACGTCGGCGAGCCGGCCCGCGACCGTCGAGCCCAGGGCGTACCCGATGCCGGTGGCCGACGCGAGCGCCGTCATCGCCGCTCCCGTCCGCCCGGGCGGGACGACGCGCTCACCCAGGGAGAACACCGCGATCATGTACGGCGCGATGGCGCAGCCGAGCACGGCCACCGCGGCGGTCAGCGCCGGCAGCGTGCCCACGAGCAGCAGCGGCCAGGACAGCAGGACCATCGCGGCGGCCGCGGCGAGCACCCGCCGCTGCTGGCCCACGCGGGCCGGGATGAACGCGGTGCCGATGCCCGCGAGCGCGCTGCCGATGCCGAGCACCGCGTGCACGAGCCCCGCGAGCCCGGGCTGCCCGGCCTGCGTCGCGAGCACCGTCGTGCCGGTCTGCGTGGCGCCGAACAGGACCCCGACCGCGGACTGCGCCACCACGAGGACGGCGAACGCCGCGGTGAGCAGACGGCCGGACGGCCGCGCGTGCGGTCCGGAGACCGTGCGGCGCGCGGTCGGGTGGAGGGCGAACGCCGTCCCGAACACCGCGAGCAGCGCCGCGGCGGTCAGCAGGGCGCCCGCCGGGGACAGCGCGACGGCCACCAGGCCGACCAGGGCCGGCCCGATCGCGAAGGAGGCCTCGTCGGCCGCGCCCTCGTAGGAGAACGCGGCGTCGACCAGCCGGCGCCGCTCCGGGCCCGCGTCCGCCGTGATGGGCCGCCACCGCACGCGCGCCAGGGGCCCGACCTGGGGCAGGGCGAGCCCGGTGACGGCGGCCACGGCGGCCAGCACGGGACCGCTCGCGCCGCCGTCCGCGAGCAGCGTCAGCCCCGTGAGCGCGGCGGCCCCCGCGAGCGACTGCACGAGCACGACCGGTCGCTGGCCGTAGCGGTCGGCGAGGCCGCCGGCCACGGGCGCGCCCGCGGCGTTGGCGACGGCGAGGCACCCGGCGGCGAGACCACCGAGGCCGTACCGGCCGGTGGTGGTCGAGACGAGCAGGAGGGTGCCCAGCTGGGCCATCGCCATCGGCAGGCGGCCCAGGAAGGCGACGGCCACGTAGGCGGGCCCGGCGAGCCGGAGCAGGCGGGCGTAGGAGGACAGTGCGGTCACGAGGGCCTCTCGGGGTACGTCGGTCCGACGCGCCTCCCCGCCACCAGGTCGCGTCACAGCCCTCAACTGCGCCCAGTCTAGCCGCGGCGCTACGATGCGCGGATGACCGAGGCCGTTCACGACGCCCACCCGATCGCCGACGCTTCCGACACCGTCGAGCTGCTCGGCCTGGTCGCGCACCTGCAGCACGTGGCTTTCGGCCGGCTCGCGGAGGACGCCCGCGTGGCGCCCTCGACCGCGCAGCAGCTCGAGCTCAGCCGCCTCGCGGCGGCCGCCGTCACCCGCCGGGACGCGGTCCTGGAGCGGGTGGTCGAGCTGGGCGGCGACCCCGAGCGGTGCCTCGGGGCGTACGCCCGGCTCATGGAGGACTTCGACTCGCGCACGCAGCCGAGCACCTGGTGGGAGCGGCTGCTGCGGTCCTACGTCGCCGACGGGGTGTCGGACGACTTCTGCCGGATCGCGGCCGCCGCCGTCGACCCGCGGTCCCGCGCCCTGCTGCTCGAGGTGCTCGACGACGCGGCCCACGAGGACCTCGCGGTCGGTGAGCTCGAGGCCGCGGGCGCCCAGGACGAGGTGCTCGTGTCCCGGCTCGCGCTGTGGGGCCGGCGGCTCGTCGGCGAGGCGCTGGGCGTCGTGCAGCAGGCGATGGCCGCGCACCCGGGCCTCGGGCGTCTCGTGACGCGGCGTGCACCGGGCGAGGCGACCGCCGGGGCGCCGGCGGACGAGGCCGCGCCCGCGGCGCCCGAGGAGGACGCCGCCGCACCCGCCCGGCTGTTCGGCGAGCTGACCGCGGAGCACACCCGCCGGATGTCGCGCCTGGGCCTGACGGCCTGACCGGGCGGCCGGGAGCCGCGCTCCCGTCCGCCCCCGCCGACGACGACGCCCCCGGCACCTCGCGCGAGGTGCCGGGGGCGTCGTGCTGCGGGGCCGGTCCGCCCCGCCGGGTCAGAGGGCGCCGAAGCCGACGCGGCCCTTCGACTCCGTGCCGATCTCGACGTAGCCGATCGACGCCGACGGCACGACGACGCGCCGCCCGCGGGTGTCGACGAGCTCCAGGACGGGCTTGCCGGTGAGGGCCTCGGTGACGGCGGCGGTGACCTCGTCGGCGGTCTGGTCCGACTCGATCACCAGCTCGCGCGGCAGGTTCTGCACCCCGATCGTGATGTCCACGCTGGTCGTCTCCTCGCTCGTCCGGATGTGCTGCCTCGTCATCCTAGGCCGGGCGGGCGTCGTCGCCGCCCTGCTGCGGCTCCCGTTCGCCCTCGGCCGACAGGCCCGGGACGAACCCGGCCACGCCGCCCCACGCGAGCCGGGCGACGAGCGACGCCGTCTCGCGCGCCGACGGCGGCCCCGGCGTGCGCAGCCGCCGCGTCGCCGCCTCCTGCGCGATCGCCGCGACGCTGGGGGCCAGCAGCGCGGCGGTCGCGTGCGGGACGCCGGCCACGCCGGAGAGCACGGCCTCGACGCGGCTCGTGACGACCGCCGTGGCGCGCTCGACGCGCGCCCGGACGCCGTCGTCGTGGCGGACGTCCGACTCGAACAGCAGCGCGGAGGACTCCCCGGCGCGGTCCACGAAGTCGAGGTAGGCCCGGACCACGCCGGTGATCACGGCCCGGGCGTCGTGCGGCCGGACCTCGCCGGCCGGGTGCTCGGCGACCGCGGCGTCGACGGCGGACAGCAGCTCCTCGCCCCGGGCGTCGACGACCGTCAGGTACAGGTCGAGCTTGGAGGGGAAGTGCCGGTAGAGCACGGGCTTGCTGACCTCGGCCCGCTCGGCGATGTCGTCCATCGACACGTGGTGGAAGCCCTCGGACGTGAAGAGCTCCTGCGCGATGCGCAGCACCTGCGCGCGACGCAGGGCCCGGGGCATGCGCACCGGTCGGCCGCGGCCGGTCGGGGGCTGGTCCATCGGGCGATGATAGCCAGCGGCCCCCGGCGGGAACCGGCCGTCTCGCGACGGTCGCGGGGACCCCGGGCCGGGGTCCGTCGCGCGCCTGCTGCGGGGGCGCAGCGGTGCCCGCGGGTGTCGGTGGGGTGTGATGGGATCGGGCCGTGACCGTGACACCCGCCGCCCCGCCCGGCCCCGCCGGCCTGCGCCTGGTGCGGCCGGTGCTGGCGGACGTGCCGCCCCCCGTGCGGCTCGGTGCGGACCAGCGTGCGGTGGTGCAGCGGCTGCTCACGGGAGGGGACCGGGCGCTGCTCGTCGTCGGCGCCGCGGGCACGGGCAAGACCCTGCTGGCGGTCGAGGCCGTGGCCGCCGCGCTCGGGGCCGACGACGACGCCCTGCTCCCGTCACCCGGCACCCCGTCGCCGGACGAGGTGCTCGTGCTCGCGGCGGGCCGGCGCGCGGCGGCGGAGCTGCGCGACCGGATCGGTGCGCGCGTCCGCCGCACCACCGGCCAGGCGATGGTGCGCACCGCCGCGTCGGCCGCGTTCGCCGTGCTGCGCTCGCGGGCCGCGCTGCTCGGCGAGCCCGCGCCGACGCTGATCTCCGGGCCGGAGCAGGACCTGGCGCTGGCCGAGCTGCTCGCGGGCCACGCCGCCGGCGAGGGCGTGCCCCTGCGGTGGCCCGCGGGCGTCCCCGAGGACGCGCTGACGCTGCGGGCGTTCCGCGGCGAGCTGCGCGACCTCCTCATGCGGGCGGCCGAGCGGGGTGTCGGACCGGACGGGCTCGCCGCGCTCGGGGAGCGGCACGGGCGCCCCGAGTGGGTGGCCGCGGCCACCCTGTACGCCGAGTACCTGGACGTCACGACGCTGCGCGCGGGCACGCCCGACGCGGGGGCCCGGCACGACCCGGCGACGGTGGTGGAGGAGGCCGCCGAGGCGCTGCGGGCGTGGGACGAGGAGCTGCCGGGCCGGCCGCGGCCGCGCTGGCGCCTCGTGGTCGTGGACGACTACCAGGAGGCGACGGAGGCCACCGCGCGGCTGCTGCGCGTGCTCCAGGACGACGGGGCGAGGCTGCTGCTGCTCGCCGACCCCGACGAGGCGGTGCAGACGTTCCGCGGCGCCACGCCCGCGCTGGTCGGCCGCGCCGACGCCGACGGGGACGGGCCCGGCGAGCTCGGCGCGCACCGCATGGTGCTCGAGTCCGTCCGGCGCCACGGCCCCGCCCTGCGCGAGGTCGCCGGACGGGTGTCGCAGCGCGTGGCCGTCGTCGGCGGGGCGGCGCACCGCCGGGCGGTCCCGGTCGCGCCCCTGGACGGGAGCGGTCCGGGCGGAGGGGGCGCCGCCGCGGCGGACGACGGCGGGCCGCGGGCCGGCGGCAGCGGGCCGGGCGCGCCTCGCGACCTGGTGCGCACCGCGGTGCTCCCCGGCCCCGCGCAGGAGGCCGCCTGGATCGCCCACGCCCTGCGCCGGGCGCACCTCGAGGACGGCACGCCCTGGGCCGAGATGGCCGTGGTCGCCCGGTCGGGTGCGCAGGTGACCGCGCTGCGCCGGGCGCTCGGGTCCGCGTCCGTGCCGGTCGCCGTGGTGGGCAGCGACGTGCCGCTGCGCGACGAGCCCGCGGTGCGGCCGCTGCTCGACGCGCTGCGCTGCGTCCTCGGCGCCGACCGCTCGGACCGGGCGGACCTGGCGGACCGCGCGGACGGGACGGGTGACGGCCTCGCGCTCGACGCCGGGCTCGCGGCGCGCCTGTGCTGCTCGCCGCTGGGCGGCATGGACGCCGTGGGCCTGCGGCGGCTGCGGCGCGCGCTGCGCCAGGAGGAGGTCGGCGCGGGCGGCGGCCGGCCGAGCGACGAGCTGCTGGTCGAGGCCCTCGCGTCCCCCGGTCGGGCGGCCACGCTGCCGCCGGCCGTGCGCCGCCCGGTCGTCCGGCTCGCCGGCGTGCTCGCGGCCGGGCGCGCGGCCGCCGCCGACCCGGGCGCCGACGCGCAGACCGTCCTGTGGGCGCTGTGGGAGGCGTCCGGGCTCGCGGACCCGTGGCGCCGGGCGGCGCTGGCCGGCGGGCCGGGCGGCGCGCGGGCGGACCGGGACCTGGACGCGGTCCTCGCGCTGTTCCGGGCCGCCGAGACGTTCGTGGACCGGATGCCGCAGGCCCGGGCCGCGGCGTTCCTGGAGTGGGTGGAGGCGCAGGAGCTGCCGTCCGACACCATCGCGGCGCGGGCCCGCCGGGACGCCGTCGCCGTGCTGACCCCGGCGGGTGCCGCGGGCCGCGAGTGGGACGTCGTCGCCGTCGCCGGCGTCCAGGAGGGCGTGTGGCCGGACCTGCGGCTGCGCGACTCGCTGCTCGGGTCGCAGGCCCTCGTCGACGTGCTGGCGGGCCGTGCCGCCCCCGGGTCCGGCACCGGGGGACCCGACGTGGGGGCGGCGCGCGCCGCCGTGCTCGCCGACGAGCTGCGCTCCTTCCACGTCGCGGTCACCCGGGCGCGCCGGGTGCTGCTCGTCACGGCCGTGTCCGACGAGGACGACCAGCCGTCGCCGTTCCTCGACCTCGTCGAGCCGTGCGACGAGGACGACGACCCGCGCCGGACGTCCGCGCCCACCCCGCTCGACCTGCGCGGGCTCGTGGCGGGGCTGCGGGCGCGGCTGGAGGACGCGGTCCGGCGGGGCGAGCCGGACGAGGGGGCCGCGGTCGTGCTCGCGCGGCTCGCCGACGCCGGGGTGGCCGGGGCCGACCCGGACCAGTGGCACGGGCTCGCCGAGCCGTCGAGCGACGCCCCGCTGTGGCCGGAGGGGCAGCGGGTCCCCGTCTCCCCGTCGCGCGTCGAGACGGCGGGCACCTGCACGCTGCGCTGGGCGCTCGAGGCCGCCGGGGGCACCGCGCCGAGCAGCACCCGGCAGTCGTTGGGGACGCTCGTGCACGCCCTCGCGCAGACGTTCCCGCGCGGCGGCCGGGAGGAGATGCTCGCGGAGCTCGACCGCCGGTGGCCGGAGCTCGGCCTCGGCTCGGGGTGGCCCGCGACGCTCGAGAGGCGACGGGCGGAGGCGATGGTGGCGCGGCTCGCCGGCTACCTGGCGACCGCGGGGGAGCCGCTGGCCGTCGAGGCGCGGTTCGAGCTGCAGCTGGACCGCGCGGTGGTGCGGGGCACGCTCGACCGCGTGGAGCGGGCCGCGGAGGGTCCGGAGGACGCGGGCGGCGCGGCGGGGACGCCGGTCCGGGTCGTCGACCTCAAGACCGGCCGCACGGCACCGTCCGCGCAGGAGGCGACGACCAACCCCCAGCTCGGGGCGTACCAGCTCGCCGTGGACGCCGGCACGGTCGAGGGGCTGCCCCCGGGGTCGCGCAGCGCCGGGGCACAGCTCGTCTACGTGTCGGACGTCAACAAGTCGCAGGCAGCCGTCCGGCAGCAGCCGGCGCTCGGGCCGGACACCCCCGCGGAGCCCTCGTGGGCCCGCAGCCACATCGAGGAGGTCGCCGAGCGGATGGCCGCGTCGTCCTTCGCCGCGACGGCGAACGCGCTGTGCGACCGGTGCCCCGTGCGCCGGTCGTGCCCGCTGCGCGACGAGGGCGGGCAGGTGGTGGGATGACGACCACGACGGGCACGACGGGCACGACGACGGTGCGGCCGGCGCTCTCCGCGCACGACGTCGCCCGGCTCCTGCGGCGCGACCTGCCGACCGACGGGCAGGTCGCCGTCATCGAGTCCCCGCTGCGACCTGCGCTGGTGGTCGCGGGCGCGGGGTCGGGCAAGACGGAGACGATGGCCGCGCGCGTCGTGTGGCTGCTCGCCAACGGGATGGTGGCGCCCGAGGAGGTGCTGGGCCTGACCTTCACCCGCAAGGCGGCCGGCGAGCTCGCGGAGCGTGTCCGCCGGCGCCTGCGCCACCTCGCGCGGGCGGCGGCGGCCGAGGGCGTGCACCTGCCGGGGCTGTCGGTCGCGGAGGACGCGGCCGACGGCGGCGCGGGGCTGCTGACCGTCGCGCGGCCGACCATCTCCACGTACAACGCCTACGCCGCGTCGCTCGTCTCCGACCACGGGCTGCGCCTGGGCGTCGAGCCGGCCGCGCGCCTGCTCGGGGAGGCCGCGCAGTGGCAGCTCGCCAGCGAGGTCGTCGAGTCCTGGACGGCCGACCTGGACTCGGCGGCGGCCGTGTCCACGGTCGTCGAGGCCGTGCTCACCCTGTCCGGGGCGCTCGACGAGCACCTGCTGACCCCCGAGGAGGCGCGCCGGCGGATCGAGGGCATCGTGGACGCCATCGAGTCGACGCCGCCCGGCGTGCCGCCGCGGGCGCCGTACGCGAAGGTCCGCGACCTCGTCGCGTCGCTGCGGGAGCGGCAGCGGATGCTCGACCTCGTCGCGGCGTACCGGGAGCGCAAGCGCGCCGCCGACGCCCTCGACTTCGGCGACCAGGTGGCCGTCGCCGCCCGGCTCGCCCGCGACGTCCCGGAGGTCGCGGCGGGGGAGCGGGCGCGGTTCCGCGTGGTGCTGCTCGACGAGTACCAGGACACCTCGTACGCCCAGCTGGTCCTGCTGTCCGCGCTGTTCGGTGACGGCCACCCGGTCACCGCCGTCGGCGACCCGCACCAGTCGATCTACGGCTGGCGCGGCGCGAGCGCCGGCGGGCTCGAGCGGTTCCCCACGGACTTCCCGGACGTGGCGCCCGACGGCGACCGCCGGCCGTCCGCCGTCTACGCGCTGTCCACCTCCTGGCGCAACGACGTGCGGGTGCTCGACGCGGCCAACCACGTCGCCGGGCCGCTGCGCCGGCCGGACCGCGCCCGCGTCACGCTGCCCACGCTCGCGCCCCGCCCCGGAGCCGGACCCGGCGACGTGGTCGCGCACCTCGCCCCGACCCTGGAGGAGGAGGCCCAGGCCGTCGCGGACTTCGTGGCCGCGCGCTGGCGCCCCGAGCGCGGCCGCGGCGTGCTGCCGGGCGCCGACGGCGCGCCGTCGCCCGACGGCTCGCGGGTCACCGCCGCGGTGCTGTGCCGCAAGCGCGCCCAGTTCCCCGTCCTGCACCGGGCGCTGCGCGCGGCCGGGCTGCCCGTCGAGGTCGTCGGGCTGGGCGGCCTGCTCGCCACCCCGGAGGTCGTGGACGTCGTCGCGCTGCTCCAGGCGGCGCACGACCCGTCCCGCGGCGACGCCCTCATGCGCCTGCTCACGGGCGCCCGCACGCGGCTCGGCGCGGCCGACCTGCACGCGCTCGCCGACTGGTCCGCCCACCTCGCGCGCGGACTGGACCGGCGGTCCGTCGCGGCGGGCACCGTCACGTCGGCGACCACGGGGGCCGGCGGGTCGGCGACGTGGTGGACGAGCGCAGCATCGTCGACGCGGTCGACTCGCCGCCGCCGCCCGGCTGGACCGGTCCCTCGGGCCGGCGGCTCACCCCCGCCGGCCTGGCCCGCGTCGTCGACCTCGGCGCCGTGCTGCGCGCGGTGCGCCAGCACACCTACCTCTCCCTGCCGGAGCTCGTCGGGCACGCCGAGCGGCTCTGGGGGCTCGACATCGAGGTCGCCGCGCGCCCGGGCCTGAGCCCGGGCCGCGCCCGCGCGCACCTCGACGCGTTCCGCGAGGTGGCCGTGCGGTACTCCGACGCCACGGACGACCCGAGCCTGGGCGGGTTCCTCGCCTGGCTGGAGTCGGCGGACGCCCACGAGCACGGGCTCGACATGCCCGTCGCCGAGCCCGACCCCGACGCGGTGCAGCTCATCACCGTGCACGCGGCGAAGGGCCTGGAGTGGGACGTCGTCGCCGTGGCCGGCCTCGTGGACGGCGGCCTGCCGGCGACGCGTACGCAGGGCAAGGACGGGCCGACCGACTCCGCGTGGCTCACCGGGCTCGGTGAGCTCCCCTACCCGCTGCGCGGCGACCGGGCGGACCTGCCCGACCTCGCCTACGCCGGCGCCGCCGACCCGAAGGACCTGGAGGAGCGGCGCCGGCGGTTCCTGCAGGACGCCGGCGCGCACCAGGTGGCCGAGGAGCGCCGCCTGGCGTACGTGGCCTTCACGCGCGCGCGCTCGGCCCTGCTGCTCACCGGTGCGTGGTGGGGCGACGGCAGCCGCCCGCGCCCGCCGTCGCTGTTCCTCACGGAGGTGGTCGAGGCCGGTCTCGCGCGGGTCGCGGGGTGGGCGACGGCGCCCGACGACGACCACGCGAACCCGCGCACCGAGGAGGCCGCGTCGGCCACGTGGCCCGCGGACCCGTTCTCCGGGCCCGGTGACGGCGCCCCGTCGCGCCGCCCGGCGGTCGAGGCCGCGGCGGCCGCGGTCCGCGCGGCACGGACCGGCGACCGCCCTGTGGACCCGACCCCCTGGGACCGCACGGTCGAGCTGCTGCTCGCGGAGCAGGAGGCGGAGTCGCGACCCCGGCCCGAGGTGGAGCTCCCCGCGCACCTGTCCGCGTCCGCGGTGGTGCGGCTCGCGGCGGACCGGGCGGAGTTCGCCCGGGCGCTGCGCCGGCCGGTGCCGCAGCGCCCGTCCCCGCAGGCCCGCCGCGGCACGCAGTTCCACGCCTGGGTGGAGGGGTTCTTCGGTGCGCCCGCCCTCGTCGACCTGGACGACCTGCCCGGCGCCGACGACGACTCGGTGGCCGTGGACGCCGACGAGGCGGCGCTGCGGGCGGCCTTCCTGTCCACCCCGTGGGCGGCGCTCGAGCCGGTCGCCGTGGAGGTCGACGTGGAGACCACCGTCGCCGGCTACGTGCTGCGCTCGCGGATCGACGCGGTGTTCCCCGACCCGGACCGGCCCGGCGTCCCCGGGGCGGTCGTCGTCGTGGACTGGAAGACCGGCGCGCCGCCGGCCGACCCCGCCGCCACCGCCGTCCGGGAGCTGCAGCTCGCGGTGTACCGGCTCGCGTGGTCCCGCTGGACCGGCACACCGCTCGACCGGGTGGACGCGGCGTTCTGCTACGTCGGCGCTCGGCGGACCGTCCGCCCGGAGCGGCTGCTCGGCGCCGACGAGATCGAGGGCCTGCTGCTGTCCGCCACGGCCCCGCCCGCCTGAGCGCGCGCCGCCCGGCCCCGGTCGGTCCTGCGGCCGCGACCCGCCCGAGCCGGCGCCGCCCGTGCGCTCAGCTCGTGGCGGTGCCCGGCTCCGCCACGTCGCGGGTCTGCTCGTCGAGCTCGTCGAGCATCTGCACGGCGTCCGCGACCACCTCGTCGTCGCCGGACCGCACGCCGTACAGCAGCCACCGCGCGAGCGCCAGCTCCCCGGCGAGCAGCGCCCGCTCCGCGAGGTGCGGGTCCTTCAGCTCGGTGCGCCGCAGCTGGTAGGCCTCCATGACGGAGTCCACCGCCTCCTGGGGTGCGGCCACGAGCAGCCACGCCAGGTCGTCCGCGGGGTCCGCCACCTTCGCCTCGCCCCACGCGACCACGCCCGTGACGGCACCGTCCGCCACCAGCACGTGGTCCGCCGACAGGTCACCGTGCACGACGGTCGGGATGAACTTCCACAGGGAGACGTCCTCGAGGCGCTCCTCCCACCGGCGCAGCAGGGTCGCGGGCACCCGCCCGGTGCGGGCGGCCTCGTCCACCTCGGCCTGACGGCGCTGGCGGTAGGCGGCCGCGTCGTACACGGGCAGCCCGGCGTCCTCGACGACCGACACCGGGAGCTCGTGGAGCGCGGCGATCGACCGGCCGAGGGACGCGGCGACGCCCGGGCCGGGCTGCAGCCGCTCGAGCGCGATCTCGCGCCCGGGCAGCTCGCGGTGCACGACCACCCGGCCGCCCTCCTCGAGGGGAGCCGCGCCGGCCACGCGCGGTACGTCGAACGGCAGCCGGCCGGCGTCGACCTGCTCGGCGAGCGCACCCAGCAGCACCAGCTCGGCCTCGAGCGCCGCGCCGGCTGCCGCCGAGCGGGGCGCGCGGACGACCCAGTGCCGCCGCTGGGTGTCGGTCACGAGCGCGACGTCGTCGTCCCCGGCGCCGCCGCCGGGACGCACCTCGCGCGCGTCGAAGCCGGGGACGGCGACGGTCGCGAGGGCGGCGAGGGCGAGGGGTGAACGCACCGTCCCAGGGTAGGACCCGCGCCCGCGCTCGGCCGCCCGCACGGGAACCTGGGCGTGTCCTGCGGCGTCGCCCGGGCACCCCGGGGCGGCCGTGCCGGTGCCGCGGGGGGAGCGGCGCGGGCACGGTGCGGGCACGGCGCGGGCACGGCGCCCGCACCGTGCGGGCGCGGTGCGCGGCGTCCGCGCCCGACGCGTACGGTGGCGGCGTGTTCGCCTCCGACCTCCCCCTGTCCCGCACGGTCACGGACCGCGCGGCCGACCTCCGCGGCGACGAGGACCTGCTGGGCCGCCTGCTCGACGACCCGTCGACCCGGGTGCTGCTCGTCTCCGGAGGCCGCGTCGTGACGCGGTCGCGGCCCGGGCGCCGCCGCGCGCTCGCCCTGTACCCGCCGCAGGAGGCGGCCCTGCGCGCGCCGAGCGGGTCGCTCGCGGAGCGCTGGGCGTTCCTCGGGTACGACGACGCGGACCAGGTGCCCGGCGTGGCTCCCGGCGAGCGCCGGCCCGCCGGCCCGGCGTACCTCGCGCACCACGTCCCCGAGGAGGCCGCGGCGGCGCTGCCCGCCGGCGACGGGTGGGCCGCCCTGCGCGAGGTCGGCGCCGAGCTGTCGGCACGGGACGCGGGCCTCGCCACCGCGGCCGTCGCGCTGTACGAGTGGCACGTGCGCCACCCGCGCTGCCCCCGGTGCGGCGCGGTCACGTACACGGTGCAGAGCGGGTGGGTCCGGCGCTGCGTCGCGGACGGCTCCGACCACTACCCGCGGACGGACCCCGCCGTGATCATGGCGGTGGTCGACGACGACGACCGCCTGCTGCTCGCGAACTCGGCGGCGTGGCCCACGCACCGGTTCTCGACGCTGGCGGGGTTCGTGGAACCGGGCGAGTCCGTCGAGCACGCGATCCGGCGCGAGGTGCGCGAGGAGTCGGCGGTGGTGGTCGGGGAGGTCGAGTACCGGGGCAGCCAGCCGTGGCCGTTCCCCGCCTCGCTGATGCTCGGGTTCCGGGCGCGCGCGCTGACCACGGAGATCACGGTGGACGGCGACGAGCTGCGGGCCGCCCGCTGGTTCGACCGGGACCTGCTGCGCGCGGAGGTCGGGCGCGGCGCAGTGGTGCTGCCGCCGGGGACGTCGATCGCGCGGGCGCTCATCGAGGACTGGTTCGGCGGCCCGCTCCCGGGCGACCCGCTGCGGGACGGGTGGAACCGCGGTGCGGTGCCGCCCGAGGGCTCGGGCGCGGCGGCGGGCCGTCCGCCCGCGACCGCCGGGGACGCTGCGAGCCCCGGGAGCGCGGCGCCTCGCGACCCGGCCCCGCCGGCGCCGGCCGACGGGCGGCGGCCCCGGGGCACGGCGCGCTGAACCCTGCGGGGCGCAGCCGGCCCGCCCCTCGGGGCGAGGCGCGCCCACCCTCGGGCCCGCCGGGGTTCGCCGGCCGTGCCCCGCGGCGGCGTCAGGCGCCGAGGCGCTCCTTCACCTGCACCAGCGACGGGTTCGTCGCCGCGCTGCCGTCCGGGAACAGCACGGTGGGCACCGTCTGGTTGCCGCCGTTGACCTGCTCGACGAACGCCGCGGCGTCCGGCTGCTGCTCGATGTCGACCTCGCTGTACGCGATGCCCGCGGAGTCGAGCTGCGTCTTGAGCCGGCGGCAGTAGCCGCACCAGGTCGTCGAGTACATCGTCACGGTGCCCGCGGCGGGCAGGTCCTGCGTGGTGGTCATCGTCAGCCTTCGTCGGTCGGTCGGTCGTGCCACCGGGGCAACGCCGGGGGGCCGCGTCATCTTCCCGGGCCTGGGGACGACGGCGCGACCTGTCGGTGCGGGGTGCGAGGATCGGGGCGATGCCTGCCGACGACCTGCTCGACGCCCTCGACCCCGACCAGCGCGAGGTCGCCCGTGCGCTGACCGGGCCGGTGTGCGTGCTCGCGGGCGCGGGGACGGGCAAGACGCGCGCCATCACCCACCGCATCGCGTACGGCGTGCGGACGGGCGCGTACGCGCCGACCAGCGTGCTCGCGGTGACGTTCACCGCGCGCGCCGCGGGCGAGATGCGCACCCGGCTGCGGGACCTCGGCGTCGCGGGCGTCCAGGCGCGGACGTTCCACTCCGCCGCGCTGCGCCAGCTCCGCTACTTCTGGCCGAAGGTCGTGGGCGGGGCCGTGCCGTCCGTCCTCGCGCAGAAGGCGCCCGTGGTCGCCGACGCCTGCCACCGGCTGGGCCTGGCGGTGGACCGCGTCTCGGTGCGGGACCTCGCGTCGGAGATCGAGTGGGCGAAGGTCTCGCGCATCACCGCCGAGGACTACGTGCGCGCGGCAGCCGCCGCGGACCGGCCCGCGCCGGCGGGGCACGACCACCACGCGGTCGCGCGGCTCATCACGGCGTACGAGGACGCCAAGGACGCGCGCGGCGTCATGGACATGGAGGACATCCTCTGGCTGCTCGCCGGGATGCTGGTCGAGAACGGCGCCGTCGCCGACGAGGTGCGGCGCCAGTACCGCCGGTTCGTCGTCGACGAGTACCAGGACATCTCCCCGCTGCAGAAGTTCCTGCTCGAGCAGTGGCTCGGCGGGCGCGACGAGCTGTGCGTGGTCGGCGACCCGAGCCAGACGATCTACTCGTTCGCCGGCGCGACGCCGCACTACCTGACGCGGTTCACCGCCGAGCACCCGCAGGCCCAGGTCGTGCGCCTCGTGCGCGACTACCGCTCGACGCCCCAGGTGGTCGGGCTCGCGAACGAGGTGCTGCGCCGGGCCCCGAAGGACCGCTCCGCGCGCTGGGAGCCGCTGGAGCTCGTCGCGCAGCGGCCGTCGGCGGGCCCGGTCCGGTTCGCGGTGTACGACGACGACGAGGCGGAGGCCGCCGGCGTCGCGACCCGCATCGGGCGGCTGGTCGCCGCCGGGACGCGGCCCAGCGAGATCGCGGTGCTGTACCGCACCAACGCGCAGTCCGAGGCGTTCGAGCAGGCGCTCGCCGCGGTGGGCATCGGGTACGTGCTGCGTGGCGGCGAGCGGTTCTTCGCCCGGCAGGAGGTCCGCGACGCGATCGTGCGGCTGCGCGGCGCGGCGCTCGCGGCGGACCCGGAGACCCCGATGCCGGAGACCGTCCGCGACGCGCTGCGGTCCGCCGGCTGGTCCGACGAGCCGCCCGCGGCGCGCGGTGCGGCGCGCGAGCGGTGGGACACCCTGCACGCGCTGGTGGCGCTCGCGGACGACCTCGCGGCGGCCGCCGGGCGCACCGGCGGAACGGCGACCGTCGCCGACCTCGTCGCGGACCTCGACGAGCGCGCGGCCGCGCAGCACGCCCCCACCGTCGAGGGCGTGACGCTCGCCTCTCTGCACGCCGCCAAGGGCCTCGAGTGGGACGCCGTGTTCCTCACGGGCCTGTCCGAGGGACTGGTCCCGTGGGCGTCGGCCGACACGGCGGGCGACGTCGCGGAGGAGCGGCGGCTGCTCTACGTCGGCATCACCCGCGCCCGCGCGCACCTGGAGCTCTCGTACGCGCGGTCGCGCACGCCGGGTGGGCGGGCCACGCGCCGCCGCTCCCGGTTCCTGGACGGCCTGTGGCCGCAGGAGGGCCGCGCGCGGTTCGGCGACGGACGGGCCCGCTCGGCCCCGCGCCTCACCGGGGACGCGGACCCCGAGCTGCTCGCCGCGCTGCACGCGTGGCGCGCCGACCTCGCGCGCCGCACGTCGAAGCCGTCGTACACGGTGCTCGGGGACGCGACCCTCGCGGCGATCGCGGAGCTGCGGCCGTCGAGCGTGCCCGAGCTCGCGCGCGTGCAGGGCATCGGGCCGGCGAAGATCGACCGGTACGGGCCGGAGCTGCTCGCGCTCGTCGCCGGGCGCGGCGGCGGAGCGGGCGCGCCCGGGGCCTCCGGAGCCCCGGCGGACGGTGTGACGACGTCGCGCTGAGGGGGCCGGACGGGGGACCTGCGGGTCCCGCCGGAAGTTTCTCCGGTAATTCGGTTGTGCGCCCCGGGCGGGCCCCTCTACGGTGATCGAGTCCTGATGGAAGGCCGCGCTGTGCGAGCAGCCGGCCCGCGAACCCGGAGGAGGTGAGGTGCGGTGAAGATCATGATCAACGAGATCGGCGTGGGCGCGTTCGCGCTGCCGTACCTGGCACCGACCCCCGGCACGCACCAGGGGACCACTGTGTCCGCCGCCGTCCGCGGCACCGGCTTCGGCCCGGCGCTCGGCGGCGCTCCCCGGCTGCGCAAGCGCGATCTGTCGCTCGCCCCCGACTCCCTCCCTGGAGGTCCGGTCATCTGAGTCGATGACCGAGCCGACCAGGCCGTGGAGTCCACCGGATTCCACGGCCTTCGTCCTTCTCCCGCTGCGGGAGGGGCGAGACGCGGGATCCACCCGCTCCCTCGTCTCACCTCGTCAGTCATCAGGAGGACACCGTGCGGCTCACCACGCTGCTCGACACGGTCAACCAGGGCGGTTCCGGACCCTGGCCCCCCGCCGAGAACGCCAGCGCCGCCGACGTGCAGTTCGACGCCCTCGTCGCCGGGCTCATCCCGTGCCGGTCGAACGACCCGGAGCTCTGGTTCGCCGAGCGCACCGCCGAGGTCGAGCAGGCCAAGGCGCTGTGCCGGACCTGCCCGCTGCTCGAGGGCTGCCTCGCCGGCGCCGTGGAGCGCCAGGAGCCGTGGGGCGTCTGGGGCGGGGAGGTCTTCGTCGGGGGCCAGGTCGTCGCCGTCAAGCGCGGCCGCGGCCGGCCCCGCAAGGACGCCAGCCCGGCGGCTTGAGAACCGGCGGCCGTCCGCCGTGTCACGTCGCGAGGGCGGCGCACCCGCAGTCCGGGTGCGCCGCCCACCGTCGTCTCCGGGGCTCCACCGCCGGCAGCGCGATCTCGTAGCGGGCGCCCGCCGTCCGCGGCGTCCCGCCGTCCAGGTGGGTCAGCACCTCCGCGGTCGCGAGCCCGGCGGCGACGTGCGCGAGCGCAGCGGGGACGCCCGCGCGGTCGCCCCGCTCGCGGAGGCCGAGCTGGGCGAGCACCAGCGGCCACGCCGGGTCGGCGTCGGCGTGGTGCAGGTCGAGGCAGCGCACGCACGCCAGCCCGGACCCCGGCCGCACGAACGGGCCGACGAGCGCGTCGGCCTCCCGCAGGACGACCGCCAGGTGCGGGACGCCGGTGGTCAGCAGGTGCAGGGCGGTGCCGGGGTCGGCGACGTCCGCGGCCACGGTCACGGCGACGTCGGGTGCCGCGCGACCGGCCGGCCGCAGCCGCACGTGCGGGGCGGCCGCGCGCAGCAGGCCGGCGGCCACCTCGTCCCGGGGCCGGCCGACGTCCGCCTCGCCCGCGCCCGTGCCGACGTCGGACGGACGGACCGGGGCGGCGTCGTCGAGGACGAGCGCACCGACACCCGCCGCCGCGAGCGACTGCGCCAGGGCGAGGCCCGTGCGACCGAGCCCGGCGACGGCCACCGTCGCGCGGGCCCGGGCACGCAGGACGTCCCCGCCGTCCTCGTGCGCGCGGGTCAGGGCGTAGGCGTGCGCGTCCGGCGCCGATGCCGGGGGCACGCGGGCCTCACGCGGTCGCCGGGGCCGGAGCGTGCCGGCCGCGGCGAGGTCCTCGAGCAGCTCGGCGGGCAGCCACGGGTCGAGCCGGCGGTCGCCGGCGCGTGCCAGCCGGTCCGCCTGCTCGGGCGTCAGCCCGCTGACCCGGACCGCCCAGCGGGTGTCCGTGCCGAGCTGCACCTCGTCCGGTGCGCGCCGGACCACGCGGAGCCCCGCTCTGAGCTGCACGGCGTCCCACCCCCGTCCCGTCGGTCACCACCACGGTGGCACGCGGGACGGGGGGTGGAGCCGTCGTCCACAGGACGGGTCGGTCAGGCCTTGCCGAGGATGCGGTTCAGCTTGGTGCCGCACACCGGGCACGTCGCCTTGGCCATGCGGCGCCCGGACTCGGACACGACGACCTCGCCCTCGGCCTGGCGCTTCTCCTTGCACTTCACGCAGTAGAACTCGCCGGCGTAGGTCTCGGCCATGTCGCACTCCTCGTCTCGTGGTGGCACGCCGGGAGCCCGGCGCCCGGGCCAGTATCCACGCCACCGGGGTGGTCCGGCAGGAGTTCCGGCCCGCCGGACCCGGGACGTCGCTCGATCGCCCGACCCCGACCGGCTACCGTGCTGGTCGTGCAGCCGTCGAGGGAGCACCACCCGGTGCCGGGCGTCCCGGCTGCCTCGGCCGCGCCCGGAGCCGCGCCGGCCGGCGACCCGGACCCCCGCCTCGGCCCCGTCGAGGTGCGCCGCTCGCGCCGCCGGTCGCGGACGGTGACGGCCTACCGCGAGGGCGGCCGGACGATCGTCGCCATCCCCGCCCGGTTCACGCGCGCGCAGGAGCGCGAGTGGGTGCGCCGCATGCTCGACCGGCTCGCCACGCAGGAGCAGCGCCGCCGGCCGTCCGACGACCAGCTCGTGCGGCGGGCGTCGGAGCTGTCCGCGCGCTACCTGGGCGGGCGCGCGGTCCCGTCGAGCGTGCGGTGGTCCGGCAACCAGGGCCGGCGGTGGGGGTCCTGCACGGTGGCGGACGGCAGCATCCGGCTGTCCGACCGGCTGCGCGGCATGCCGTCGTGGGTGACCGACTACGTGCTGCTGCACGAGCTCGCGCACCTGCTGCACGCGGGGCACGGGCCGGAGTTCTGGGCCGAGCTGACGACGTACCCGCGCACGGAGCGGGCGCGGGGGTTCCTCGAGGGCTACTCGTTCGCCGAGCGCGCCCCCGGCGACCCCGTCGACGGGCCGGACGCGGAGCCCGAGCCGGACCCCGAGGCGGACTGAGCGCCGCTCACCGGCAGGCCTGCGGGCGGTCCACCTCGCCCGCCAGGCGCTCCCACTCGTCGTCGGACAGGGACGTCCCGCGCGCGGCGGTCGCGCAGACCCGGCCGAGCGCCCCCTCGACGGTGAGGTCCCACACCCGCACCGTGCGGTCCGCGGCCGCCGCGGTGAGGTGCGTGCCGTCGGGGGAGAACTCCACGCCGTACACCGTCCCGTCGGCGCCCGACAGGCTCGCCCAGCGGGTGGGGTGTGCGGGGTCCGTCACGTCCCACACCCGCACGGTCCCGTCGGTGCGGCCGACGGCCAGCCGGTGCCCGTCCGGGGAGAAGGCGGAGTTGGTGCCGTAGCCCTCACCCCATCGCAGCGGCGGGCCGAGCGGGTCGGGCGCGGCAGGGTCCTCCACGTCCCACAGCCACACCGTGCCGTCGTTGCCCGTGGCGGCGACGGTGCGGCCGTCCGGGCTGTACGCGGCGGAGTACACGTAGCCCGCCGGTCCGGTCACGGGGTCGCCCAGCGGTCGCGGGGCGGCGAGGTCGCGGACGTCCAGCAGCCGCACGGAGCCCGACAGCACGGCGGCGACCAGCGTGCCGCCGTCGGGGGAGAACGCCACCACGTACACGGCGCCGCCGAGGTCGCCCACCCGCCCGGTGGGCGTGGCGGGGAGACCGCCCGCGACGCCGCCGGAGAGGTCCCACGTCGTGACGGTCCCGTCGTCGGAGGACGCCGCGAGCCGCGTGCCGGTCGCGTCGAACGCCACCGTGTCGACCCAGTCCGTGTGCGCGTGCGCGGAGCCGAGCAGCACGGGGTCGCCGGGGTCGCGCAGGTCGTAGGCGTGGATCCCGCCCGTCGTGTCACCCACGACCGCGATGCCCAGGGCGTCCGAGACGGCCACGGCCCCGTCCAGCCGGGCGTCGCGCGGGGGTGCCGCGGACCCGCGGTGGCGGGCGCGGGCCGGGTCGGTGACGTCCCAGACGTGGACGCCGTCCGTCGTGCTGGTCACCACCAGCGGTGCGCCGGCCACCGTGCCGAAGGCGCCCTGCCCGGGGATGGACGCGAACCCGGCGAGCACCGGGCCCGGCTGCACCCACTCGCGCAGCACGCCGTCGGCGCCCGAGGCGTAGACCGCGCCGCCGTCGGGCGACCAGCGGGCGGCGAGCAGCGTGGTCGGGCTCGCCGCCCCGCCCGCGACGGCGCCCGTCGCCAGGTCCCAGACCCACAGCCGCTGGTCGGAGCCGGCGGCGGCCAGCAGCCCGCCGTCCGGGCTGAACGCCACGTCGTTCACCCACGACGCCGGACCGGTGAGCGTCGTGCCCACCTCGGGTGCCGCCGGGTCGCGGGCGTCCACGACGTGCACCACGCCGGCGGTCGTCCCGGCCGCCAGCGTCGTCCCGTCGGGGGACCACGCGAGGGCGGCGACGGGGGCCTCGCCGAGGGGCAGGCCCGGGGCGGCGG
>JACXUT010000298.1 GCA_014763765.1 Micrococcales bacterium
GCCACGCCCGCCCCGCAGCGCGGTCCCGAGCAGCCGCGCGACGACCGCCGGCCGGCCCCGCGCGTCGTCGTGGTGGGCGGCGGCCCCGGCGGCTACGAGGCGGCGCTGGTCGCCCGCCGGCTCGGGGCGGACGTGACGGTGGTGGAGCGTGCGGGCCTGGGTGGTGCCGCCGTGCTCACCGACGTGGTGCCGTCCAAGACCCTCATCGCCACGGCGGAGTGGATGACGATCGCCGAGCGGGCACCGGACCTGGGCATCCGGCTGGACATCCCGGCGTCCCCGGGCGACGACGAGGTGCCGGGGACGGCGGCGGACGGGGGCCGCAGGCGGCGGCACAGCGTCGACATGGCGGCCGTGAACGCCCGCGTGCGCGAGCTGGCCCTGGCGCAGTCCCGGGACATCCGCACGCGCATGGAGCGCGAGGGCGTGCACGTGCAGATCGGTCACGGCCGGCTGGACGGCCCGGAGCGGGTGGTCGTCACCGGGGACGACGGCGAGCGGACGCTCGACGCCGACGTGGTGCTGCTCGCCACCGGGGCGACCCCGCGGACGCTGCCGGACGCCCAGCCGGACGGAGAGCGGATCCTCACGTGGACGCAGCTGTACCACCTTGCCGAGCTGCCGGAGCGGCTGGTCGTGGTCGGTTCGGGCGTCACGGGCGCGGAGTTCGCGGGCGCCTACGTCTCGCTGGGGTCGCAGGTCGTGCTGGTCTCGAGCCGCGACCGCGTGCTGCCGGGGGAGGACGCCGACGCCGCGACGATGCTCGAGGACGTGTTCCGCGCCCGCGGCATGGAGGTCGTGGCGCGCTCGCGGGCGCAGGCCGCGCGGCGCACCGCCGACGGCGTCGTGGTCACGCTGGCGGACGGCCGCGAGATCGAGGGCTCGCACGTGCTGCTCGCGGTCGGGTCGATCCCCAGCACCGACGGGCTCGGGCTGGCGGAGTCGGGCGTGCGGACCACGCCGTCCGGGCACATCGAGGTCGACCGGGTGTCCCGGACGTCGGCACGCGGGGTCTACGCCGCCGGCGACGTGACGGGCGTGCTGCCGCTGGCGTCCGTCGCCGCGATGCAGGGCCGGATCGCCATGTCGCACGCGCTCGGCGACGCGGTCGCGCCGCTGCAGGTGCGCGGCGTCGCGGCGAACATCTTCACGGCCCCCGAGATCGCGACCGTCGGCCTCAGCGAGCGCGCCCTCGTCGAGCGGGACGCGCACTTCGTCACGCACACGCTGCCGCTGGCCCGGAACCCGCGGGCGAAGATGCTCGGCGTCCGGGACGGCTTCGTGAAGCTCTTCGCGCACTCGACGGCCGGGACGGTGCTCGGCGGCGTCGTGGTGGCGCCGCGCGCGTCGGAGCTGATCTTCCCGATCACGCTCGCGGTGTCGCACAGCCTCACGGTCGACGACGTCGCGAGCGCGTTCACGGTCTACCCGTCGCTGTCCGGCAGCATCGCCGAGGTCGCCCGGGTCCTGCACCACACCGAGTAGCGGGTCAGCCGCCGACGCGCACCACGGCGACCACGGGCAGGTGGTCCGAGGA
The DNA here is from genome assembly GCA_014763765.1 of Micrococcales bacterium. Classification (GTDB taxonomy): domain Bacteria; phylum Actinomycetota; class Actinomycetes; order Actinomycetales; family Cellulomonadaceae; genus Cellulomonas. The sequence continues at coordinate 1,538 of JACXUT010000298.1, forward strand.
CTCGTCGGACAGCACCCGCGCGTCGTCGAACACCACCCCGCCGCGGCCGAGCAGCCAGTCGATCCGGACGTCGGGGTCGTCGCTCGGGTGGGTGAGCGCGCCCGGGTCGCCCGCGGTGTCGAGCGCGCCGGCCCAGCCCGCGTCCGTGAGCGCCCCGACCTCGGGGGAGCCCGGGCCGGCGTTCAGGTCGCCGCCGAGCACCGAGGGCCCGTCGTCGGGCAGGGCGCGCTCCAGGGCGGCGAGCTGATCGAGCCGGGTGGGGGTGTTCTGGTCCCGGTGCTGGAGGTGGACGGACGTGACCCGCACGGGCGTCCCGTCGGGCCCGTCGACCAGCGCGGTGAGCGCCGAGCGCTGCTGCGGCCCGGCGCCGAACGGCAGCCGCACCACCGCGACGTCGCGCAGCGGCTCGCGGGACAGCAGGACGTTGCCGAACTGCTGGTCGGCCGCCGGCGCGAAGGCCACGTGCATGCCCAGCCGGTGCCCGAGCCACGTGGCCATGTCCGTGCCGCCGCCGAGCACCCAGCCGCGCGCGACCTCCTGGAGCATCACGACGTCGGGCGCCTCGGACTCGATCGTGCGGGCGATCTGCTCCAGGTCGACGGCCGTGCCCGCGGCGACGCCGTAGTGCAGGTTCCAGTCGAGGACCACCATCGTGCCGGCCTCCCGGTCCACCGCGACCGCCGTCGACGTGCCCGCGGCGGACGCCCACCAGCCGACCAGCAGCAGCACCACCGACGGCAGCACGAGGAACCGCAGCGCGTTGGCCCGCAGCGGTGGGGCGCTCTCCCGGACCGAGGTCTCCTCGGGGGTGCGCCAGCGCAGGCCGCCCGCGCCGACCAGGGCGGCCGCGAGGACCACGACCCACGCGTTGTCGACCCCGAGCGGGACGTCGTAGTCGAGCAGGTAGACGAGCAGCGTCGCGACCAGTCCCACCCCGACGGTCGTGGTGGCCAGCGCGGTGCGCGGCACCCCGGGCGGCGCGGGCCGGCGGGTGCTGAGGGCTGCCGCGAGGACGACACCGGCGGCGGCCTCGGCGAGCACCACCGCGACCAGGGCGACCGGCCCGGTGACGAGCATCGCCACGGCCGTCGCGACAGGCAGCAGCACCGCGGCGCAGACCCGCACCGCGGGGACGAGGACCCGCGGGACCAGCAGCACCCACACGGTCGCCGCGGCGGCGAGGACGGTCGCGGTCCCCGCGCCCAGCAGCGGCACACCGGACTGCGAGGCGGCGAACGCCGGGTTGGCCAGCACCATGGCCACCAGGGCCAGCGCGGGGCCGAGCACCCACGTGCGGCGCGGACGGCCCGCCGCGGTCCAGCCGCGCCCGACCACGGCCAGCGCGACCGTGAGCCCCACGAGGACGACCGCCACGACGGTCCCCACCACACCACCGCGCCACAGGGGGTCCCAGGTGCCGAGCGTGAGCTGGAGCGCGGCGGACAGCCCGGTGCCGAGCGTCAACCCGAGCGCGGCCTGCCGCCCGCCGGTGGGCCGCCCCGCGACCAGGGTGGCCGTCAGGACGAGAGCCGCGACGGCGAGCGCCGCGGTGACCAGGCCGGCGCCGAACCGTGCGACGTCGTGCACGGCCTGCGTGACGAGGCGGGCTGCACCCGTGGCGGCCACCACGGCCAGCACCGTGGCGCCCGAGGCGGTCCCGGGGCCGCGGCGGCCGGTGGCCAGCAGCGCGACGGCCGCGACCAGCCCCGCACCGAGGAACGTCACCAGGGCGGTCACCGCCACGGTGGTCGTGCCGACCGCGAAGGCCCGGTCCAGGACCGGCCCGGACGCCCGCACGACGTCGACGGCCAGCACGGTCACGAGCGCGAGCAGGGTGACGCGGGTCGTGACGCCGGCGTCCGGGGGCACCGGTCCGGCGGGGGCGGGCG
>JACXUT010000031.1 GCA_014763765.1 Micrococcales bacterium
CGTCGAGCTGGTCGAGCAGCAGGTCGAGCGCGCGGTGCGCGGCCTCGGTGAGGGGCTGGGCGACGGAGGTCAGGCCGACGGCGGCCGCCACGGGCGTGTCGTCGAACCCGACGACGGCGAGCGGGGTGTCGCGCGAGCGCGCGACCGTGAGCGCGCCGAGCGCGAGCGAGTCCGAGGCGCAGACGACCGCGGTGGGGGCGGCGTCGGCGAGCACGCGCTCGGTGGCCTGCGCGCCCGCGGCGACGCCGTCCGGGACCCGCGCGCGCAGCCGGCGCAGCAGCGAGCCGTCATGGCCGGCGTCCACCATGGCCGCTGCCCAGCCGGACGCGCGGTCCTCGCCGGTGTCGGAGCCGTCGGGCCAGCCGAGGTACGCGATGCGCTCGTGCCCGAGCCGGCGCAGGTGCTCGACGGCGGCCCGGGTGCCCGCGGCGCCGTCGACGTCGACCCACGGGTGGTCGTCGTGGGCCTGGCCGGGCGCCGTCCAGGGGCGGCCGAACGTCACGAACGGCACCTCGCGCTCGGCGAGCCAGGCGGCGCGCGCGTCGTCGCGGTGCGTGCTGGTGAGCACGAACGCGTCGAGGTCCGCCGTGTCGAGCAGCTCGCCGTACTGGGCGATCTCGCGCTCGTCGTCGGGGGCGGTGAACAGCATGACCCGGTAGCCGCGCGCCTGGGCGCTCTCGGTGAGCGCGTGCAGGAACCGGTCCAGCACGGCGCCGTTGATGCCGTCGCGCACCGGCTCCAGCCGCAGGCCCACGACGCGGGAGCGGCCGGTGCGCAGCTGGCGTGCGGCGGCGGACGGCCGGTAGCCGAGCTCGTCGATGGCGCTGCGCACGCGGTCGGTCGTCTCGGGCCGGACCAGGTGCGGCGCGTTGAGGACGTTCGACACGGTCTGGCGGGAGACGCCGGCGCGCTGCGCGACGCTCTCGAGCGTCGGCCTCGTCGTGCTGTCCATCCTGCGCTCCTTCGCGGGCCATATGATCGTTCCAAGTCGGATTGGAGCGATCAAACGATGGGCTCTAGAGTTGCCAGCGGCCCCGGGCGTGTCAAGCCGGGGCACGGTGACGCAGGGTCACGATCAGGTCTCGGCCCGCTCACGACCCGGCCCCCGCTCGACCCGGACGAACGACGAGGTACTCCATGGAGCTCCAGCCCCTGCTGCACGACCTGCTGGTCGCGGTGCACGCCCCGACGCAGGCGTGGTCCGACCGGGAAGGACAGATCGGCCTGGCCGGCGGTCGTGGTGCCCAGGGCGTCTACCACGGCGACGTCCGCGTGGTGTCCGGCGCCCGGCTCACCGTCTCGGGCTCCGTGCCGGAGGCGGTCGCGTCGGGGGCGGACGGGCCGGGGCGGGCGCGCGCCGTGCTGCTGCCGCGGACCGTGGACGGCCCCGGGGCGGACCCCACGGCCCGGCTGGAGCGCCTGCGCGAGGTGTCGCCGGGCGCCGTGACCGAGACGCTCACGCTGAGCTGCTCGACGCCCGCGCCCGTCGCGGCACGGCTGGAGATCGAGGTCACGCCCGACGGCACGCCGATGGACCGCATCAAGTCCGGCGCCGCCGTCACCGCGCCGCCGGCGGCCGAGCCGGTCGCGCGCGGCGTGCGCTGGCGGGCCGACGACGAGGTGACCGCCGAGCTGGTCGCGCCGGGCGCCCGCGTCGAGGTCGCCGCGGACGGCACGGTCCGCCTGGCGTGGGACGTCGAGGCGACCACCGGCGCGCCGGCGACCGTGGGCTGGACCGTCACCGTCACCGACGCGGGCGGTGTGGTGACCGCGCCGCGCAGGGCGGAGCCGGAGTGGGCCCCGCTGCACGTCGAGGCGGCCGACCGCCGCCTGCCGGCGCTGCTCGACCAGGCGCTCGGCGACCTGGCGACGCTGCGGATGTCCGCGCGCTTCGCCCCCGACGACGTGTTCCTCGCCGCCGGTGCGCCGTGGTTCTTCACGCTGTTCGGGCGCGACTCGATCTGGGCCGCCCGGATGCTGCTGCCGCTCGGGACCGAGCTCGCGGCGGGCACCCTGCGCACGCTCGCCGCGCTGCAGGGCACCACGACCGACCCGGCGACCGCCGAGCAGCCGGGCAAGATCCTGCACGAGGTCCGGCGCGCCGAGCTGTCGATGCCCGGCGAGGGCACCGTGCTGCCCCCCGTCTACTACGGCACGGTGGACGCGACCCCGCTGTGGGTGTGCCTGCTGCACGACGCCTGGCGCTGGGGGATGCCGGACGCCGAGGTCGAGGCGCTGCTGCCCGCGCTGGAGCGGGCCCTCACCTGGATGTCGGACCACGGCGACTCCGACGGCGACGGGTTCCTCGAGTACGCGGACGAGACCGGGCACGGGCTGGCGAACCAGGGCTGGAAGGACTCGGGGGACTCCGTGCAGTGGCGCACGGGAGAGCTCGCGACCGGGCCGATCGCCCTGGCCGAGGTGCAGGGGTACGCGCACGAGGCGGCGCTGGCGGGTGCGGCGCTGCTCGACGCGTTCGGGAGGCCGGGGGCGGCCCGCTGGCGCGCCTGGGCCGCGGGGCTGGCCGACCGGTTCCGGGCGTCCTTCTGGACCGCGGACGAGCGGGGGCGCTACCCGGGCATCGCGCTCGACGCGGACAAGCGGGTCGTCGACACGGTCACCTCGAACATCGGGCACCTGCTCGGGACCGGGATCCTCACCGCCGAGGAGGAGGCGCTGGTCGCGGCGCGGCTCACCGGGCCGGACATGGACTCCGGGTACGGGTTGCGCACCATGTCGACGGACTCCGCCGGCTACTGGCCGCTGCGCTACCACGGAGGAGCGGTGTGGCCGCACGACACGGCGATCGTCGTGCAGGGGCTCGCCCGCGCCGGGCACGCCCGCGAGGCCGCCGCGCTCGCGGAGGGCCTGCTGGCCGCCGCCCAGGGCTTCGACGACCGGCTGCCCGAGCTGTACGGCGGCGACCCGCGCGGCACCGTCCCGCAGGTCGTCCCGTACCCGGCCGCGTGCCGGCCCCAGGCGTGGTCCGCGGCCGCCGCGGTGTCCGTGCTGGGCGCCGCCCTCGGGCTGCGGCCCGACGTCCCGGGCGGGCGGCTCGACGTGCGGCCGCCCGCGCCCGCGCCGCTGGGGGCCGTGGCCGTGGAGGGGCTCCGCCTGGCCGGGCGGCCGCTCGCCGTGCGGGTCGGCGCGGACGGCCGGGCCGAGGTCGCGACCGACGCGCCGGTGGAGGTCCGCACGGCCTGAGCCGGCGCCGGGGCCGGTCCGGCGACGGGCGCGGCGCGGGGGCGGCCCCGGGCCGCGGGGGCGTCGTATCGTGGACCCCTCGTGCCCGCGGACCCCCCTGCGCGGCACGACGGCGACGGGGCGGTGGACGGATGGGACTGCTGGACCGGATCGACTCGCCCGCGGACGTGCGCGCCCTGAGCCACCCGCAGCTGCGCACGCTCAGCGCCGAGATCCGCGCGTTCCTGGTCGACCAGGTGTCGCGGACCGGCGGGCACCTCGGCCCGAACCTCGGCGTCGTCGAGCTCACGCTGGCGCTGCACCGCGTGTTCGACTCGCCGCGGGACACCCTGGTGTTCGACACCGGGCACCAGGCGTACGTCCACAAGCTGCTGACCGGCCGGCGCGACTTCGGCCGGCTGCGCCACCGCGGCGGGCTGTCGGGCTACCCGAGCCGCGCCGAGTCCGAGCACGACGTCGTCGAGAACTCGCACGCGTCCACGGCGCTGTCCTGGGCGGACGGCATCGCGCGGGCCGACGCGCTCGCCGGGCGCGACGACCGGCACGTGGTCGCGGTGATCGGCGACGGCGCCCTCACGGGCGGCATGGCCTGGGAGGCGCTCAACAACATCGCGGACGGCACGGACCGCCGGCTCGTGGTCGTGGTGAACGACAACGGCCGCTCGTACGCGCCGACCATCGGCGGCCTGGCCCTGCACCTGGACGCCCTGCGGACCACCCGCGGGTACGAGACCGTCCTGTCCTGGGGCAAGCGGACCCTCAAGCGCTCCGGGCCCCCCGGGCGGCTCGCGTACGACGCCCTGCACGGCCTGAAGAAGGGCATCAAGGACGTCGTCGCGCCGCAGGGCATGTTCGAGGACCTCGGACTCAAGTACATCGGCCCCGTCGACGGGCACGACGTCGCGGACGTCGAGTTCGCGCTCCAGCGCGCGCGGGCGTTCGGCGGCCCCGTCATCGTGCACGTCATCACGGAGAAGGGCCGCGGCTACAGCCCCGCCGAGCAGGACGTGGCGGACCGGTTCCACGCGGTCGGGCAGATCCACCCGGAGACCGGCCTGCCGGTGGCGCCGTCGCGGTTCGGCTGGACGGGCGTGTTCGCGGACGAGGTGGTGCGGATCGGGCGCCGGCGCCCCGACGTGGTCGCCCTGACCGCCGCGATGCTCAACCCGGTCGGCCTCGCGCCGTTCGCGGCCGAGTTCCCGGACCGGACGTTCGACGTGGGCATCGCCGAGCAGCACGCCGTCACGACCGCCGCGGGGATGGCCTACGCGGGCCTGCACCCCGTGGTCGCGGTGTACGCCACGTTCCTCAACCGGGCGTTCGACCAGGTGCTCATGGACGTCGCGCTGCACCGCGCCGGCGTGACGTTCGTGCTCGACCGCGCGGGGCTCACCGGGGACGACGGCGCCAGCCACAACGGCATGTGGGACCTGGCGGTGCTCGGCGTCGTGCCGGGGCTGCGCCTGGCCGCGCCGCGCGACGGCGACACGTTGCGGGCCGCCCTGCGCGCCGCCGTGGACGTGGACGACGCCCCCACGGTCGTGCGGTACCCGAAGGGCGCGCTGCCGGACCCGCTGCCGGCGGTCGACGAGGTGGACGGGGTGGACGTGCTCGCCCGCCACGGCGGCACCGCGGACCCGGCCGTGCCGGGCGACCCGGCGTCGCGGTCCGTCCTGGTGTGCGCCGTCGGGGCGATGGCTCCCACCGCGCTCGCGCTCGGCGAGCTGCTGGCCGCCCACGGGCTGCGGGTGACCGTGGTCGACCCGCGGTGGGTCCTGCCCGTGCCGGCCGCCCTGGTCAAGCTGGTGGGGGAGCACGACCACGCGGTCACCCTGGAGGACGGCGTCCGCGAGGGCGGCATCGGCTCGGCCCTCGCGCTGCGCACCCGGGACGCCGGCATCGGCACGCCCGTGCAGGCGTTCGGCGTCCCGCGCCGGTTCCTCGAGCACGCGTCCCGCGACGAGCTCCTGACGTCCCTGCGCCTCACGGCCCCGGACATCGCGCGGGACGTCCTCGCGGCCCTCGCCACCCCCTGACCGCTCCCCGCGCTGCGTCGAGGTTGCAGCAGGTGCGGGCTTCCCGCGCGCGAACCCCGCACCTGCTGCAACCTCGTCGGGCGGCACGCGCGCGCGGGGCCGGGAACGGGTGACGTGACAGGGCCGGGTGCGTCGCGCGCGCGCCCACGTGAGCACCGTCACGTCCGTGTTCCCGCTGGTCGGGCGCGGGTTGGGACCTCGGTCCCAAGACATCCCATGACCTCGTGAATAGCGTCACGAGTACGACGTCCTCAGCGAGGGAGCATCACATGTCCACCACCGCAGTACCCCAGTCCGGCACCGACGCCACCGCGGGTGCCTGGAGCGGTTTCGTCACCGGACCCTGGTGTGACGGGATCGATGTCCGCGACTTCATCCAGCGCAACTACACCCCGTACACGGGCGACTCGGCGTTCCTCGCCGGCCCGACGGAGCGCACCACGGGCATCTGGGCGAAGCTCAGCGCGATGTTCCCGGAGGAGCGCGCCAAGGGCGTGTACGACATCGACAACCACACCCCGTCGACCATCGTGTCCCACGCCCCGGGCTACATCGACCAGGACAACGAGCTCATCGTCGGCCTGCAGACCGACGCCCCGCTGAAGCGCGCCATGATCCCCAACGGCGGGTGGCGCATGGTCGAGAAGTCGCTCGAGACCTACGGCTACGAGGTCGACGCCGAGGTCGCCAAGATCTTCACGACGTACCGCAAGACGCACAACGACGGCGTGTTCGACGTCTACCCGCCGAACGTCCGCGCGGCCCGCTCCTCGCACATCATCACCGGCCTGCCGGACGCCTACGGCCGCGGCCGGATCATCGGCGACTACCGCCGCGTCGCGCTCTACGGCATCGACGCGCTGATCGAGGGCAAGCGCCTCGAGCGGCACGAGATGGACATGGAGCCGTCGGTCGAGGACATCATCCGCGACCGCGAGGAGAACGCGGAGCAGATCCGCGCGCTCGTCGAGCTCAAGCAGATGGCCGCCTCCTACGGCTACGACATCTCCAAGCCGGCCACCGACGCCCGCGAGGCCGTGCAGTGGCTGTACTTCGCCTACCTCGGCGCCGTGAAGGAGCAGAACGGCGCGGCCATGTCGCTGGGCCGGGTCTCGACCTTCCTGGACGTCTACATCCAGCGCGACCTCGCCTCCGGTGCGATCACCGAGGAGTTCGCGCAGGAGCTCATCGACGACTTCGTCATCAAGCTGCGCATCGTGCGGTTCCTGCGCACCCCCGAGTACGACTCGCTGTTCTCCGGCGACCCGACCTGGGTCACCGAGTCCATCGGTGGCATCGGCGAGGACGGCCGGCCGCTGGTCACCAAGTCGTCGTTCCGGTTCCTGCAGACGCTCTACAACATCGGCCCGGCCCCGGAGCCGAACCTGACCGTGCTGTGGAGCAACCGGCTGCCCGAGGGCTTCAAGAAGTTCTGCGCGCAGGTCTCGATCGACACCTCGGCGATCCAGTACGAGTCCGACGAGCTCATCCGCACCTCCTGGGGCGACGACGCGGCCATCGCGTGCTGCGTGTCCCCGATGCGGGTCGGCAAGCAGATGCAGTTCTTCGGCGCCCGCGTCAACATCGCCAAGGCGCTGCTGTACGCGATCAACGGCGGCCGCGACGAGGTCTCCGGCAAGCAGGTCGCGCCGGTCAGCGCCCCGGTCGAGGGCGACGTGCTGGACTACGACGACGTCGCGGCGAAGTACGACAAGCTGCTCGACTGGCTGGCCGAGACCTACGTCGACGCGCTCAACTGCGTGCACTACATGCACGACAAGTACGCGTACGAGCGCCTCGAGATGGCCCTGCACGACCGGACGATCCTGCGGACCATGGCGTGCGGCATCGCCGGCCTGTCGGTCGTCGCGGACTCGCTGTCGGCCATCAAGTACGCCAAGGTCACGCCGGTGCGGGACGAGGACGGCCTGGTGACGGACTACGTCATCGAGGGCGACTACCCGAAGTACGGCAACGACGACGACCGCGCGGACGACATCGCCGTGGGCATCACCAAGGCCTTCATGGAGAAGATCCGCCACCACAAGACGTACCGGAACGCGCTGCACACCCAGTCGGTGCTGACCATCACGTCGAACGTCGTCTACGGCAAGGCCACGGGCAACACCCCCGACGGCCGCCGCGCCGGTGAGCCGTTCGCCCCGGGTGCCAACCCGATGAACGGGCGCGACTCGCACGGCATGCTCGCCTCCGCGATGTCGGTCGCGAAGCTGCCGTACTCCGAGGCGATGGACGGCATCTCGCTCACCTCGACGGTCGTGCCCTCGGGCCTCGGCCGCACCAAGGACGAGCAGGTGGCGAACCTGGTGGGCCTCATGGACGCGTACAACGTGTCCTCCGGGTACCACCTGAACGTCAACGTCCTCAACCGGGACACCCTCGAGGACGCCATGGAGCACCCCGAGAAGTACCCGCAGCTCACCATCCGGGTGTCCGGCTACGCCGTGAACTTCGTCCGGCTGACGCGCGAGCAGCAGCTCGACGTGCTGTCCCGGACGTTCCACGGCGGGCTCTGACCCCCACGCGGGGTGCCCGGCCGGGGGAGCAGACCCGGCCGGGCACCCGCCCCGCACCACCCCGCACGACCGCACCGGAGGAGGCCGAGATGACCAGCACCGTCGAGCACGAGGTCCCGGCCTGCGCCTCCGCCCCCGACGGCGGCGACGTCCGCGGCGAGGTCGGCGCCCCGGTGATCCAGCTCGGCGTGCCGGTGGTCGGCGGCTCGCACCACCGGTCCTCCGCCGGCACCGCCGGGCTCGAGGTCTCGGCCGCCGAGCGCAGCGAGAAGTTCGCGCAGATGCGCGCCGGCGAGCTCGGCTCGCTGCACTCGTGGGAGCTCGTCACCGCTGTCGACGGCCCCGGGACGCGGCTCACGACGTTCCTCGCCGGCTGCCCGCTGCGCTGCCTGTACTGCCACAACCCCGACACGATGGAGATGCGCCGCGGTGAGCCCGTGCTCGCCGAGGAGCTGCTGCGCCGCATCGCCCGGTACCGCGCGGTGTTCGAGGTCACGGGCGGCGGGCTGACGATCTCCGGCGGCGAGCCGCTCATGCAGCCGGCGTTCGTCGCCCGCATCCTGCGCGGCGCGAAGGAGCTCGGCGTCCACACGGCGATCGACACCTCCGGCTACCTCGGCGCGCACTGCACGGACGAGATGCTGGCGGACATCGACCTCGTGCTGCTGGACGTGAAGTCCGGCATCCCCGAGACCTACAGGCGGACCACCGGCCGCGAGCTGCAGCCCACGCTCGACTTCGGCCGCCGGGTCGCCGCCAGCGGCACGGAGATCTGGGTCCGGTTCGTGCTCGTGCCCGGGCTCACCGACGCCCCGGAGAACGTGGACGCCGTGGCCGACTACGTCGCGACGCTCGACACGGTCACCCGGGTGGAGGTCCTGCCGTTCCACCAGATGGGCCGCGACAAGTGGGCGAGCCTCGGCATGGCCTACGAGCTCGAGGACACCCAGCCCCCGAGCCCCGAGCTGGTCGCCCGCGTGCGCCGGCAGTTCCGGGACCGCGGCCTCACCGTCTTCTGAGCCGCGGCCGAGGAGCGGCCGGGCCCGCGCTCACGCCGGCGCGGACGCGACGCCCGGCGCCAGCAGCCGTCGCCCGAGCACCCGCTCGGACCACCCCTCGCGGTCCAGCCACGGGCAGATGCCGCCGAGGTGCGCCGGCCAGCCCGCACCGAGCAGCATCGCCAGGTCGACCTGCTCCGGCCCGGGGACGACCCCCTCGGCGAGCAGCAGGCCGATCTCCTCGGCCAGCCCGCGGGCGACGCGCTCCAGCACCGCGTGGCCGTCGCCGCCCCCGGCCGGGCCGAACGCGTCCTGCACGTCCGGGTCCACCTCGGGGAGACCGGCCGGGCCGGTGCGCGTGACCGTGCGGCCCTGCTCGACGAGGCGGTCGAGGCCGGGCGACAGGGGGTAGCGGTCGCCGAGCTCGTCGTGCAGCGTGACCAGCACGTGCCGCGCCACGGGCAGGCCCACGAGCTGCAGCAGCGCGAACGGGGACATCGGCAGGCCGAGCGGCCGCAGAGCGGCGTCCGCGACCTCGACGGGCGTGCCGTCCGCGACCGCGGCGAGGACGTCCGCGAGCATCCGCAGGAGCACGCGGTTGACCACGAACCCGGGCCGGTCGGTGGTCCGCACGACGGTCTTGCCGGCGCGCCGGGCGACGTCGACCGCGGTGGCGAGCGACGCGGCGTCGGACGCGCCGGCCGCGACGACCTCGACCAGCGGCATCTGCGCGACGGGGTTGAAGAAGTGCAGCCCGACGACGCGCCCGGGGTGGGCGAGCCCGTCGGCCATCGCGGTCACCGACAGCGCAGACGTGTTCGTGGCCAGCACGCAGTCCGGGCGCACCCGCTGCTCCAGCTCGGCGAACACGGCCCGCTTCACGTCGAGCACCTCGGTCACGGCCTCGACGACGAGGTCCGCGCCCGCGAGGTCCGCCAGGTCGGTGCCGACGCGGACCCGGTCGACCAGCCGGCGGCCCGCGTCCTCGTCGAGCCGGCCCCGGTCCACGGCCTGCGCCACCAGGTCCTCGACGCGCCGCCGCCCGGCCGCGGCGCGCTCCTCGTCCACCTCGCGCATCGCGACCGGCACGTCCAGCCGGGACCCGAGCAGCACGGCGAGCTGCGCCGCCATCAGGCCGGCGCCGACGATGCCGACGGACCGCACGGGACGCGGGTCGGCGCCGGGCTCGTCCGTGCGCGCGGCCCGGCGCGAGCCGGGGCCCGTGAGCTCCGCCGCGTAGAGGGCGGCGCGCGCCTGGTCGGACACGAGGAGCGCGGCGAGCGCGTCGTCCTCCGCCCGGAAGCCGGCGTCCCGGTCGCGCGCGCTCGCGCGCGCGAGCAGGTCCAGCACGTGGGCGTACGCCGGGGCGGCGCCGTGCAGCCGGGCGTCCAGCACGGCCGCGGCCCGGGCGACCGGGTCCGCCTCCCCGGGCGGCACCGGCGGGACGGCTGCGCCACGCCGGTCGGGCACCGCGTCCCCGGCGCGCAGCGTCCCCGCGGTCCACGCGAGCGCGTGGCGGTCGAACCCGTCGGCGGGCAGCACGGCGTCCACCAGCCCGGTCGCCAGCGCCTGCTCGGCGGTGGTCAGCCGGTTCCCGGCGAGCGGGCGCAGGACGGCGAGCTCGACCGCCGCGGGGAGGCCGACCAGCCGGGGGAGCAGCCAGCACCCGCCCCAGCCGGGGACGATGCCGAGCGAGGCCTCCGGCAGGCCGAGCGACCGCACCCCCGCGGCGACGACGCGGTGGTCGCAGTGCAGCGCGAGCTCCAGCCCGCCCCCGAGCGCGTGGCCGGTGATCCACGCGACCGTGGGCACCGGCATCTCGCCGAGCAGCCGGAGGGTGGCGTGCCCGGCCGCCCCCAGCGCGTGGCCGTCCGACCGGTCGCGCAGGGTGCGGGCCACGCCGAGGTCGGCGCCCGCGACGAAGCAGCCCGGCCGGCCGGTGACCGCCACGGCGGCGACCTCGCCGTGCTCCGCCCGCCCGCGCACGGCGACCAGCGCCTCGTGCAACGCGACGAGCCCCCGCGGGCCGAGCGTCGTCGGCCGCCGCTCGTCGGCCGCCGTGAGGGTCAGGACCGCGAGCACGCCGCCGTCGTCCGGCAGCGCCACGTCGCGCGCGTCGACCCGCAGCACGTGGTCCGCCGGCTCGGCGGGCAGCGCCGCCAGCAGCTCGGCCGGCGGTGCCGCGTGGCCGGGACCGGTCGGCGCGGCCGGTGCCGCACGGCGGCCGGACGGCGCGTCGCCCCCGGCGCGTTGCGGGGCGGAGCTGGTCGTGGACGGTGCCTCGGCGGCGTGGCGCATGCGGTCTCCCTGGGACGTCGGTGTCCGGCGGAACACCCGCGACCCTAACCGCGCACCCCGGCGCTGTCGCGGGACGCCCGACCGCGGCGTGAGGTCGGCCGGGCTACGCCGGGGCGCCCTGCTCCGCGAACGCCGCGGCCAGCCGCTCGGCGAGCAGCCCGACCTGCCACGGCCGCGCCCCGCCCGCGGCCAGCCGCTCGGCGAGGTGCGCCGCGTCCGCGGGCTCGGGCGGCGTCCAGCACACCCGCCGCAGCAGGTCGGGCTGCAGCAGGTTCTCCGCGGGGACGTGGTGCGTCTCCGACAGCTCCGCGACGACCGCCCGGGCCGCGGTGAGGCGCGCGGCGGCCGCCGGGTCGCGGTCGGCCCACGCGCGGGGCGGCGGCGGGGCGTCGGTGCGCGGGCCGCGGGAGGACGGGAGCTGGTCGTCGGGCAGCGCGAGCCCGGCGTCGACGGCGCGCTGCCAGAGCGCGGCGCGCCGCCGGGTGCCCTTGCCGGAGAACGGCGGCAGCGCCACGAGCTGCGGGACCGAGCGGGGGAGCGCCTGCGCGGCGGCGACGATCGCGGCGTCGGGCAGCACGCGGCCGGGGGAGATGTCCCGCTGCCGGGCGTTCTCGTCGCGCGTCTCCCACAGCGACCGGACGACGGCCAGCCGGCGCGGGTCGCGGATCGCGTGCACCCCGGAGACCCGGCGCCACGGCTCCACGCGGGGCGCCGGCGGGGGCGCGAGCCGGACGGCCTCGAACTCCTCGGCGGCCCACTGGGCCTTGCCGGCCAGGGCGAGCCGCTCGGCCAGCACCTCGCGCAGCTCCACCAGCACCTCGACGTCGAGCGCCGCGTAGCGCAGCCACTGCTCGGGCAGGGGCCGGGTCGACCAGTCGACGGCCGAGTGCTCCTTGGCCAGGCCGAGGCCCAGCAGCTCGGCGACCACCGCCGCCAGCCCCACGCGCTCCAGGCCGAGCAGGCGCGCGCCCAGCTCGGTGTCGAACACCCGCGAGGGACGCATGCCCTGCTCGGCGAGCGCGGGCAGGTCCTGCGAGGCCGCGTGCAGCACCCACTCGACGCCGACGAGGGCGTCCGAGAGCGGGGACAGGTCGGGCAGCGCGACCGGGTCGATCAGCGCGGTGCCGGCCCCCTCGCGCCGGAGCTGCACCAGGTAGTTGTGCTGGCCGTAGCGGTACCCGGAGGCCCGCTCGGCGTCGACCGCGACGGGGCCGGTGCCCGCGCCGAACGCCTCGACCACGCGCGCGAACGCCTCGGGCGTGTCGACGACCGCGGGGACGCCCTCGGCGGGCTCGGTCAGGGGGACCACGTCGGGCTCGGCCGGGGCGCCGGCCGGCTGGGGGACGGACTGCATGGGTCAACCGTAGGCCGTCGCCGCCCCCGCCCCGCGGTACGGCACGCTGCGGGGCCGGGCGGCCTCGGGCCGTCGGGTCAGGACAGCAGCCCGGTCCGGATCGAGATCGCCACCAGGGCGGCGCGGTCGCCGGTCCCGAGCTTGCGGGAGATGCGCGCGAGGTGGCTCTTGACCGTCAGCGCGGACAGCCCGAGCTCCTCGCCGATGGCGCGGTTGCTGAAGCCGTCGGCCACCAGCCGCAGCACGGACAGCTCGCGGGTGGTCAGGTCGGGCCGGCTGCGGGCGAACGGCGACGGCACGGCGCCGGGTGCCGTGCCGGGCAGCCCGACGACCGCGTTCGGGTCGGTGGCGACGGCTCCCCGCAGGCCGCCGGTGAGCAGGCCGACGAGGTCGCGGCGGCCCGCGCGCCGGGCGAGCAGGATGACCCGGCCGGAGCCGCGGCGTCGCAGGTTGCGCACGAGCGCCTGCCCGTCGCCCTCCGCGAGCTCGGTGACGACGACGCACATCTGGCCGAGACCGCGCCGGCGGGGGTCCGCGCCGGGGGCGGCCGGGTGGCGGGTCTGCGGGGCGAGCGCCGCCACGCGCGAGGAGGGCGCGGCGTGGGTCGCGGGAGCGCCCGGACCGGTGCGGCCGGCGGCGGGCGCGCTCGGCACGCCCGTCCGTTGTCTGATCGGCTCGAAGCTCACTGCTGCGCCCCCTCGACGGTCCATCACTTGCCCCCTTTATCGGCCCGTCGCGCCCGTGTCTTGAGCGGAACGGGTGACATCGTGTCGTGCGCCCGGGTGCCTTGTCACGTGATCCGGGTCACGTGAGCGGCGCGACGGCGTGTCGTGGCGCCGTGCGAGGTCAGTGCCGCAGGCCCAGCGACACGACGCCGTCCGGCAGCGGCGGGAGCCCCGCGACGGTGCACAGGAGCACCCCCCAGGCCCGCAGGTGCGGGGCCAGGTCGGGCTCGCGTGCCGTCCAGGAGGCCCGCAGCTCGAGCTCGCACAGCTCGGGGCGCTCGTCCAGCGCGCCGAAGGACTGCGACAGCACCCGCGTCACGGTCCCGCCCGCGGCGTGGGCGTCGACGTCGGCCGAGGCCAGTGCGTCGGAGAACCAGCTCCACGCCACCTCGGCGAGCAGCGGGTCCTGGCCGACCTCGGGCTCGAGCGTCGCCCGCACGAGCGTCACCAGGCGGAACGCGCCCTCCCACGCCTCCTGGCCCGCCGGGTCGTGCAGCACGACGAAGCGGCCCGTGGCCAGGGCGTCGGCCTCCGGGTCGCGCCGGCTGCTGCGGACCTCCGCGACCAGCGCCGCGGTGTACGGGGCGATGCGGCTGGGCCCGGGCGCCTCCTCCAGCGAGACCTCGGGACGCAGCGTGACGCCGCGCAACGAGCGCAGGGCGCGCAGGAACTCCGGTGGCGCGTCACGGGGGCCGGTGCTCACAGCAGCCGAGCGTAGGGGCGGGCGCCCGGAGGGTGGGCGAGCCACGCCGGTCGGCCGGCGCCCGCACTAGGGTGAAGGGTCCCTGGCACCGCCGCCGACCGCCTCCCGAAGGAGCCCCCGCGCATGTCCGACGCACCTGCCGCACAGATCGGCGTCACCGGCCTGGCCGTCATGGGCCGGAACCTGGCCCGGAACCTGGCCCGGCACGGCTACGCGGTCGCGGTGCACAACCGCTCGCAGGCCCGCACCGACTCGCTGGTCGCGGACCACGGCCACGAGGGCACGTTCGTGCCGTCGGCGACCACCGAGGAGTTCGTCGCGTCGCTGCAGCGCCCGCGCACGATCATCGTCATGGTGAAGGCCGGCCCCGCGACCGACGCCGTCATCGACGAGCTCGTGCCCCTGCTGGACGAGGGCGACATCGTGGTCGACGCCGGCAACGCGCACTTCCCCGACACCCGCCGCCGCGAGGCCGCCCTGCGCGAGAAGGGGCTGCACTTCGTCGGGACCGGCGTGTCCGGCGGCGAGGAGGGCGCCCTGAACGGCCCGTCGATCATGCCGGGCGGCTCGCGCGAGTCGTACGCCGTGCTCGGGCCGATCCTCGAGGACATCTCCGCCAAGGTGGACGGCGTGCCGTGCTGCACGTACGTCGGACCGGACGGCGCGGGGCACTTCGTCAAGATGGTGCACAACGGCATCGAGTACGCCGACATGCAGCTGATCGCCGAGGCGTACGACCTGCTCAAGCAGGGGCTGGGCGCGGGCGCGGCGGAGATCGCGGACATCTTCCGGACCTGGAACGAGGGCGACCTGGAGTCGTTCCTCATCGAGATCACCGCCGAGGTGCTGTCCCAGGTCGACGCGGAGACCGGGTCGGCGTTCGTGGACGTCGTGCTGGACCAGGCCGAGCAGAAGGGCACCGGCCGCTGGACGGTGCAGAACGGCCTCGACCTGGGCGTGCCGATCACCGGGATCGCCGAGGCGACCTTCGCCCGTGCGCTGTCCGGCTCCGTCCCGCAGCGCACGGCCGCCCGCGGCACGCTGCCCGCGCACGCCGAGCCGATCGCGGTGGCCGACCGGGACGCGTTCGTCGAGGACGTGCGCCTGGCGCTGTACGCGTCCAAGGTCGTCGCGTACTCCCAGGGCTTCGACCAGATCGCGGCGGCGTCCGCCGAGAACGGCTGGGACATCGACCGCGGTGCGATGGCCCGCATCTGGCGGGGCGGCTGCATCATCCGCGCGCGGTTCCTCAACCGGATCACCGAGGCGTACGAGCGCGACGCCGACCTGCCGCTGCTGCTGGCCGACGAGTACTTCACCGGCGCGGTGGCGAACGGGGTCGCGGCGTGGCGCCGGGTCGTCGCGCAGGCCGCGCTCGCCGGCATCCCCGTGCCCGCCTTCTCGTCGTCGCTGGCGTACTACGACGGCGTGCGCGCCGAGCGGCTGCCGGCGGCGCTGATCCAGGCGCAGCGCGACTTCTTCGGTGCGCACACCTACCGGCGCACCGACAAGGACGGCACGTTCCACACCGACTGGTCCGGCGACCGCACCGAGCAGCCCGCGTGAGCGCCGCGGTCCCCGCGCCCGGGGACGACGCGCTGCGCGACCTGCAGCCCGTCGTCCTCGGCGCCGACATCGGCGTGTACGCGCTCGCCCGGGCGTTCCACGAGGAGTACGGGGTCCGGAGCATCGTCGTCAGCGGCGCGGCGCTCGGCCCCGTCGCGCACTCGGCGATCCTCGACAACGTCCTGGTCGCCGACGGGCACGACCCCCGCCAGCTCGTCGACGCCCTGCTGCGCGTCGCCCGCGAGCAGGCCGGGCGCCGGCTGGTGCTGCTCGCGAACTCCGACTGGCTGGTGCGCGTCGTCGTCCAGCACCGGGCGGAGCTCGAGCCGCACTACGTGGTGCCGTTCCTGTCGCAGGACCTGCTGGACCGGCTGTCGGACAAGGCGACCTTCGCCGAGGTCGCGACCTCGCTCGGTCTGGACGTGCCGCGCACGATCGTGCAGGACTTCGCGGGTGCGGACGACCCCGCGTGGGCGCCCGTGCCGGTGGACGTGCCGTACCCGCTCATCGCGAAGGCGGCGAGCAGCGCGGACTACCAGGAGGTGTCGTTCCCGGGGAAGAAGAAGGTCTTCGAGATCGGCACCCCGTCCGAGCTGGACGCGCTGTGGGACTCGCTGCGCGCCGCCGGGTTCCGGGGCCGGTTCGTGGTGCAGGAGCTCGTGCCGGGCGACGACACGCAGATGCGGTCCGTCACCGCGTACGTCGACGGCCGCGGGGAGATCACCCTGCTGTGCTCCGCGCACGTGCTGCTCGAGGAGCACACCCCGTCGGGCCTCGGGAACCCCGCCGCGATGGTGGTCAGCCGCGAGCAGGGGATGCTCGACCAGGCGGCGGCGTTCCTGCGCGGCGTCGGCTACGTCGGGTTCGCGAACTTCGACGTGAAGGTCGACCCGCGCGACGGGACGTACCGGTTCTTCGAGGTCAACCCCCGCATCGGGCGCAACAACTACTACGTGACCGCCGCCGGGGCGAACGTCGCCCGGTTCCTCGTGGAGGACCGCGTGCTGGGCCGCGCCGTCGAGCCCGTCGTCGTGGACACCGAGGTGCTGTACTCGATCCTCCCGCACCGGCTGCTGCTGCGGTACGTGCTCGACCCGGCGCTCACCGGGCGCGTGCGGGAGCTCATCCGGTCCCGCCGGGTGGCGCATCCGCTGCGCTACCGGGGCGACGCCGGCCCGCGCCGGCGCTGGTACGCGTTCGCGGCCGCGCTCAACCAGGTGCGCAAGTTCCGCCGGTACTACCCGGAGGTCACCGGCACGGGGTTCTGAGACCCGACCCGGCCGGCACGCCCCGGTCCCGACGCAGGCACGCCACCCGCGTCGGGGCCGGGGCGTGCTGCGTGCGGGCACCTCGCGCGCCGGGCCCCTCGCGCCGCGTGCCCGCTGCGCCCCGGACCTGCTCCGCCCGGGGCCCCGGGCCCAGGCCCGGTCCCAGGTCCGACGCCCCACGGCGCACTACCTTGTGACCCGGTTCGCAAAGTCGTCCGGCGCCGGTACCGAACCCGTCGCGCGCGGTACGCAAGGCCGAGGGGCGGCCTACCCAAGCGCGACCGGGCGGCGCGCGAGCGCCCCGAGCGGCCCCGCGGACCCGGCAGGTTGTCCCGTGATCGCCCCGACACGGGAGTCGGGGCTCGCTGAGGAGGGCGTCGGATGTCGCGCAGGACTATCGGCTCGGCCGACCGGGAGGTCGGGGCGGCGGGGCTCAGCCCGGCCCGTCGATGGATCGTGCTGATCCTGGTCAGCATGGGCAGCTCCACGATCTATGCCCCGGCCTACCTGAAGAACACCTTCTACGACGCGCAGCTCGAGTCGCTGCACCTGACCAACACGCAGGTCGGGCAGCTCATGAGCGCGTACGCCTGGACCGCCGTCGCGGTCTACCTGTTCTCCGGCCTCATCGCCGACCGGGTGCGCATGCGCACGCTGTCCGCCACCGGCTTCTTCACGACCGCGGCGCTGACGTTCTGGTACGCGATGCTGCCGTCGTTCGGCGTGCTGATCGGGATCTTCATCGGCATGGGCCTGTCCACGATCCTGCTGTGGTGGGGCGTGCGGTACAAGCTCGTGCGGCTGGTCTCCACCGAGGAGGACTACTCGCGCTCGATCGGCATCAGCTACGGGTTCTACGGCGCGGCCGGCCTGCTGATCGGCGTCATCGGCACGTGGGTGCTGTCGGCGTTCGCCGACGACGCGCAGGGCGCGTTCCGGACCTTCCTGCTGGTCATCGGCGCGATGATCGCGCTGCTCGGCGTGCTGTCGCTGGTGTTCATCCCGCGGTTCGAGGGTGAGATCAGCGGCGAGGGCTCCGTGCGGGCCGTGCTCGTCGACGCCTGGCGGGCGCTGGCCAACCCGGTGGTGCTGCTGACGTCCGGCTGCCTGTTCTTCGTCTACTTCTTCTACACCTGCACGTCCTACACGGCGCCGTACATGACGGCGCTCGGCGCGGACGCCACGGTCACCAACGCGGTCTCGGTCGTGCGGACCTACGGCATCACCCTGCTCGCCGGCCCGCTGTTCGGGATGCTCGCCCACAAGGCGAAGAAGTCCTCGCTGGTGATCTGGATCGGCTCGGCGCTCGCCGCCGTCGCGTTCGGCGTCGTCGCGGCGCTGCCGGGCGAGGAGGGCAGCATCGTCGCGATCGCGGTGCTGGCGGTCGCGCTCGGGTTCATCGCCAACGGCGTGTTCGGCATCTGCTCCGGCATGCTGACCGAGGGCAAGGTGCCGCTGGCGGCGTTCGGCGCAGCCACCGGCGTGCTGTCGGTCATCGGGTTCCTGCCCGACACGTTCTCCTCGATCTGGCTCGGCTCGATCCTGGACGACGCGGAGGCCGCGGGCGACGTGACGACCGCGTACCCGACGGTGTTCCTCATCCTCGCCGCGATCGCCGTGGTGGCCGCGCTGGCCGCGCTCGCCCTGCAGCTCTACGTGCGCTCGCACCGGGGTCGCCTGGAGGCCGCGTACGCCGCGGGCGCCGGGGACACCACGGGCGCCGCGGCGGTGGGGGCGGCGGCCTGATGGCGGCGGTCGACGTGCTGGCGCGCCTCACCCCGGGGATGCGGGAGGTCCTGGAGATCCAGGCCGACCTCGCGGCCCGGCTGGCCCGGCCCGGGTCCGACCTGGAGGTGCTGCGGGCGAACTACGCCGCGGAGCACCGCTGGTGGAACGAGGGCGGGCCGCGGATGGCGCGCAGCACGTCGGCCGTCGTGGCCACCCCGCACGGGCCGGTGCCCGTCCGGGTGCACCACCCCGAGCCCGTCCCCGGGGACCCGGGTCCGGCCGGCACGGTCGTCTACCTGCACGGCGGCGGGTTCGTGCTCGGGGACCTGGACTCCTACGACCGCATCCTGCGCGAGCTCGCCGCGGCCGGCGGCGCGGTGGTGGTCGGCGTCGCGTACAGCCTCTCGCCGGAGGCCAAGGTGCCGCAGGCCGTCGAGGAGGCGGCGGCCGTCGTGCGGCACCTCGCGGCCCACCCCGGCGACCTGGGTGTCCCGCCCGGGCCGGTCGCCCTGGCCGGTGACTCGGCGGGGGCGTCGATCGCCCTGGCGACGGCCCTGCACCTGCGGGCCGCCGACGGGCCGCGACCGTCCGCGCTGCTGCTCTGGTACGGCCTGTACGGGCTGCGCGACTCCGCGTCGCGGCGCCTGCTGGGCGGCCCGTGGGACGGGCTCGCCCCGGAGGACCTGGCGTTCTACACCGCGGCCTACACCGCGGGCCCGGACGACCTCACCGGCCCGGCGGTCGACTGCCTCGGCGCCGACCCGGACCTGCTCGCGTCGCTGCCGCCGACCTACGTGGCCGCGACCGACCTCGACCCGCTGCTGGACGACTCCGTGGCCCTCGCCGGGCTGCTGGAGCACCACGGCGTGCCGCACCGCCTGCACGTGCTGACCGGCGTGCTGCACGGCTTCCTGCACTGCTCCCGGACGCTGCCCGAGGCCCGGGAGGCCCTGGCGGCGGGCGCCGCGTTCCTGCGCGCGCACCGCCTGCCCGCGCACCACCCCCTGGAGAACCGAGAGGCCCACCGATGGATTTCCGACTGACCGAGGACCAGCAGCTGATGGTCCAGGCCGTCCGCGAGCTGATGGAGAGCGAGAGCTGGGAGCCGTACTTCGCGCAGTGCGACGCCGAGCACGCCTACCCGCAGCGCTGGGTCGCCGCGCTGTGCGGGCTGGGGGTCGACACGATCCTGCTGCCCGAGGAGCACGGCGGGCTCGACGCCGGCTGGACGACCGTCGCGGCGGTCTGGGAGGAGCTCGGCCGCCTGGGCGCACCCACGTACGTGCTGTACCAGCTGCCGACGCTGCGCACCGTGCTCGAGGTCGGCACGCCCGAGCAGATCGAGCGGATCCTGTCCTACGTCGGGACCGGCAGGCAGATCTGGAACTTCGCGATGACCGAGCCGGGCGCCGGCTCCAGCTTCGCCGCGATGTCCACCACGTACACGCGTCGCGACGGCAAGGTCTACCTCAACGGCCACAAGACGTTCATCACCTCGTCCCTGGGCGTGGACCAGCTCGTGGTCATGGCGCGCGACGCCGACGACATGGACCAGTACACCGAGTGGTTCGTCGACCTGTCGCTGCCCGGGATCACGCGCGAGCCGCTCGACAAGCTGGGCCTGCGCATGGACTCGTGCTGCGAGATCTACTTCGACCAGGTGGAGCTGCGCGAGGAGGACCGGTTCGGCGGCGAGGGGCAGGGCTTCGCGCGCACCGTCGCGGACTTCGACCTGGAGCGGTTCCTCGTGGCGGCGTGCGACTACGGCTGGGCGCTGTGCGCGTTCGAGGACGCCGTGCGGTACGCCAACCAGCGCGAGCAGGGCGGGCAGGCGATCGGCCGCTACCAGCTCGTGCAGGACAAGATCGCCCGGATGCGCATCGCGCTCACCACCATGCGCGCGATGGTCTACGAGACCGCCTGGAAGGCCGACCACGGCCTGCTCGGCAAGGGCGACGCGTCGATGGCCAAGCTGTACTGCACGCAGGCGGCGGCGCAGGTCGTCGACGACGCGATCCAGGTGCTGGGCGGCATCGCGGTGACCGGCGCCCACCGGGTCGCCCGGTTCTACCGCGACCTGCGCGTGGAGCGGATCTCCGGGGGCACCGACGAGATGATGGTGCTCACCGTCGCCCGCGCGGCGCTCAAGGAGTACCGGTGAGCGCCGCCGGGGGCGCCGTCCCCGAGTTCGGCGTGCTGTCCGGCGTGAAGGTCGTCTACGCGGCCGTCGAGATCGCCGCGCCCACGGCCGCCGCGCTGATGGCCGAGTGGGGCGCCGACGTGGTGTGGATCGAGAACACCCGCACGGGCGACTCGATGCGCGACACCGCGTGGGTCAAGGAGATGGAGCGCCGCAACCAGCGGTCCGTCGCCCTGAACCCGTTCACCGACCAGGGCCGCGAGGTGCTGCTGGACCTGGTCGCGGACGCCGACATCTTCATCGAGTCGTCCAAGGGACCCACGTACGCCCGGCGCGGCATCACCGACGAGCTGCTCTGGGAGCGCAACCCGGGGCTCGTCATCGTGCACGTGTCCGGCTTCGGCCAGTACGGCGTGCCCGAGCGCGTGAACCGCGCCGCCTACGACCTCACCGTCCAGGCGTACTCCGGCTACCTCGCGCAGAACGGCACCCCCGAGCAGCCCATGGCGCCGCTGCCGTACGTGGGGGACTACTTCACGTCCGAGATGGTCACGGCGTCGGCGCTCGCGGCCCTGCACAAGGCCCGGACCACCGGGCAGGGCGAGAGCATCGACGTGGCGATGTACGAGGTGATGCTGCGCGTCGGCGCGTACTACCTCATGGACTACCTCAACGCCGGCACCCGCTACCCGCGCCCCGGCGCCCGGCACCCCAACCTGTGCGGCATCGGCGAGTACCGGTGCGCGGACGGGTTCATCGGGCTGTGCGTCTACGGCGTCCCGCAGAACAAGTACCTGCTGGAGCGCATCGGCCTCGGCCACCTGTGGGGGACCGAGGACTACCCGGAGGACACCGCGGCGCTCTGGCTCGACGGGCCCGCGGCGCAGCTCATCGAGGAGCACCTCGACGCGTTCTGCCTCACCCAGAAGGCGCGGGAGCTCGAGGACGAGCTCTCGGCCGTCGGGATCGCGGCGAACGCGGTCCTCGAGTTCGACGACCTGCTGGCCGAGGAGCACGTGGCGCAGCGCGAGGCGATCGTCGACTGGCGCACGCACGACGGCGACCCCGTGCGCGGCGTCGGCATCGTGCCGAAGTTCGTCCGCCACCCGGGCCGGATCTGGCGCCCCATGCCGACGCTCGGCATGGACACCGACACCGTGCTCGCCGAGGCGGGGTACGCGCCGGAGCGCATCGAGCGCCTGGCGGCCGACGGGACGATCCGGAGAGGGTGAACGACGCGGGCCCGGGGCGTCGTCCCCGGGCCCGGCACGACCATGGACACTGCACGCGAGGAGACGCTCGGCGACCTGTGGCACGCCCAGGTGCGCCGGCGGGGCGACCACCCCTTCCTGGTGGCCGAGGACGCCGTGGGCGCGGTGCGCACGTTCGGCTACGCCGACTTCGACGCCCTCGTGGCGTCCGCGGCCGCCGCGCTGCGCCGGCTCGGGGTGCGCCCCGGGGACGCCGTGGTGCTGCACCTGCCGCTGGGCGCCGAGCTGGTGCGCCACCTGCTGGCCGTCATGGTCTCCGGCGCGGTCGCGGTGGTGCAGGACCCGGGCAGCCCGGCGCCGGAGTGCGCGCACGTGGCGCAGCGGGTCCGGGCGCGGCTCGCCGTCTGCACGCCGGAGGCGGCCGGGCGGTACGCGGGGGTGCCCGGGCTGCGGGTCGTGGGGCCGGCGGCCGCGGGCGCGGTGGGCGTCGGCGCGGTGGGCGCGGTGGGCGCGGCGGGCGCACCCGGGACCGGGCAGCTCCTCGGCGCCGGCGTGACCGGGAGCGACACCGCCGGGGTGGTGTTCACGTCCGGGTCGACCGCCACCCCCAAGGGCGTCGTCCTCACCCACGCCAACCTGGTGTTCTCCGGGCGGTTCGTGCAGTGGCAGGCCGCGCTCACCCCCGCCGACCGGCTGCTGACGACCATGCCCGCCTGCCACGTGAACTTCCAGCTCAACGCGCTGCTGCCGGTGGTCGCGGCCGGAGCCACCCTGGTGGTCGTCGAGCGGTACTCGGCGCGGCGGTTCTGGCACCAGGTGCAGGCGCACCGCGCCACCGTCGTGCAGTCCATCGCGATGATCGTGCGCACCCAGCTGTGCCGGCCCGTCGAGCCGGGGGAGCGGGACCACGACGTCCGCGAGATCCTGTACTACCTGCCGCTGCCCGACGCCGAGAAGCTGGAGTACGAGCGCCGCTTCGGCGTCCGGCTGCTCAACTCGTACGGCACCAGCGAGTGCCTGGTCGGGGCGATCACGGACCCGCCCGCCGGCGAGCGGCGCTGGCCGTCCGTCGGCCGCGTCGGCCCGGGCTACGAGGCGCGCGTCGCGGGGCCGGACGGTCGCGCGCTGCCGCCCGGCGAGCCGGGGGAGATCCAGCTCCGCGGCGAGCCCGGCGTCAGCCTCATGGCGGGGTACCTCGACGACCCGGAGTCCACCGCGGCGGCGTACGACGCCGACGGCTGGATGCGCACGGGCGACCTCGGGTACGTGGACGCCGACGGCTGGTACTACTTCCTGGACCGGCGCTCGCGGATCATCAAGCGCGGCGCGGAGAACGTCTCCCCGGCGCGCGTCGAGGCGGTGCTGCTCGCGCACCCCGGCATCGCGCAGGCCGCGGTCGTCGGCGTCCCCGACGCGGTCTACGACGAGGCGGTGCTCGCCGTCGTCGTCCCGCGGCCCGGCGTCGCGCTCACCGAGGCGGACGTCCGCGCCCACTGCGCCGCGCACCTGCCGGCACCCGCCGTCCCCGGCACCGTCCAGGTCGCGGACCGGCTGCCGCGCACCGCCAGCTACAAGGTCGCCACCGGGGCGCTGTCCGCCCGCGCGGCCGCCCGGGCCCCTGGCACCGCGGGGCGCGCCCGGGGCGCCCGGCCCGCCGAGGGCGCCCGGCCCGCCCGGTCCTGACCCGCACGACCCCGCACCACCCCGTACGTCCCCGCACCACCCGCACCGATGGAGGAGCAGCACGACATGGCGATCAAGACCGAGATGGTCGGGCAGTGGTTCGGCCCGTTCGAGCGCGAGTACACCACCCGGGACCTCAGCTTGTTCGCGCTCGGGTCCGGGTGCGCCGTGGACGGCCGCACCGACCTGGAGTACGTCTACGAGAAGGGCATGAAGGTGCTGCCGACGTTCGGCGCCATGCCGATCGTCGACTCCGAGGTCACGCGCACCATCGACTACGGCTACGACTACGCCGGGTCCCTGCACTGGAGCTTCGACCTGACGTTCCACCAGCCGATCACCCGGCTCGAGGGCCGGCTGTCGACCCGCGTGCTGCTCAAGGGCCTCTACGACCGCGGCCCGGGCAAGGGCCTGCTCGCCCAGCACGTCGGCGAGACCCGCGACGAGGACGGCACGCTGCTGTTCACCAACGAGTCGTGGGACTGCCTCATCTACGACGGCGGCTGGGGCGGCCCGGCCGCGCCGAAGGACCTCGTGGAGATGCCCGACCGCCCCGCCGACATCGCCGTCGAGGAGCGCATCCCCGAGAACCAGGCGCTCATCTACCGCCTGTCCGGGGACTACCACCCGCAGCACGTGGACTGGGCGTACGCCGCCGCGAACGGCCAGCCCCGGCCGATCCTGCACGCCGTGAGCTTCGCGGGCGTGGTCTGCCGGCACGCCATCCGCTCGCTGTTCCCGGGCGAGCCCGAGCGGCTCCGGCGGTTCAAGACCCGCATCACCGCGCCCGTGCTGCCCGGCTCCACGCTGCGCACCGAGCTGTGGCGCATGGACGAGCACCGGGCGCACTTCCGCCTGGTCGACGCCGACGACCCGACCGCCAAGCCGCACCTCAACTGGGGGGTCGTCGAGTGGAGCTGAGCCCCGGGCGGCAGACGGTGCTGCTCGACGACGTGGGGATGACGCCGTTCCTCAAGCGGGTGACGCTGTTCTCCGCCGGCGGGCCGTTCCTCGACGGGTACGTGCTGTCGATCATCGGGGTCGCGCTCATCCAGCTCACGCCCGCCCTGGACCTCGACGCCCGCTGGACCGCCCTCGTCGGCGTGGCGGCGCTCGTCGGGCTGTTCCTCGGAACGTCGGTCGGCGGCTACCTGACCGACCGGATCGGCCGCAAGCGCATGTTCGTGGTCGACATCATCGGCATCGCGGTCATCTCCGCGGCGACGGCCCTGGTCGCGGAGCCCTGGCAGCTCGTCGCCATGCGGTTCGCCATCGGCGTCGTCATCGGCGCGGACTACCCGATCGCGACGTCGCTCGTCGCCGAGTTCACGCCCCGCCGGCACCGCTCGGTCTCCATGGGGCTGATCGCCGCGGCCTGGTACCTCGGGGCCAACGCCGCCTACCTCGTGGGGTACCTGCTGCTCGACGTCGACGGCGGCTGGCGGTGGATGCTCGCCAGCGCCGTCGTGCCCTGCCTGGTCATCCTCGTCGGGCGGTGGGACATCCCCGAGTCGCCGCGGTGGCTGGCACGCCGCGGCCGGGGCGAGGAGGCGCGCGCCATCGTGCACCGGGTGCTCGGCGCCGACGTGCAGCTCGAGCCCGAACCCGAGCGGACGGAGTCCTACGCCGCCCTGTTCCGCCGCGGCTACCTCGGCAAGGTGCTGTTCGTCGGGACCATCTGGCTCTGCCAGGCGGCACCGATGTTCGCCATCTACACCTACGGGCCGCAGATCATGGGCGAGCTCGGGCTCGGCGAGCGCCAGGTCGCGACGCTCGGCGAGATCGTCATCGGCACGTTCTTCCTCGTGGGCTGCCTGCCCGCCATGCACTGGGCGAACTCGCTCGGCCGCCGCCGGCTGCTCGTCGTCAGCTTCGCGATCATGACCGCGGCGCTCGCGGTGCTCGGCGCCGTGCCGTCGCCCGCGATGCCGGCCGTCGTCGCGTGCCTCGGGCTGTACGCGTTCTTCTCCGGCGGGCCGGGCAACCTGCAGTGGCTGTACCCGAACGAGCTGTTCCCCACGGAGATCCGCGCCTCCGCCGTGGGCGCCGCGATGGCCGTGAGCCGCATCGGCACGGTCGTGTCCACGTACGTGCTGCCGGGGTTCCTGCTCGCGCACGGGACCCGCGCCACCATGCTCGCCGGCGCCGCGA
>JACXUT010000299.1 GCA_014763765.1 Micrococcales bacterium
GGGCGGTGGCGGCCGCGGTGCCGCTGCTGTTCCTCGGGGTGTTCTTCGCGTGGCCCGTGCTGACGCTCGTCGGGCGCGGACTCGTCGCCGACGGGTCGCTGGACCTGTCCGGGTTCGCGGAGGTGCTCGGGCGGCCGCGGACCTGGCGGATCGTCGGGCTGACGCTGGCGCAGGCGACCCTCGGCACGGTGATCTCGGTGCTGCTGGGCGTGCCCGGTGCGGCGGTGCTGTACCGCAGCCGGTTCCCGGGGCGGGGGGTGCTGCGCGCGCTCGTCACCGTGCCGTTCGTGCTGCCGACCGTCGTGGTGGGGGTGGCGTTCCGGGCGCTGCTGCGCGACAACGGGCCGCTCGGGTTCCTCCACCTCGACGGGACGTTCGCCGCGATCGTCGCGGCGCTGGTGTTCTTCAACTACGCGGTGGTCGTGCGGACCGTCGGGGGGCTGTGGGAGCGCCTGGACCCGCGGCCCGAGCAGGCCGCCCGGTCGCTCGGCGCGTCGCCCGCGCGCGCGTTCCTCACCGTGACGCTGCCCGCGCTGACCCCGGCCCTCACGTCCGCCGCGTCGCTGGTGTTCCTGTTCTGCGCGACGGCCTTCGGGACGGTGCTGGTGCTCGGCGGGATGCGGTTCGGCACCGTCGAGACGGAGATCTGGATCCAGACCACCCAGTTCCTGGACCTGCGGGCCGCCTCGGTGCTGTCGGTGGTGCAGGTGGTGGTGGTCGTCGCCGCGCTCGCCGTGGCCGGCCGCGCGCGGGCCCGGCGGGAGCGCGCGCTGTCGCTCGTCGACACGCCCGTCCGGGCGGTCGGCCGCCCGCACCCCCTGCCGGCGGTCGTCACGGCGGTGGTGCTGGTGCTGCTCGCGCTGCCGCTCGCCGCGCTGGTGCTCGGGTCGCTGCGCACCGGCGACGGCTGGGGGCTGGACCACTACCGCGCGCTGGGCACCACCGGCGGCCGGAACGCGCTGACGGTCACGGTCTGGGAGGCGCTCGGCAACTCGCTGCGGGTGGCCGTCGACGCGACGGTGCTGGCCCTGGTGGTGGGCTGCCTGGTCGCCCTGCTGGTGTCGCGGCGCCCCCGGCGGCCGGCCGCGCGGCGGGCCGTGGGGGTGCTGGACGGCGTGTTCATGCTGCCGCTGGGCGTCTCCGCGGTGACGGTCGGCTTCGGCGCGCTGCTCACGCTCGGGCACCCCTTCGGCATCGCGACCGACCTGCGCGCCACCGGCGTGCTGGTGCCCGTCGCGCAGGCGGTCGTCGCGGTGCCGCTCGTCGTCCGGACGGTGCTGCCCGTGCTCCGCGCCGTCGACCCGCGGCTGCAGGAGGCGGCCCGGACGCTGGGCGCCGGGCCCGGCCGCGTGCTGGCGACGGTGGACGGGGCGCTCGCGGCGCGCTCCGTCGGCCTCGCGGTGGGGTTCGCGTTCGCGGTGTCGCTCGGGGAGTTCGGGGCGACGTCGTTCCTGGCGCGACCGGACCGCCCGACGCTGCCCGTCGTGGTCTTCCGGCTGATCGGCCAGCCGGGTGCGGACAACTACGGCATGGCGCTGGCGGCCGGGGTCGTGCTGGCCCTGCTGACGGCGGGGGTGATGGCGGCCGCGGAGCGGCTGCGCGGGCCGGTGGGAGGAGAGCTGTGACGGACGGGCTGGCGGTACGGGACCTCGAGGTGCGGTACCCGGGGGCGACGCGGGGCGCGGCCGGGGTGACGGCGGTCGCGGGGGTCGACCTGGACGTGCCGCAGGGGCAGGTGCTCGCCCTGCTGGGTCCGTCGGGCTGCGGGAAGTCGTCGCTGCTGCGCGCCGTGGCCGGGCTCGAGCCGCCGACGGCCGGCCGGGTGCTGTGGGACGGGCAGGACCTGGCGTCCGTGCCGGTGCACCGGCGGGGGTTCGGCCTGGTGTTCCAGGACGGTCAGCTGTTCCCGCACCGCGACGTCGCCGGCAACGTCGGGTACGGGCTGCGGGACGTCGGCCGCGCCGAACGCACCGCCCGGGTGGCGGAGCTGCTGGACCTCGTGGGCCTGCCCGGCTACGGCCCGCGGCCGGTGGCGACGCTGTCCGGCGGGGAGCGGCAGCGGGTCGCCCTCGCGCGGTCGCTGGCCCCGCGCCCCAGGCTGCTCCTGCTGGACGAGCCGCTCTCGGCCCTCGACCGGTCGCTGCGCGAGCGGCTCGCCGACGACCTGCGGCGGGTGCTGGTGACCACCGGGACGACCGCGCTGTTCGTCACGCACGACCAGGACGAGGCGTTCGCCGTGGCGGACCGGGTGGCGGTGATGGCGGCCGGCCGGCTGCTGCAGGTCGCGCCGCCGGAGGAGCTGTGGCACCGCCCCGCCGGGCGCGAGGTCGCGGAGTTCCTGGGGTACCGGACGTTCCTCGCCGCCGCGGACTGGGGCTCGGCGGCCCCGCCGGCCGCCGGCCCGCTGCTGGCGGGGACGCTCGCCGTGGCGCCGGGCGGCTGGCGCGTGCTGGCCCCGGGGGAGTCCGCGGGGGAGGGCGCTCCGGTGCGGGACGCGCGGGTCACCGGGCGCCGCTCCCGCCGCGGTCGCCTGGAGCTCGTCGCGGTCATCGAGCCGGAGGGCGTGGCGGTGGCCGCGACGCCGGCGCACGGCGGCGCACCCGCGGACGGCGCGCGCGTGCGGGTGGCGGCCGACGAGGGGTCGGTGGCGGTGCTCGGCGGCTGACGTGCACCGGTCCGGGCGCGTGGTGGGCCCGTGGCGGCGGCGCCAGGATCCTGTAGTCCCGCTACGGAATCGTGCGGCGGCGCTACCGGGCGGTAGCGTCACGCCATGCCGTGGCTGGAGATCATCGGGTGGACCGGGTCGGTCCTCGTCGTCGTGTCCCTCATGCAGGCCCGCGTGCTGCGGTTCCGGTGGATGAACTTCGCCGGCTCCGTGGTCGCCGCCGGCTACAACGCCGTGGTCGGGATCTGGCCGTTCGCCGCCATGAACGGCGTCATCGCGGTCATCGACGCCTACTGGCTGTGGCGGCTCACCCGCGAGCGGCACGACGCGGACGTCTACCAGGTGGTGCCCGTCGGCCCGCGCGACGACTACCTGCGGCACGTGCTCGGCGTGCACGCCGCCGACATCGCCCGGTACTACCCGTCGTTCGCGCTCGACGACCCCGGCGCGCGGTGGGCGTACCTCGTGCTGCACGGCGACGAGACGGTCGGCGTCGTCGTCGTGCGCGACGCCGGCGAGGGGGTCGGCGAGGTGCAGCTCGACTACGTGACGCCCCGGTTCCGCGACTTCGCTCCCGGCGAGTTCGTGTACCGCCGCAGCGGGGCGTTCGCGGGGGCAGGCCTGCGGTCCCTGGTGGTCGTCGACGACGCGCAGGACTCCGGCGACTACCTCCGCCGCGTCGGCTTCACCCAGGAGGCGGGCCGCTGGCGCCGCGAGGTCGCCCCCGCCACCCCCTGAC
>JACXUT010000001.1 GCA_014763765.1 Micrococcales bacterium
AACCTGCTCGTCTACGGGCTGGGCGCCGGTCAGAAGCCGGGCAGCAGGCTGACGACCAGGTCGATCAGCTTGATGCCGAGGAACGGGGCGACCACGCCGCCCAGCCCGTAGACGAGCAGGTTGCGGCCGAGCAGCGCGGACGCGGCGGCGGGCCGGTACCGCACCCCGCGCAGCGCCAGCGGGATCAGCGCGACGATGACGAGCGCGTTGAAGACGATCGCCGAGAGGATGGCCGAGGCCGGCGAGCCCAGGTGCATGACGTTGAGCGCCGCGAGCCCCGGGAACGCGCCGGCGAACAGCGCCGGGATGATCGCGAAGTACTTCGCGACGTCGTTGGCGAGCGAGAACGTGGTGAGCGCGCCGCGCGTGATGAGCAGCTGCTTGCCGATCCGCACGATGTCGATGAGCTTGGTCGGGTCGGAGTCGAGGTCGACCATGTTGCCGGCCTCCTTGGCGGCCGACGTGCCGGTGTTCATCGCGACGCCGACGTCCGCCTGGGCGAGCGCGGGGGCGTCGTTGGTGCCGTCGCCGGTCATCGCGACCAGGTGCCCGCCCTCCTGCTCGCGCCGGATGAGCGCCAGCTTGTCCTCCGGCGTCGCCTCCGCGAGGAAGTCGTCCACGCCGGCCTCCGCCGCGATGGCCCGGGCGGTCAGCGGGTTGTCGCCGGTGATCATCACGGTGCGGATGCCCATGGCGCGCAGCTCGGCGAACCGGTCGGACAGGCCCTCCTTGACGACGTCCTTGAGGTGGACGACGCCGAGGACCCGGCCCTGACCGGCGTCCTGCACCGCGACCACCAGCGGGGTGCCGCCGTCGGCGGAGATGCGCTCGACGACCTCCGTCAGCCCGGCCGGCGCCTCCGCCGCCGCGAGCCAGGCCAGCACCGCGCTGCCGGCGCCCTTGCGGACCACCGTGCCGTCGGGCAGGTCGACGCCGCTCATGCGGGTCTGCGCGGTGAACGGCACGACGTCCGTCCCGGGCGGCAGGTCGGCGACGTCGGCCGCCCCGCCGGCGACCGCGAGGTCCACGATCGAGCGGCCCTCCGGGGTCGGGTCGACGGCGGACGCCTGCGCCGCGCGCCGCACCAGCTCCGCCTCCGGGACGCCGGCGAGCGGCAGGAACGCCACCGCCCGGCGGTTGCCGTACGTGATGGTGCCGGTCTTGTCGAGCAGCAGCGTGGTGACGTCGCCGGCGGCCTCGACCGCGCGGCCGGACATCGCCAGGACGTTGCGCTGCACCAGCCGGTCCATGCCCGCGATGCCGATGGCGGACAGCAGCGCGCCGATGGTCGTCGGGATGAGGCACACCAGCAGCGCCACGAGCACCGGCACGCTCACGGCCGCACCGGCGTACGACGCGACCGGCCCGAGGGTCAGCGCGACCACCACGAACACCACGGACAGCGACGCCAGCAGGATGTTCAGCGCGATCTCGTTCGGCGTCCGCTGCCGCGCGGCCCCCTCGACGAGCGCGATCATCCGGTCCACGAACGTCTCCCCCGGCGTCGAGGTGATCCGCACGACGATCCGGTCGGACAGCACGCGCGTCCCGCCGGTCACCGCGCTGCGGTCGCCGCCGGACTCCCGGACCACCGGCGCGGACTCGCCGGTGATCGCGGACTCGTCCACCGAGGCGATGCCCCACACCACGTCGCCGTCGCCCGGCACCAGCTCGCCGGCGGTCACGACGACCACGTCCCCGAGCGCGAGGTCGGGCGAGGCGACCGTCCGGGTGCGGGCGCGCTCCGCCGCGGGGTCGGCCGCCGCGTCGTAGCCGACCACCACGGTGGCCGTCGTGCTCGACCGGGTCCGCCGCAGGCTGTCCGCCTGCGCCTTGCCACGGCCCTCCGCCACGGCCTCGGCGAGGTTCGCGAACAGCACCGTCGCCCACAGCCAGGCGGCGATCGCCGCCGTGAACGTCACGGGCGTGGGCGTGCCGCCCGACTCCCCGGGGCCGCCGGTGAACGGCTCCGCGACGGCGAGGAGCGTCGTCAGGACGGCGCCGACCTCCACCACGAACATCACGGGGTTGTGCCACATCACGCGCGGGTCGAGCTTGCGCAGCGCGTCGGGCAGGGCCTCGCGGAGCTGCGCCGCGCTCAGCCCGCGCCGGGGACGTGGGGCCGGCGCCGCCGGGCCACCGGGGGCCTGCTGCGCGGGGTCCTGCTGCAGGAGCGTCGTCATGGGAGTCACAGCCCTTCCGCCAGGGGACCCAGCGCGAGAACGGGGAAGTACGTCAGGGCGGTCACGATCACCGCGACGCCCGTGAGGAGGCCGACGAACTGCGGCCGGTGGGTGGGGAGCGTCCCGGCGGTGGCGGGGACCACGTCCTGCGCGGCGAGCGAGCCCGCGAGCGCCAGCACCAGCACGACGGGCACGAACCGGCCGAGCAGCATCGCGACGCCCAGCGCCGAGTCGAACCACGGCGTGCTCGCCGTCAGCCCCGCGAACGCCGAGCCGTTGTTGTTCGCGGCGGACGTGAACGCGTACAGCACCTCGGAGAAGCCGTGCACGCCGGGGTTGGCCATGGAGCCCTCCACGCCGGCGCGCACCCCCGGGAGCGCGAACGACAGCGCGGTGCCCGCGAGCACCAGCGTGGGCGTCACGAGGATGTACAGGGACGCGAGCTTGATCTCGCGCGGCCCGATCCGCTTGCCCAGGTACTCCGGCGTCCGCCCGACCATGAGGCCGCCGACGAACACGGCGACGACCGCGAGCACGAGCATCCCGTACAGGCCGGAGCCGACACCGCCCGGAGCGACCTCGCCGAGCATCATGTTGAGCATCGGGAACAGGCCGCCGAGCGCCGTGAACGAGTCGTGCATCGCGTTCACCGACCCCGTCGACGTCAGCGTGGTGGCGCCCGCGTACAGCGCGGAGGCCGCGACGCCGAACCGCTGCTCCTTGCCCTCCATCGCGGCGCCCGCGAGCTGCGGCGCGGTGCCGGCGCCGTGCATCTCGACGACCGTCAGCGCCACGGTGCTGACCAGGAAGATCGACGCCATCGCGGCGAGCACCGCGTAGCCCTGCCGGTCGCTGCCGACCATCCGCCCGAACGTCCGGGGCAGGCTGAACGGGATCGCGAGGAGCAGCACCACTTCGAACGCCGACGTCCACGCCGTGGGGTTCTCGTACGGGTGCGCCGCGTTCGCGTTGAAGAACCCGCCGCCGTTGGTGCCGAGCAGCTTGATGGCCTCCTGCGAGGCGACCGGGCCGCCCGGGAGCGTCTGCGTGCCGCCGGCGAGCGTCGTCACGTCGGTGAACCCGGACCAGCTCTGGACCACGCCGCCGGCGACCAGGACGACCGCCGCGACCACCGAGAGCG
Organism: Micrococcales bacterium; assembly: GCA_014763765.1. Classification (GTDB taxonomy): domain Bacteria; phylum Actinomycetota; class Actinomycetes; order Actinomycetales; family Cellulomonadaceae; genus Cellulomonas. The sequence goes on from JACXUT010000001.1 coordinate 3,325, forward strand.
GCAGCAGGATCCGCAGCGTCCCCCGCACCAGGTCGACCCAGAAGTTGCCGATCGTCCCGCTGCGGCGCCGGGCGAACCCGCGCACCAGCGCGACGGCCACCGCGAGCCCGACCGCCGCGGACACGAAGTTCTGCACCGCGAGGGCACCGGCCTGCACCGCGTAGCCGAGCGTCGCCTCCGGGGAGTACGCCTGCCAGTTCGTGTTCGTCACGAACGACACGGCCGTGTTGAACGCGAGGTGCTGCCCCACGCCCGGCAGGCCCAGGTCCCACGGCAGCCACGCCTGCAGCCGCTGCAGCGCGTAGACGAGCAGCACGCCGACCAGGGAGAACGCCAGGACGCTGCGCGTGTACGCCCGCGGCGACTGCTCCGACCCCGGGTCCACCCCCAGCACCCGGTACAGGACGCGCTCCACCCGCAGGTCCCGGCCGGAGGTGTACACCCGCGCCATGGCGTCGCCCAGCGGCCGGTACAGCGCGGCGAGCACGAGCACGACGGCCGCCAGCTGCGCGGCGGCCGCCCAGCCCGCCCCCATCAGAACCGCTCCGGCTTCACGAGCGCCCACACCAGGTAGACCACCGCCGCGACGCCCAGGACGACGGCCAGCAGGTCGAGCACGATCACAGCCGCTCCACCCCCGAGGCCACCGCGCCCACGAGGGCGAACAGGACGACCACGGCCGCCACGACAACCAGGTCCAGCACGAGGGGGCTCCCTTCGGACGGGGCCGCACCGGCGCTCGGCCGTGCGGCGACCCCGGCGAGAGCGGGGCCGTCGCCCATCACACGCCCGCCCTCGGGGTGCCGACGGCGATCCTCACGGATCCCATACGGCCCGCGACGCGGTGCTCACGGATCCCGTGCGGCGGGCGGCCGCGCTACCGTCCGGTCGTGCCCCCGTCGTCCCCGCCCGGATCGGTGTCCGTCTCGCAGACCGTCGCCGCCGCGCCCGACGCGGTCTGGTGGGCGCTGACCGCCGGGCGCGCCGCGTGGTGGCCCGAGCTCGTCTTCGACCCCGCCGCCGGGTCCCCGCTCGTGGAGACGTGGACCGAGGACGGCGAGGTGCGGTCCGCGACCGGCGAGGTGGTCCGGTGCGACGCCCCGGGCCTGCTGGCGTTCCGGTGGCGCGAGCCGTCGTGGGCGCACCCCCTGGACGTGACGATCCGCCTCGCCGCCGCCGGGGCGGGGACGGAGGTGACGCTCACCGAGTCCGGGTTCGCGACCGCCGGGACCCCGCCCACGCTGCCCGCCGAGCACGCCGAGGGCTGGCGGTACCACCTGCAGCGCCTCCGCCGGGTGTCCGAGACCGGCTCCGCGGGGCCGTCGCCGCGCGCATGATGGGGACCGTGCCGCCCGCCCTGCAGGACCTCGCCTGGCCCGTCACCACCGAGCGCCTGACGCTGCGCCCCGCCACCGCCTCCGACGCCGAGGCGGTGTGGCGGTACCGGCGCCTGCCGGCCGTGGCGGAGTGGATGACCGCCGTGCCGGGCGCGCTCGACGCGTGGGCCCCGCAGTTCGCGGAGCCGGACCGCCTGCGGGTGACGCTGGTCGCCGAGCACGAGGGCGTCGTCGTGGGCGACCTCATGGTCCGCGTCGAGGACGCCTGGGCGCAGACGGAGGTGGCCGACGACGCCGTGGCGACGCAGGCGGAGCTCGGCTGGGCGTTCGACCCGGCGCACCACGGCCGGGGACTCGCGACGGAGGCCGCGGCCCGCGTGCTCGGGCTGTGCTTCACCGACCTCGGCCTGCGCCGCGTCACCGCCCTCTGCTTCGCGGACAACACGCCGTCGTGGCGGCTCATGGAGCGGATCGGCATGCGGCGCGAGGCGACGTTCCGCGCCGAGTCGCTGCACCGGTCGGGGCGGTGGCTGGACTCGTTCGCGTACGCCCTGCTGCGCGAGGAGCTGGCCGCCCGGTGAGCACCCCCGGGACGGACGCGGCCGCGTTCACCTGATCGGGTCCCGAGCCGGACGGACGGACGGTTGCCTCGGGCATCAGGGTGAATGGACGCGACCCGGGCCCGAGGTCCCCTCCAGCCGCGGCAGCAGGTGCCGATGCTCCGGGCGTTCCCTCCACGACCCGAATCGGAGCGCCGCGTGCACCACGTCCCCCTCACCCGTCCGCTGCTCCGGCGAGCCGGAGCCACCGCCCTCACGGCCGTCCTCGGTGCCGGCCTGCTGACGGCGGGCACCGCCGGCGGAGCGCAGGCCGCGACCGCGGACGACGAGCTCACCCTGGCGGTCACCGCGGCCCCTGCCACCAGCTACGCGGCCGGGGTGCCCGTCACCTGGACGTACACCGCGACCAACGAGCACGCGACACCCCTCGTGCCGGACCCGGAGTCGGCGCTCGTGGCGTACCTGGACACGGACGCCCTGCCGGAGGTCACGGGCGGTGACTGCGCCTTCTGGGGCTGGGACGGGGACGTCTGGGCCGCAGGCATCGAGCTCGACGCGCCCGTCGAGCCCGGCGCGTCCCTGACCTGCGTCGTCACGTACACCCCGACCGCCGCAGACGTGGCGCGCGCCGGGGCGTGGGCCGCGCTCACGTACCAGCCGTTCGCCGACGGCACCTGGACCGCCGCGCACTGGGCGGTCCTGACCCCCGCAGGCACTCCGGCGGCACCGACGGTGACGGGCACCCCGGTCGTCGGCGGCACCCTCACCGTGGCGCCCTGGTTCTGGGACCCCTGGCAGGTGCCCCTCACCTACCAGTGGCTGAGGGACGGCACCCCCATCCAGGGGGCGACGGGGACGACCTACCGGCCCACGTCCGCCGACCTCGGCCGGGCGATCAGCATCCGGGTCGGCGCCTCGGACCTCGGCGTGACCTGGCCGTCCGCAGCGACCGCCGCGGTGGCCCCGGGCACGCTCACCCCCTCGACACCGGTCGTCTCCGGCACGGCGGCCGTGGGCCGCACCCTCACCGCGAAGCCCGGCACCTGGGCGCCGTCCGGCGTCGCACTGACGTACCAGTGGCTGCGGTCCGGGACCGCGATCCGCGGCGCGACCGCGTCCACGTACACGCTGACCGCTGCCGACCGCGGGGCGACGCTCAGCGTCCGGGTCTCCGGAGCGAGGGCCGGGTACACCACGGCGACCCGCACGTCCGGGGCCACGGCCACCGTGAAGCCCGGCACCATCACCGTGACGACCGCGACCAAGGTCAGCGGCACCGCACGCGTCGGCGCACGGCTCACGGCGGTCGCCCCTCGGCTGTCGGTCACGGGCACCCGGACCACGTACCAGTGGCTCCGCGAGGGCCGGGCGATCTCCGGCGCCACGAAGCCCACGTACACGCTGACGAAGTCCGACAAGGGCAAGCGGGTGTCGGTGCGGGCGACCGTGACGCGATCCGGGTTCACGACCGTCACGTCCACCTCGGCGCGGACGTCCGCGGTCAAGGCCGGCTGAGCGGGCCCGCGGGCGGAGGTCCGCGGCCGCCGGGCGGGGCTTCCCGCCCGGCGGCCCGGGACGTCAGGCCAGCGAGCGCGCGAGCAGCTCGAGCGTGTCGACGACGCGGTTCGAGAAGCCCCACTCGTTGTCGTACCAGGCGACGACCTTGACGTGCCGGCCGTCGACGCGGGTCAGGAGCGAGTCGAACACCGACGACGCCGGGTCGCCGGTGATGTCGGACGACACCAGCGGGTCCTCCGAGTACTCCAGGACCCCCGCGAGCGGCCCCGCCGCCGCGGCCCGGTACGCCGCCAGCACGTCGTCGCGGCTGACGTCGCGGGACACGGTGGCGTTCAGCTCGACCAGCGAGCCGACGGGCACGGGGACGCGGATCGAGTCGCCGGACAGCCGGCCGTCGAGCTGCGGCAGGACCAGGCCGATGGCCTTCGCGGCGCCCGTCGTGGTCGGGACGATGTTGACCGCTGCCGCCCGCGCCCGGCGGGCGTCCCGGTGGGGGCCGTCCTGCAGGTTCTGCTCCTGCGTGTAGGCGTGCACGGTGGTCATGAACCCGTGCTCGATGCCCGCGAGCTGGTCGAGGACGAGGGCGAGCGGGGCCAGGGCGTTGGTGGTGCACGAGGCGTTCGACACCACGGTGTGGACGGCCGGGTCGTACGCGTCGGTGTTGACGCCGTAGGCGATCGTCACGTCCGCGCCGTCGGACGGTGCGCCGACCAGCACGACGCGCGCGCCGGCGTCGAGGTGCCCGCGGGCCGCGGCGGCGGACGTGAGCCGCCCGGTCGCCTCGAGGACGACCTCGACGCCGAGCTCGGCCCAGGGCAGCGCGGACGGCTCGAGCTCGGCGAGCACCCGGATGCGGTGCCCGTCGACGACGATCGCGTCGCCGTCGACGGTGACGGGCCGGCCGAGCCGGCCGGCGGTGGAGTCGAACGCCAGCAGCCGGGCCAGCGCGGCCGGCTCGGCGAGGTCGTTGACGGCGACGACCTCGAGGTCGCTGCCGCGCTCGAGCAGCGCGCGCAGCACATTCCGGCCGATGCGGCCGAAGCCGTTCACGGCGATGCGGGTCATGGTGTCCTCCTGGTGGTGCCTGATCGGTCGCGACCAGCCTGTCCGGGCGGGCGCGCGCCCGACAGCGGCCGAGGCGCCACGGTCCGCACGGATCTCGCCAGCCGGGCCGCGGCCCCTACTCGCCGCGCGTGAACGTGCGGCGGTACTCGCTCGGGGTCGTCCCCAGCACCCGCTGGAAGTGCCGCCGCAGGTTCGCGCCGGTGCCCAGCCCCACGTCGGCGGCGACCTGCTCGACGGAGCGCTGCGAGCGCTCGAGCAGCTCCCGCGCCGCGTCCACGCGCACCCGCAGCACCCACTGCATCGGCGTGTAGCCGGTCTCGTCGACGAAGCGCCGGGAGAAGGTGCGCGGCGACACCGCCGCGTGCCGCGCCATGACCTCGAGCGTCAGCGGGGCGTCGAGCCGGCGCAGCACCCACTCCCGGGTCGCGGCGAACCGCTCGCCCAGGGGCTCGGGCACGCTGCGCGGCACGTACTGCGCCTGGCCGCCGCTGCGGTACGGCGCCGCGACCAGCCGCCGGGCCGCGTGGTTCGACGCCGCGACGCCGAGGTCCCGCCGGATGATGTGCAGGCACAGGTCGAGGCCGGACGCCGCGCCCGCGGACGTGAGCAGGCTGCCCTCGTCGACGAACAGCACGTTCTCGTCCACGGTCACGCGGGGGTACCGGGCCGCGAACGCGCGCGTGTAGTGCCAGTGCGTCGTCGCGCGCCGGCCGTCCAGCAGCCCGGTCGCCGCCAGCGCGAACGCCCCGGTCGAGATCGCCGCCAGGTCCGCGCCGCGCTCGTGCGCCGCGACGAGGGCCGCCACGACGGCGGGCGGCGGGTCCTCCCGGTCCGGGAACCGGTACCCGGGGATGAACACGACGTCCGCCCACGCCAGCGCGTCGAGGCCGTCGGCCACGTGGTACGACAGGCCGTCGCCGCCGCGCACCAGGCCGCGCGCGGGCCCGCACACCCGGACCTCGTACGGCATGGACGGCCGGGTGGTGAACACCTGCGCGGGCATCCCGACGTCCAGCGGCTTGGCGCCCTCGAGCACCAGGACGGCGACGCGGCGCAGGCGGGTGTCCGGCACGGCGCCAGCGTAGGCGCCGTGCCGGACCGCCGGTCAGCCCGCCCGGAAGCTGCCGACGAGCGTGCGGAGGTCGGCCGACATGGCGGCGAGCGACTGCACGGCGTCCCGCGACTGCGCGACCCCCTGCGTGGTGTCCGACGCGCCGTCGGCGACCCCGGAGATGTTCGCGGCGATCTCGCTGGATCCGGTGGCCGCCTCGGCGACGCTCCGGTTGATCTCCGCCGTCGTGGAGGTCTGCTCCTCCACGGCGCTCGCGATCGTGCCCTGGAACGCGCTGATCTGCCCGATGATCCCGCTGATCTCGTCGATCGCCGCCTCCGCGCCGCCCGCCTCGGACTGGATGGCCTCCACCTGCTGGGCGATGTCCCCCGTGGCCTTGGCGGTCTCCTGCGCGAGCTCCTTCACCTCCCCCGCGACGACCGCGAAGCCCTTGCCGGCCTCGCCGGCGCGGGCCGCCTCGATGGTGGCGTTGAGCGCGAGCAGGTTGGTCTGCTCCGCGATGCTGGTGATGAGCTTGACCACGTTGCCGATCTGCCGGCTCGCGTCGCCGAGGCGTGCCATGGTCGTCGCCGTCGAGCCGACGGTGGCGACCGCGCGGTCGGCGACCTCCGCGGCGCGCGCCGCGTTCTGCGCGATCTCCTGGATGGAGGCGCCCATCTGCTCGGAGCCCGCGGCCACGGTCTGGACGTTGCGGGACACCTGCTCGGCCGCCGCCGCGACCACGCCGGCCTGGGCGGACGTCTGCTCCGCCGCCGCGGCGATCTCCCCGCTGGTCGCCGACATCTCCTCGGCCGCCGCCGACAGCGCGCCCGACGACGCGTCGATCGTGGCCACGACCTGCCCGAGGTCGTCCATCGCGGTGTCGAGCGCCTCGCCCATCAGCCCGAGCTCGTCGCGGGAGCCGAGCGCGGCCCGGACGGTCAGGTCCCGGCGCGCGATGCCCTCGGCGACGGCCCGCACCCGCGTGATCCCGCCGCGGATGGACCGAGCGACGACCATGCCGAGGCCGACCGCCAGCGCCGTGCCGACGGCGAGCAACACGATCACCTGCAGGCGGTTGCTGCGGTACTGCCGGGAGGCGGCGTCGGCTGCCGCGGCGGCCGACTCCCGCTCGTGGTCCACCAGCGAGGTGACGCTCGCGTTCATCGAGTCGATCAGGCCCTGCGCCTTGCTGTCGCGCAGCTCGACGAACCGGGCCAGGTCGCGGTCCCGGCTGGCCGGCAGCAGGTCGTTGTCCCGGACGGCCGCGTAGGCGTCCAGGCCCGTCACGAACTCGTCGAGCGACGCGCGCTGCTCCGCGCCGAGCCTCAGCTCGCCGTACGTGGCGGCGGCGTCGCGGATCTCGGCCTCCGACGCGGCGATCTTCTGCTCGGCGGCGTCTTTCGCGGCGTCGTCGGTCACGAGCATGTGGTTCGCGATCTGGAACCGCATCTCCACCGTCGCGCGGCGCATGACGGCGGCGTACTCGAGGCCCTTGAAGCTCTGCTCGTACATCGAGGTGGTCGCCTGGTCCGTGCGCCCGAGCGCGGCGATGCCCATGACGCCCACGGCCGCGCCGACGGCGGCGGCCACCAGGACGGCGGCGAGGATCTTGGTGCTGACGCCCCGGTCCCGGAACCAGGCGACGAGCGTGCGGCGGTGCGGTGCTGTCGGTGCTGTCGTGCCCATGGCACGGCCCCCTTGTGTCCAGTGGTCGTCCGGTGTCGTGCCGGCCGTGGACTGCTGATCGCCGTCGCAGGCGCGCTCAGGAGGGGACCATCGTCCCTCGCGGGCGGCGGGGTTCCCGTGTCCACCCCGCGACCTGGGACTTTGAGCGGACCTGATCCGCAGATTCGGCGATCCGAACTGCTTCACGCACCGCCCGCCGCTGCCCCCACCCGCCGTGCGAGCGCCGCGGTCGCCTCGGCGAAGGCGTCCGGCCCGAGCACCGTGAACGGCGCGTCGAACCGCAGCACCCACGCGAGCAGCCCGGCCCACGACCACGACCCCGCCGTCACCCGGCACGCCGTCGCCGAGACGGGCACGAGGACGCCGTCGCCCAGCCAGGGGGCGACCGCGGCCGCCGGGAGCTCGAGCAGGACCTCCCCCGTGCACGGCCAGGCTCCGGCCGCGTCGGAGTCGGGTGCAGGGTTCGGCGCGGCGTCGACGCCGGGGTCGACGCCGGGGTCGACGCGGGAGTCGAGGCCCCGCGCGCGGGCCGCGAGGAACGTGCCGGCGTCGCCGGTGGGCACCGGCCGCGGGTCGAACCGCGCGCCCGCCGGGTGCCGCGGCGCCATCCGGTCCAGCCGGTAGGTGCGCCAGCCCGCTGCCCCCGGGTGCCAGGCGAGCAGGTACCAGCGGCCCCCGCGGGCGACGACGGCGTGCGGCTCCACCCGCACCGGGTCCGCGCGGCCGGCGTAGTCGAACCGCAGCGTCCGCCGCTCCCGCGTCGCGGAGCTGACGGCCTCGAGCACCGCCGGGTCGACCCGCTCCGCGGGCGGTGAGCCGGAGAACCGGATGCCGTCGACGCGGTGCCGCAGCCGCGACGGCATCACCTGCCGGACGGTCGCCAGGGCGCGCGCGGCCGCCTCGTCGACGTCCACGCCGCTGGCCGGCACGTGCCGCAGCGCGACGGCCACCGCCACCGCCTGCTCGTCGTCGAACAGCATCGGCGGCAGCTCCGAGCCCGCGGCCAGGCGGTAGCCGCCGTCGGGGCCCGACGTCGCGGCGATGGTGTAGCCGAGCTCGCGCAGCCGGTCGACGTCGCGCCGGACGGTCCGGGTGGTCACGTCGAGGCGGTCGGCGAGCACCTGCCCGGGCCAGTCGCGACGGGACTGGAGCAGCGAGAGCAGGGCGAGCAGGCGCATGGCGGTCCCGGGCACGCCCCCAGTGTGCGCGCGATCGAGGACACGACCTGTCCGCGACATGGTCCACCGTGGCGCCACGGCACCGGCCCGGTGACCGCCGACCCACGCGAAGGACGGACCCGATGACCCTGACGACCACCACCCACCTGAACTTCCGCGGCACCGCCCGCGAGGCGCTCGAGCACTACCGCGCGGTGTTCGGCGGCACCCTCACCACCGCGACGTACGCCGACCTCGGCGCACCCCAGGACGCCCCCGGCACCGACCGGCTCGTGTTCGGGCAGCTCGACACCCCGGGCGGCCTGCGGCTCATGGCGTACGACGTCCCCGGCGAGCCGGCCCCGGGCCTGGCCGGGCCGGTCGGCAGCACCCGGCGCGAGAACGGCCTGACCCTCACCGACCGCCCGTTCTTCCAGTCGCTGCGCGGTCGGTCGCTCGACGAGGTCACCCCGCTGTGGGACGGCCTCGCGGCAGGCGGCCAGGTCGTCGAGCCCCTCGCGGCGTCCCCGTGGAGCCCCGGCTTCGGCATGCTCACCGACCGGTTCGGGGTGACGTGGGTGGTCGACGTGGAGGCGCCGCGCGCGGGATGAGCGGGGACCGCACGGATGTCGGCGCTGGTCCTCCCGGCGTCGACATCCGTGCAGCGCCGCTAGGTCGTCCGCCGAGCTGTCGTCCCGGCGCGCCGTCGCCCTCGGCGCGCCCGGTCGACAACCGCCACGGCGAGCGCCCCCATCGCCAGGACCCCGGCGACCAGGAGGTCGAACTGCCCCCCTGCCAGCGCGAACACGCCGAACATGATCCAGAACGCCACCAGCGCGACCAGCGCCGTCACCACTCTGCTCGACACGATGCCTCCCTCCGGTCGGCGCTCCCGGCACCGGATGAGCAGCCTCCCCGCTCCCTGCGGACGGAACAAGAGGTCGGCCGCCCCGACGATGACCACCGCACGTCGCACGATGTACAGAGATGTACGTTGACAGCCTCGCCGCGCGCCGCACAGCATGCGCACCATGCAGTCGACCTGGGGTGTCGCCGAGGCCCGGGCGCAGCTCGGGACCGTGCTGGACAGAGCCAGGTCCGGTCAGGACCAGATCATCACGAGCCGAGGCTCCGCGCCCGTGAGGGTCACGTCGAACCACACGCCCACGCCGAGCGCGGACTACGTGCACTACCTCCTCGTCGCTCTCGCGGAGCGCGACGCCGGCGCCGTGTTCCTCGCGACGAAGGACGACGCGCGGGCCGTCGGGAGCGCGCGGTTCCTCACCGAGACCTCGTCGGACGTCCTGGTCTGGGTGTTCGAGGAGTTCGGCCCCGAGTGGTGCGCCGACTACGCCCGGACCGTGCTCCTGACGCTCCGGGCGCTGCAGTCCGCGTTCGGCCTCACGCAGCTCGCCACGCTGCCCGAGGTCGTGGACGGTCTGCGGCGGAGCACGTACAGCTCACGGCTGGCCGCGATCGTCTCCAGCTCGTCCTTCGCGCGGGCACTGCGGTCGAGCGTCGCGACGACGTTCCCCGAGCAGCAGCGACGAGCGGTGATGGGCGACTACTGACCGCGGTCGCCGCGGAACCGCGCGGGTCCGCCTCCCCCGGTCAGCGCGCCGCGAGCGCCCGCCCCGCGGCCGCTGCCGCCGCCTCGGCCTCCTTCTTCTGCAGCGCGGCCGGCTCGGCGAGCGCGTCGAGGGCCGGGTTGACGCCCACCAGGGTCAGCTCGCGCTGGACGACCGTGAGGTCGGCGCCCCAGACCTCCGCGAGGATCCGGCGCAGGTAGCCGGTGGCGTGGTCCCAGCCCTCCTTGGGGGTGCCGGGGCCGTAGCCGCCGCCCCGCGTGGTCACGAGCACGACGGGCGTCCCGTCGAGCAGCCGGTCGCCGGGGGCACCGCCCGCGATGGCGAGGTCGATCCACGTCTTGACGTGCTGGGAGACACCCCAGTTGTAGAGCGGCAGGGCGAGCACCGCGGCGTCGGCCTCGCGCAGCTCGGTGGCGAGCTGCTGGGCGAGCGCGACGGCGCCCGCCTGCTCCGGGGAGCGCTGCTCGGGAGCCGTCCAGCCCGCGCCGACGGCGGTCGCCCAGGCGTCGGCGGGCAGCGGGTCCCGGCCGAGGTGGCGGTGCACGACCGCCTCGGCCGGGCGGGAGGCGGTGAGCTCGGCGAGCACGAGGTCGGCGAGCGCGGCGCTCGCGGAACGGTCGCCCTGGATGGTCGAGTCGACGCGCAGCACGGTCATGGGTGGCTCCTGCCAACGAGGTGTTGAAAGTTCAAGACGTCGCGCACTCTAGACACGCTCGCATTGAAAGTTCAACACCCGTAGACTGCACTGCATGTCACAGCCGGAGCCGGACGTCACGCCGTGGCTGTCGGGTGCGCAGCTGGACGACTGGCGCGCGGTCATGGCGCTGGTCATGACGCTGCCCGTCGTGCTCGACGCCCAGCTCAAGCGCGACTCCGGCATGACGCTGTTCGAGTACCACGTGCTCGCCGCGCTCTCGGAGAGCCCCCACGACGAGGCGGCGATGAGCGACCTGGCCCGCCTCTCCCAGAGCTCCCCCTCGCGCCTGTCGCACGCCGTCGGGCGGCTCGAGGACGCCGGCCTGGTCGTCCGCGGGTCGTGCGTCGCGGCCGGGAAGCGGACCAGCGCCCGCCTCACCCCGGAGGGGCGGGCGCGCGTCGAGTCCGCGGCACCCGGGCACGTCCGCGAGGTGCGCCGCGTCGTCGTCGACCTGCTCGGCCCCGAGCGGTTCGCGGCGCTCGGCGACGCCGGACGCGCTGTCGTGCAGGCCGCCGTGCCCGAGCTCGCGGCGGTCGTCGCCCCGATCACCGACCGGGGCGACGCGTGACCGGCACGGCCCACCCGCCGTACACGCTCGAGCCGGTGGCCTGGGACGACCCGCGGGCCGCGGCCCTGCGTGCCGCGATGGACGCCGAGATGGGCGAGCGGTACGGCGACCTCGGCCCGATGTCCGACGCGGCGCGCGAGGCGCTCGCCGTCGACCCCGCCACGATCCGGCACGTCGTGCTCGCGGTGGACCACGACGGCACGCCCCTCGGGCACGCCGCCCTGCGGGAGCACCACGGGGAGTGGGAGGTCAAGCGCGTCGTCGTCGCCGCCGGCCACCGCGGCCGCGGGATCGGCCGCGCGGTCATGACGGAGGCCGAGCGGGTGGCCCGCGCCGCCGGCGCCCGGCGTCTCGTGCTGCAGACCGGGGACCGGCAGCCGGAGGCCGAGGGGCTGTACGTCGCGCTCGGCTGGTCCCGGATCCCGACCTACCCGCCGTACGAGGTGCTCGCCCAGTCCCGGTGCTACGGCAAGGAGCTGGACTGACCCCGCGACCCGGTCAGCCGCAGAGGACCTCCGGCCACCCGTCCATCACGACGACCCACGTGCCGCCGTTGGTGCTCTGCACGTGGCAGCCGACGTCCGCCGTCCAGTCGACCCCGGTCAGCCCGGAGCCCTTCCCGCCGAACCGCGCGTAGACCGACACGGGGGCGTTGAGCTCCGCGAGCGCCGGTCCGGTCTCGTCGTACGGCCCGAGGCTCTGGCTGCTCTCCGCGGCGTCCCACGACTGCGTCCCGTCCGGGGTGAGCTGCGCCCCGGGGACGGAGCCGAGGCCGAGCACGCAGTACGCCGAGTCCTGCCAGTCCGCGCCCTCGGCCGAGATGCCGTTGTAGCCGCTGCACGCCGCCGACTCCAGCGGGTACAGCGCGACGACGCTCACGGCCGGCGCGGTCATGTTGCGCTCCTCCGTCGTGTTGGTCACCGACCCGCCGACACCCGACGCGCCCACGGCCTCGAGCTGACCGGGAGGGGCGTCGGTGACGTCCGACGTGAAGGGCTGCATCCGGCCCGACAGCTCGTACGTCGCGGTGTAGCCCTCGCCGTCGACGACGCTGTAGGAGGTGGAGAACGTCGCGGAGAGTCCCTGGGCGAGGGCCGTCGTCGGGTCGATGCCGGCACCCGCCGACGCCCCCGGGGCGGCGGCCGCGGCCTGGATCGCCTCGACCCGCTCGGCCTCGAGGTACAGGCCGACCTCCGCGTTCGCGCCCTGCGTGAACGCGGGGATGACGTCGTTCTCGGGGTCGAACCGCCACGACGTCTCGCCGTCCACCCAGCTCACCACGGCGTTGGTGAAGCCGGTGAAGTCGTCGGGCAGGCGCAGGGACGTGTCGCTGTACTCCCCGGTGGGGTTGCCGTCCAGGTCGGTCACCTCCGTCGGCACCCCGCCGGCGGCCTCGCCCCACGCCCGCACGTCCGCCTGCGTCGGCCGGCCCGGGGTGTCGAGGTTGAAGTACTCGACGACGAGCCGCCGGTAGCGCGTCCCGGAGTCCGTGGTGCCCTCGTCCCCGACGACGTACCCGCAGCCGCCGGGGAGCAGCGGCGTCGACAGCTCCCCGTCCAGCAGGGCGGCGTCGAGCGGCTCGGCCCAGTCGTCCTCCCCGACGGAGACCAGGCTGAGCTCCTGACCCGTCGGGCAGCCCTCCGGCACGGGGTACGACACCGGCGAGACCTCCGGCTCCGGCGACTGCGCGCCCGCGCCGTCGGTGCCGGTGCCGCCGCCGCCGCACGCGGTCAGCAGGGCCACCGCCGCCGCCAGCGCCGGGGCGGTCGTCGTCCGGCGGCGGGGTGCAGGGGGTCGCATCGGGTCTCCTCACGGTGGGGGCGCGGGTCCGCGCCGCGCCGCGTCCGGGCGGTGCGGGGACCCGTCGGTCCGGACGGTAGGCGCGGCACCGGGGGCCGCGGCACCCCCGGGGCGTGCGGGAGCGTGCGGACTTCTCGCTCCGGTGGTGCGGAAGGTCCCCGCCGAGCCCGGGCGCGGAGGCGGGGGCCGCGCCGAGGGGCCCGGGCTGATGGGCAGGCCGGTCGGCTCACCCCGCTAAGGTCGGTGCCGTCGAACGGGAGGACCAGCGCGATGCCGGCTGACGGAGCCCCGACCCGCCGCCCCGGCGGCCGCACCCGCCGGGTCACCGAGCGCCTGTACGCGGCGGCCGTGGAGCTGCTGGCCGAGCGGGGGCTCGACGGCCTGCAGTACGACGAGCTGGCCGCCCGGGCGCAGGTGGGGCGCGCGACGGTCTACCGGCGGTGGCCGGACCGGGACGGGCTGCTCGCCGACGTGCTGGAGCACTTCGCCGTGACGTCGGTGCCGATCACCGACACCGGCGACGTGGTGGAGGACCTGACGGCGTTCGTGCACGCGTTCGCCGCGGCTGCGGCGTCCCCCGCCGGGCGGGTGGTGCTGCAGATCCTGCTGCGGCGGGTGGACGAGGACGACGACCTGCGCCGGGCGGGCGTCCGGCTGCTCGACCAGCGGACCGCGGACCTGCAGCGGCGCCTCGACCTGGCCACGGCGGCCGGGCAGCTGCCGCCGGTGGGGGCGCCGTTCGTCAACATGATGCTCGCCGGGCCGGTGCAGTGGTCGACGCTGCGCCGGGCCCGGCCCCTGTCGGTCGCCGAGGCGCGCGACGTCGTCGAGCTCGTGGTGGCCGGGTTGCGGCAGACCGGGCGGCTCTAGGTCCCGGAACCTGCGCGCGCGGCGCCACGTCGCCCGTTCCCGGCGCACGACCCGCGGCCCGGCCGGCCGGCGGCGTTAACGAGATACTTTGTCTCGTCAACGGGCGGGAACGGCTCGCCCCGAGCGAGGGACCTCACCATGGTGGACACGTCGAGCTTCGGGTGGGACGGCCACGTGCCGCCGACGCCCCTGGAGGAGTACGCGCCGAAGTACGCCGACTTCTTCGAGATGCGGCGCGAGGACGGCATCCTCGAGCTGCGCCTGCACACCGACGGCGGGCCGTACGTGCACAACTGGGCCGCGCACAACGCGTGGAACCGCGTCTGGCAGGACGTCGGCAACGACCCCGAGAACCACGTCCTCATCATCACCGGCACGGGCGACACCTGGTTCCGGGGCGACCCGCGCCAGACGTGGCCCAAGCCGCTCGTCGAGGAGACGCCCGACTACATCTTCCAGCAGACGATCGACGCCTGGAAGCTCATCGAGAACTTCGTCAACTGCATCGACATCCCCACGATCGCGGCGGTGAACGGGCCCGGCATCCACACCGAGTTCGCCCTCATGTGCGACGTCACGCTCGCCGCCGAGGACGCCGACTTCATGGACCCGCACTTCATGGTCGGCACCGCCCCCGGCGACGGCCTGTCCCTGGCGCTCCAGCACCTGCTGGGGACCAAGCGGGCCGCGTACGCCATCTACGGCGGCACCTCCATCCCCGCGCCGAAGGCCCTCGAGTGGGGCCTGGTCAGCGACGTGCTGCCGCGCGACGAGCTGCTCCCGCGCGCCTGGGACCTGGCGCGCGACATCATGAAGCGGCCGCGGTTCGCCCGCTGGGCGACGCACAACATCCTCAACCGCCCGTGGCGCAAGCTCGTCACCGAGGACTTCGGGTTCCACTTCTCGCAGCAGTCGCTCGCGACCGTCGCGGCGAAGACCCTCATCCCGGACCCCGAGCTCGTCGCGGACGCCCGCGGGCGCAAGGTCTGGTGACCCGGTGACCGGAGGCGAGGTGCACGGCGTGGAGCTGCGGGGCGGGCGCACCGCGTTCCGCGTGGACGGGCCCGCGGACGCGCCGGCGCTCGTGCTCGTCCACGGCCTGCAGATCGGGCAGACCCTGTTCGACCCCCTGCGCCGGCACCTCGCCCCGGCCTTCCAGGTCATCACGTACGACCAGCGCGACTGCGGCGGCAGCGCGTACCCGCCCGCCGGCTACGGCACCGACGACCTCGCCGACGACCTCGCGGCGCTCGTCACCGCGCTCGGGCACCCCCGCGTCCACGTGCTCGGCACGTCGTTCGGCGGGATGGTGGCGCAGGCCTTCGCGCTGCGGCACCCGGCGCTGCTCGACCGGCTGGTGCTCGGGGCCACCTCCCAGGCGCCGTTCCGACCCGGGCGGGTCACCGGACCCGTCGCCGACCTGCTCGCCGCGCTCGGCACGGGTGACGCCGGGCGCGCCGCGGCGCTGCTGGCGCGCATGGCCCCGGCCACCAAGGCGGCGACCGCGGGCGCTGGTGACGACGGCGCCGCGGCGGCCCGCAGCGCCGCCCTCGTGCGGCGGTTCGCGGCGACGCGCGGCTTCGACACCCGCGGCGCCCTCGGCGGCGTCGCCGCGCCGGTGCTGGTGGTGCACGGGCGCGACGACGCGACCGTCCCCGTCGAGGACGTGCTGGCGATGACCGCCGAGCTGCCCGACGCGGACCTGCTGCTGCTGGCGGGCGCCGGGCACGCGTGGGAGAACGAGGTGCCCGCCCGGGCCGCCGCGCACCTCACGGCGTTCCTCCGCGCCGAGGGGTGACGCGCCCGGGCCGGGGACGCCGGCTCAGCACTCCACGACGTTGACGGCGAGACCGCCCAGCGCGGTCTCCTTGTACTTGTGGCTCATGTCCGCCCCGGTCTCGCGCATGGTCGCGATCACCTGGTCGAGCGAGACCCGGTGGTCGCCGTCGCCCCAGAGCGCCATCCGCGCCGCGTTGACCGCCTTGGCCGCCGCGATCGCGTTCCGCTCGATGCACGGGATCTGGACCAGCCCGCCGATCGGGTCGCACGTCAGGCCCAGGTTGTGCTCCATGGCGATCTCGGCGGCGTTCTCCACCTGCCGCGGCGTGCCGCCGAGGACCTCCGCGAGCCCCGCGGCCGCCATCGACGACGCGGACCCCACCTCGCCCTGGCACCCGACCTCGGCGCCCGAGATCGACGCGTTCGCCTTGTACAGCGTGCCGACCGCCGCCGCGGCGAGCAGGAAGCGCTCGACCACGTCGTCCCGGTCGGCGCGACCCGCCGGGGTGTAGTCCAGCGCGTACGACAGCACCGCGGGCACGACCCCGGCGGCGCCGTTGGTCGGTGCGGTCACGACGCGGCCGCCGCTGGCGTTCTCCTCGTTGACCGCGAGCGCCACCAGGTTCACGCGCTGCTGCCAGTGCGCCTCGTCGTGGTGCGGGTCCTCCCGCTCGAGCCGCGCGGCCCACTCCCCCGCCCGTCGGCGCACGCCCAGGCCGCCCGGCAGCACGCCCTCGCGGGCGACCGCCGAGCGCACGCACGCCTCCATGACCTCCCAGATGTGCCGCAGGCCCCGCGAGATCTCGTCGTCGGAGCGGCGCGCGCGCTCGTTGGTGCGCATCACCTCGCTCACGGCGAGCCCCGTCGACCCGCACACCGCGAGCAGCTCGGCGCCCGTGCGGAACGGCAGCGGGAGGGGCGCGGCGTCGGTGCCGTCCGCCGCGTCGCCGGCGGCGTCCTCCCCCTCGCGCACGACGAAGCCGCCGCCCACCGAGAAGTACGTCCCGGCGGCGAGCTCGCGGCCCTGCGCGTCGGACGCGGCGAACGACAGCGCGTTGGGGTGCCGGGGGTGCACCGTGAGCGGGCGGAGCACGAAGTCCTCGACCCGGCACGGCACCGGGTGCCGCCCGTCGAGGTCGACCGTGCCGGTGCGCGTGATCCGGTCGAGCAGGGCCTCGGCCTCGTCGGGGAGGACCCGGTCCGGCAGGGCGCCGGCGAGCCCCAGGAGGATCGCGGTGAACGTCCCGTGCCCCGCGCCGGTGGCGGCGAGGGAGCCCAGGACGTCGACCCGCAGCGTGTGCACCTGTTCCAGGGCCCCCGCGTCCGCCAGGCGCCGCGCGAAGTCGGCGGCCGCCTTCATGGGACCGACCGTGTGCGAGCTGGACGGGCCGATGCCGATCGTGAACAGGTCGAAGACCCCGACGGTCTGCTGCGTCTCCATGGCACGCGACGATAGGCAGCGCGTCAGCGGCTCTCCGCGCGGTGCAGGATCCGTACCTCAGTCGGCGTCGTCGCGCGCGAAGTCGGTCGGCAGGGGGACGAAGGTGCCGGTCGCGTGCCCGTGCCCGTCGAGCACCCGGCCCTCCTTCTTCAGGCTGCGCAGGACGACGGAGCGGTCGGCGATCGACACGTCGGGCACCCGCTTGCCGATGGCCACCTCGAGCCGCTGGACGTCGGCGAGCGTCCGCATCCACACGGAGAGCACCAGGTTGTACGGGCCGATCGTCGACACGGCCAGGCGCACCTCCCCGAGCCGGGTGAGCGCCGCGCCGACCCGCTCCGTCAGCGACGCCGGCACCCGCAGGAAGTACCACGCGTGCACCGGCCACCCCGAGTACGCCCGCGCGATCTCGGTGCGCACCTCCAGGCGCCGGCGCGCGGTCAGCGCCGCCAGCGACTCGCGGACCCGGCGCTGCCCCACGTCGAGCGTCCGGGCGATCGTCGCCACCGTCGCGCGGCCGTCCCGGCCGAGCACCGTGAGCAGCGCCTCCTCCAGCTGCGGGTCGACGCGCAGCCGGGCCGCACCCGGCGCCGGCACCGTGCGGCCCACCGCCGCCGCCTCCTCCGGGGACAGCGCTCCCAGGCGCCACTGCCCCGCGTCGGTGAACGGCGAGGAGAGCAGGTGCGTGCGGGTGGCCCGCACCCCGTCCAGCCCCCGCATCCGCCCGATGACGTAGTCGCCCAGCGCGGTCAGGTCGGGGGCGCCGACCAGGACGAGGAGGTCCCGGCCGCCGGCGGTGTGGTCGACGGTGAACGACTCGGCGTCCGCGGCGAGCGCGTCCGCGATCTGCGGCGTGGCACCGGGCTGCGCCTCCACCTCGAGGATCGCCGCCGGGCCGCGGGCCGCCGAGCCCGGGAGCCCCGCCACCCACGCCACCCCCTCGCCCGCGAGCCGCTCCCAGCGCCGCGCGAGCGTGACCGCGTCCACGCCGACGACGGGCGCCAGCGCGGCCCAGCGCGCACGCGGGCTGATCTGCAGAGCGTGGATCATGCGCCGGTCGACCTCGTCGAGGTTGCGTCCCTGCACCGGGCTGCGGGTGGCCGTCATGATCCTTCACCCTACCGAGGCCGCCGGCACGGGCGGGACATCCTGCACGCGACCCGTCCGCCGCGTCGATCGAGGAGCGATGTCCGTCACCCAGCCCCCGCCCGTCCACCGCGCCCCCGACGACGTGCGCGCCGCCGTCCTCGCCTCACGCGCCGACTGGGAGCACGCCGTGCTCGGGCTGAGCGCCCGGATCCACGCCACCCCCGAGCCGGCGTTCGAGGAGCACGGCGCCGCCGCGGCGGTCGCCGGCGTCCTGCGCGACGCCGGCTTCGCGACCACCGTCGGCGCCTACGGGCTCGGGACGGCCGTGGAGGCGACCTGCGGGACGGGCGACGTCACGGTCGCCGTGTGCGCCGAGTACGACGCGCTGCCCGGCATGGGGCACGCGTGCGGGCACAACCTCATCGCGGCGGCCGGGGTCGGCGCCGCGCTCGCCCTGGCCCGCGTCGCGGACCGCACCGGCCTGCGGGTGAAGCTGCTCGGCACCCCGGCGGAGGAGCACGGCGGCGGCAAGGTCCTGCTGCTCGACGCCGGCGCCTGGGAGGACGTCGACTTCAGCCTGATGGTCCACCCCGGCCCGGGGCACGACGTGCGCTGCGCCGACGTGCGCACCCAGGCCGCCGCGCGCTTCGACGTGACGTTCCGGGGACGCGGCGGGCACGCCGGCGCGGCGAACCCCGGCGGGGCCAACGCCGCCGGCGCCGCCACGATCGGCCTCGTCGCCCTGGGCCTCCTGCGCCAGCACCTGCCCGACGGCACCCGCGCGAACGCGTACGTGGCCGACGGCGGCGAGGCGACCAACATCATCCCGGCGGCCGCGACCGTGCGCGCCGAGGTGCGCGGCGACACGCTCGCGGCCGTCGAGGACGCCCGACGTCGAGTCCTCGCGTGCTTCGAGGGCGGCGCCGTCGCCTCCGGGTGCACCTGGTCCTGGACCGACGCCGAGCCCACCTACGCGGACGTCGTGCAGGACCCCCTGCTCGCCCGGGCGTGGGACCGCAACCTCGCCGCCCTGGGCCGCTCCCCGCAGGCGTACGCCGGGCCCGCGGGCGGGTCCACCGACATGGGCACGGTGTCCCACGCCGTGCCCGCCATCCACCCGCTCGTCGCGATCGAGGGCTGCGACTCGGCGCCGCACACCCCCGAGTTCGCGGAGGACACGATCGGCCCGGCCGCCGAGCGCGCCGCCGTCGACGGTGCCCTGGCGATGGCGCTGACCGCGGTGGACACGGTGGCGGCGCTGCGGGCCGGGGAGCGGCTGGGGACGCCGCCGCCCGGGAGGTAGCCCGCCGGGCCGGCTCACACGCGCAGCTCGACCCCCGCGAGCGACTCGACCTCCGCCCACACGCGCCGCGCCGCGTCGTCCCCCGGCTCGGCGGTCCGCACGGGGACGGGGAGCAGCGCCGGCACGCCGCGCGTCCCCTCGGCCGGCGCGTAGTACTCCCCGCCGCGGACGCCGGGGTCGGTCAGCGCGCGCACGCCGGGCCAGGCCGCGGCGTCCTTGCCCTGCGCCCAGGGCGTGTACGGGTTGCGCCGGTACGGGGTGGACCGGTCGCGGATCCCCGGGCGCTCGGGGGTGCGGGCGTCGACGCCGACGCCGGGGTGCGTGACCACCGACGCGACGGGCCGTCCGGCGGCGCGCAGCCGGCGGTCCAGCTCGAACGCGAGCACCTCCGTGACGGCCTTGGCCTTCGCGTACGCCACGATGCCGAGCCGCGGCACCCGGGCGACGTCGTCGAACCCGGGGCGGAACCGGCGGACGAAGCCGGTGGACGCGTGGACGACCCGGCTCTCGCCGCCGTGGGCCGCGGCGGTGGCGGCGAGCAACGGCAGGATCCCGGCGAGCAGCCGCGCGTGCCCGACCACGTGGGTGCCGAGCAGCAGCGGCAGGCCGTCCGCCGTACGGGCGCCCGACCGCATCGACATGGCGCCGCCGTTGAGGAACACGCCGTCCAGGCGGGGCAGCGCCGCCAGCTCCGCGGCCGCGTCGTCGACGGCGTCCAGCGAGCCGAGCTCCAGGACGACCGTCCGCACGTGCGCGTCCGGGGTGCGGGCGAGGATCGTGTCGCGCGCGTGGGCCAGCCTGGCGGCCGACCGGGAGGCGAGCACGACGTCGGCGCCCGCCGCCGCGAGCTGCTCGGCGGCGAAGTACCCGATCCCGGCGGTCGCACCGGTGACCACCAGCGTCCGGCCGTCCTGGCGCGGCAGGCGGAGCGGGTCCCAGGCGGTGCGCCCGGTCGTCCCCGGGGTGGCGGTGCGGTCGGTGCGGTCCGTGTGGTCGGCGTCGTCGGTGCGGGTCGGCGTGGTCATGGCGTCCTCGTCTCGAAGTGGATAGCCCATCCGCTACGGGACCATACCGGATGATCCATCCGCTTCGGTTACGCTGAGCGCATGACGCCCCTCCGGTCCGACGCCGCCCGCAGCCGCGAGCGCATCCTCGCCGCGGCCGCCGGCTGCCACCGGGCCGACCTGCGTCTCAACGAGGTGGCCCGCGCCGCCGGGGTCGGCGTCGGCACCGTGTACCGGCACTTCCCCACCGTGGACGCGCTCGTCGAGGCGCTGACCGCCGGCACCGTCGAGCAGGCCCTCGACGCCGCCCGCACCGCGCTGCGCACCGAGGACGCCGGGGCCGCGTTCCACGGCTTCCTGTCCGCGATGCTCGACCTGCTGCTCGCCGACGACGGCCTGCAGCCCGTGCTGCTCGCCGCGGACGGCTCCTCCTCCGAGGTCGGCCGCGCCAAGGCCGAGCTCACGGAGACGGCCGCGACCCTGCTCGACCGCGCGCAGCGCGCCGGGGCGGTCCGGGCGGAGCTGACCCTGGGGCAGCTCATGCACCTGGTCTGCGGCATCGAGCACGTCGTCCGCCTCGGCACGCCCGAGGACCGGGCGACGGTCACGGCGGTGCTCCGCGCGGGGCTGCGGCCGGACTGACTAGCACTAACCGGATCTGGAACCTCCACATCCACTTTCTGGCGTACGCTGCGGGCATGACCACCGACGCCCCTCCCGTCCGCCGGCCCCGGGCCGACGCCGAGCGCAACCGCAGGCGGGTGCTCGACGCGGCGTCCCGCGTGTTCGCGGAGCACGGTCCGGCGGCGACGCTCGGCGACGTCGCCCAGGCGGCCGGCGTGGGCATCGCCACGGTGTACCGCAACTACCCCGACCGCGAGGCCCTGCTGGACGCCCTGTTCGCCGACAAGATCGACACGGTGCTGCGGGTCGCCGTCGAGGCGGCCGAGCTGCCGGACCCGGGCGAGGCGTTCCGGACGTACCTCATGGGCATCATCGAGGTGCACGCGCAGGACCGCAGCCTCGCGACCGTCCTGTTCGGGCCCGGCCGCTTCGACCGCTTCCCGCCCGACCTCAGCGACCTCCTCGCCACCACCGCCGACGGCCTGATCGACGCCGCCGTGGCCGCCGGCGAGCTCCGCGCCGGGTTCACCCGGCAGGACACCGTCGCCCTGGCCGTCATGGTCAGCGGCATCGCCCCCGCGATCCGCGACGTCGACCCCGCGCTGTGGCGCCGCTACGCCGCGCTCGTCGTCGACGGCACCCGCCCCAGCGCCTCACCCGAGCCGCTCGCCCCCGAGCCGCCGGCGTTCCGCGCGGTCGCCGAGGCCATGGGCCGCACCCTCGAGAGGCCGTGACGCCGCCGTGACCGCACCCTCCCCGACAGGGGCCGGGCTCGAGCAGCTCGGCGCACGGCTCTACGCCACCACTCCACCGGCCCCGCTGCCGTTCATGGCCGGCGTCGACCTGCGCGCCTTCGTCCTCGACGCCGCGGACGGCCCCGTCATCGTCTACAACAACCCCGGCATCGACGCCGCCGCCGAGCAGATCCGGTCGCTCGGCACACCGAAGCGCCTGCTCGTCAACCACTGGCACGAGGGCATGCACGGGTCCCCCGCGCTCGACGTGCCGACGTTCGTCCACGAGCGCGACCGGGCGCACACCGAGCGGTCCATGCGCGTCGACGTCGTGTTCGGCGGACGGCAGCGGCTCGGCGACGACCTGGAGGTCGTCCCGAGCCTCGGCCACACCGCCGGCACCGCGTTCTACCTCTGGGACGACGGCGAGCACCGCTACCTGTTCCCCGGCGACTCGCTGTGGGTGGAGGACGGCGTGTGGCGGGCCGTCATCCTGGGCGAGAGCGACCGGTCCGCGTTCCTGGAGACGCTCGCGCTCATGCGGGACCTCGACTTCGACGTCCTCGTGCCGTGGCCCGCGCAGCGCGGCCGGCCCGTGCTCGAGCCCGTCACCCCCGAGCGCGCGCGGGAGCAGATCGACGGGCTCGTCGCGCGGATCACGGCGGGCACGCCGG
The DNA here is from genome assembly GCA_014763765.1 of Micrococcales bacterium. Taxonomy (GTDB): domain Bacteria; phylum Actinomycetota; class Actinomycetes; order Actinomycetales; family Cellulomonadaceae; genus Cellulomonas. Next base: position 25,874 of record JACXUT010000001.1, read on the forward strand.
GGCCGAACGTCTAGCGCCGACCCCTCCGGCGGGGCGCTACGACGCGATGAGCAGCCCGCGCCGGAACCCGTCGGTGAGCCGCCGCGCGGCGGAGGACCGGCCCGCCCCGAGGCGCCGGGACCGCCCGACGACGACCAGGTCGGCCTGCTGCGCCCGCGCGAGCTCCGCGAGCTCGCCCACGATGTCGCCGGCCGGGAGGAACAGCCGGCCGCGGACGCCCGTGCGGCGGAACGCGTCGGACACCTCGGCGGCCACCTCGTCCGCGACCTCCTCGCCGGAGACGCGGAGCAGGCCGCCGACGTCCCAGCAGAACATCGACATCGACGTCAGCGCGAACGACGACCAGTGCACGAAGGGTCGGACGTAGCAGACGTGGAGCGTCGCGGACTCCCGCTCGGCGAGCCCGAGGCTGAAGGCCAGCGCCCGGGACGACCGCTCGCGCCCGTCGACCCCGACGACGATGGAGCGCAGGCTCATCGGGCACCCCCGGCGCGGGAGACGCGGGCAGCGGGCGGGGTCGTGGGGAACGCGGTCGCGGGGAAGGTGGTCATGCCGACGAGTAGACAGGCCGCGCACCCCGGCGCGGAACACGTAAAGTCCCCCGTGATGTCTGTTTCTCGCCAACCCACCCCGGGGTGGGCGGAGCTGCTGGAGTCCGAGGCGCGCGGCGCGGCCGGGGCGTCGGCCGGCGCGCGGGTCGGCGGGGCGTTCCTCATCGAGCACGCGGCCGTGTCGCCGGACCACGCCCACCGCCAGGGCCACCTCGTGCACGCCGCCTCCGGCGTGCTGTCCCTGACGACCGGCGAGGGGACGTGGATCGCGCCGGCGACCCGGTTCGCGTGGGTGCCCGCGGGCTGCGTGCACCGCCACCGTGCGCACGGGCGCACCGACATGCGCATCGTGTACCTCGACGACGCCCTGGCCGCCGAGCTCCCCGCCGCTCCCGCGGTGCTCGTGGCGTCCCCGCTCGCCCGGGAGGCCGTGCTCGCGGCGACGTCCGGGCAGCCCCGGTCCGCCGCCGCGGTGGCGCACCTCCTGCGGGTCGTCGTCGACGAGGCCACCGCCGCCCCCGAGCAGCCCCTGCACCTCCCGGAGCCCCGCGACCCGCGCCTGCGGACGGTCGCGCGGCTCGTCGAGCGCGACCTCGCCACCCCGCTGTCGCTGCAGGAGGTCGCCGAGGCGACCGGCGTCGGGGCGCGGACCCTCAGCCGGCTGTTCCGGGCGGAGACCGGGATGGGCTACCGGCAGTGGCGGCTGCAGCTCCGCGTCCACCGCGCCCTCGTGCTCCTCGCCGGCGGCGCGGGCGTCACCGACGCCGCGGCGGCGTGCGGCTGGGCAACGACGAGCCAGTTCATCGAGCAGTTCACGCCCCTCGTCGGCACGACGCCGGGGCGCTACCGGGCGGGCGGCGGCGCGCGCTGACAGCCGCGCCCTCAGGCGCGCGTCGTCGCCTCGAGGCCCGCGAGGATCACACCGATGGAGAAGTCGCGGCGGCGGCGCTCGTCCGGCCCGGTGAGCGCCGGCACCAGCCGACTGACCCGCGGGAACCGGTCCGCGTCGGCGTGCTCACCGAGCGCGGCCGCGTCCGCACCGGGGGCGCCGGCGCCGGACCCGCTGCGGCGGCGCACCGTGCGCTCGACGGCGGTGACGGCCGCGAACTGGGCGATGAGGTCGATCGCGAGCGCGGCGTCCGCGTCGGGGACACCGCCGGCCTCCAGCAGCGCCAGCTCGTGCTCGGCCAGCCGCAGCGCGCCCGGGTGCGTGGGGGTGGTCCCCAGCGCCACGACGCCGATGCCCGGGTACAGCTCCAGGGCGTCGATCGTGCGGACGACCGTGGCCGCGAGCGCGGCGCGCCAGTCCCCGTCGGCGACGTCGCCCACGCCGACCAGCCGGACGCTCCCGTAGACCTCGTCGAGCGCGTGCTCCAGCAGCTCGTCCCGGTGGGCGAAGTACGCGTACAGCGACGCGGGCCCGGTCTGCACGGCCGCCGCGACGTCCCGGAGGGTCACCGCCTCGACGCCGCGCTCGCGGATGAGGGCCAGCGTCATGTCGGTCCTGGTGGTCGGAGCCAGCGGAGCGGTCGGGGGCCTCGTGGTCGCCGGCCTCCTGGAGCGGGGCGAGCAGGTGCGGGCGACCAGCCGCGACCCGCGCCGGCTCGCGCTGCCGCCGCACGTCGGGACGTACGCCGCGGATCTCGACGACCCCGCCTCGTTCGGCCCCGCCCTGGAGGGGGTCGAGCGCGTGTTCCTCTACGCCGACCTGCACGACCCCGAGGCGCTGGTCGCGCAGCTCGCGCGGGCGGGCGTGCGCCACGTCGTGCTGCTCTCGTCCTCCGCGGTCACGCAGCCCGGCGCGGAGACCGACTACAACGGGTCGCGGTTCCTGCGCGTCGAGCGCGCGATCGACGCGGCCGGCCTCGACCGCACGTTCCTGCGCCCCGGCGGGTTCGCCGGCAACGCCGCCCGGTGGAGCTGGGGCGTGCGGGCCGACAGCGCGGTGCCGCTCCCCTACCCCGAGGCGGTGCAGGCCCCGGTCCACGAGGCCGACATCGCCGACGTCGCGGTGCTGGCACTCACCGGCGACACGCTGGTCGGCGCGGCACCCGTCCTCACCGGCCCCGAGCGGCTCACCCTGCGCGAGCAGGTCGCGACCATCGGCGACGTGATCGGCCGTCCCGTGACGGTGGTCGAGCAGACCGAGGCCGAGTCCGCCGCGCTGCTCGGCCGGCACGTGCCGCAGGTGTGGGTCCGCCAGATCATCACGGGCTGGCGCGAGGCCGTCGGCGCCACGCCCACGATCTCGGACGCGTACCCGCGCCTCACCGGGCGGCCGGCCCGCACGTTCCGGACCTGGGTGGAGGACCACGCGGCGCTGTTCCGCTGACCCCGCGGCCCGGCGAGGCGCCGACGCGGCCTACACCGGAGCCGGCACCGCCCGGCCCGGCGCCTCCACGTAGACGAAGCGGGACGTCGCGGAGCGCAGGTCGGCCGACATCCGGGCGAGCTCGTTCACCGCCGACCCGATCTGCTGCACGCTCTGCGTGGACGCGTCGGCGGCGGACGCCACCCCGGTGATGTTCGACGCGATCTCCCCGGACCCCGAGGCGGCCTCGGCCACGGAGCGCGACATCTCGGTCGTCGTGGCGGTCTGCTCCTCGACGGCCGAGGCGATGGTCAGCTGGTAGTCGTTGATCGACGCGATGATCTGGGAGATCTCCCCGATCGCGGTCACCGCAGCGGCGGTGTCGCTCTGGATCGTCTCGACGCGGCGCGCGATGTCCTCGGTCGCCTTCGCCGTCTCCTGGGCGAGCTCCTTGACCTCACCGGCGACGACCGCGAAGCCCTTGCCGGCCTCCCCCGCGCGCGCCGCCTCGATCGTCGCGTTCAGCGCCAGCAGGTTCGTCTGCTCCGCGATCGACGTGATGACCTTGACGACGTTGCCGATCTCCTGGGAGGAGGCGCCGAGCCGCGCGACCTGCTCGTTCGTGACGGCGGCCGCCTCGGTGGCCTGGCCCGCGACCTTCGCGGCCTGCGACGCGTTCTGGGAGATCTCCCGGATCGACGCGCCCATCTGCTCGGCGCCCGCCGCGACCGTCTGCACGTTCCGGGACACCTGCTCCGACGCCGCTGCCACGACGCCCGCCTGGGCCGACGTCTGCTCCGCTCCCGCGGCGACCTCGGTCGTCGAGGCGGTGAGCTCCTCGGCCGCGGCGGCGACGCTCTGGGCCGCCTGGTCGGTCTGCGCGATCGTGGCGCGCAGAGCCGCCTGCGCGCTGGTGAGCGACCGCGCCATGCGGCCGAGCTCGTCGTCGGAGGACACCACCGGGTCCCGGGTGAGGTCGCCGCGCTCGAGCGCGGACAGCGAGGACTCGACCTCGCGCACGCTGCGCCGCAGCGACCGCAGCACGACCGCGCAGCCGATGAACGACAGGACGAGCGCCGCACCGAGCGACACCCACAGGATCAGCACGCTGCGCTGCGCCAGCCGGGAGCCCTCGGCGTTGGTCTGCTCGCCGGCCGCGGCGAGCTGCGACGCCTCCTGCTCCAGCCCGTCGTTCACGGAGGTGGCGAGGTCGCGCATCTCCCCGACGATCAGGGCGGTCGCCGCGGCGTCGTCGCCGGACTCCGCGAGGGTCTGCACCTGCTCGATGTCGTCCATGTACGTGCCGAGGTCGGTCTCGATGGCGCCCATCACGTCGTCGTCGCTCGCGTGCTCCTCGTACCCCGCGAGCTCGGTGCGGACGGTCGCGACGCGGTCCTCGAGGTCGGCGGCCGCCGTCTGCCGGTCCTCGGGCGGCAGCGACGGCAGGATCGAGACCCGCGCGCGCATGCCGCCGAAGTCGCGGGTCAGCCCGATCAGCTCCGCCAGCGGCACGGAGGACTCCGCGTACATCCGCTCCTGCTGGTCGGAGAGCCGACCCAGCCGGTCCGTCGCCATCACGCTCAGCAGCACCGCCACCGCCGCCAGCAGCCCCAGGCAGGCGCCGACCTTCACCGCGATGGACCGATCCGAGAACCACCTCATGCGAACTCCCTCGACAGCCCCTGCCGGATCAGCCATCGGCACGCCGGGGCGGCACGGGAGGGAACGCCGAGGGTGAAGTGCGAGGTGGCGGTCCCGCCACCCGTCCCTGACCGGCGTCGTCGTCGACGCGGTGGGCGGCCGCCTGTCCCGGGTCCGACGGCGCCGGCCGGGCACCCCTCTGCCGGTGCGGCGGCACCCCGCGGTGCCGTCAGCGACCTCCGGTGCCGGCGTCGCCCGCGCCCTGCCCCTGCGAGTAGCTCCGCGCCAGCGGCAGGAACACCTCGTCGACGATCGCGTGCAGCCGCTCCGGCAACACCCGGATCGCCCAGCAGGTCGGCGGGGCGTTCGGCACCGCGATCGTCGCGGTGGCCCTGCAGTCCCTGCTCGACCAGGGGGCGACCGCGGCGTTCCACGGGGCGTTCTGGTGGGCGATCGGCCTGGCGTGCCTCGCGGTGCTGCCGGCGCTGGCGCTCCCCGGCGGCTCGGCCCGGCGGGAGGGCGAGCCGACGGACGAGCCTGCGGCGACCGCGCCGGGCGCCGTCGCGCGCACCGGGTCGGGCTCCGCGCGGGCTGACCCCGGAGGTACCCGTCGCGGCAGCCTCGCGGCGAGCCGGGCGTGGAACCGTCGCTCGACCTCGGCGACCGAGGCGGCGGTCGCCGCTCGATGCAGCGCAGCTCGTCGACCGCACCGACCTGCCCGACGCCCGGCTCACAGGTCCGCGAGCAGGCGCTCCATCTCGGCGATCTCGGCCGTCTGGTCGGCGATGATCGCGTCGGCGAGCCCGAGGGCGTCCTCGTTCTGCCCGCGGTCGCGGTAGGCCTCGGACATGGCGATCGCGCCGGCGTGGTGGTCGATCATCATCTCCAGGAACAAGCGGTCGAATCCGGCGCCGGCGTCCTGGAGCCGCTGCATCTGGGCCTCGTCGGCCATGCCGGTGGCCCCGCCGGAGTGGTCCATGCCGCCCATGGCGTCGTCGGCCCCGACCGGGCGCTCGCCCCACGTCAGCAGCCACGAGGTCATGAGGTCGATCTCCGGCTGCTGGGCGAACTGGATCCTCGCGGCGAGGTCCTGCACGGGCTCGCTCTGGGCGCGACCCTCGGCGAGGACGGCCATGTCGAGCGCACCCTGGTGGTGCAGGACCATCATCTGCGCGAACTCGACGTCGGCGTCGTTGTGCACGACGGACGTCGCAGCGGTGCTGGAGGCGCTGGAGGGGTCCGGCCGGCCGGCCGTGGTCCGCTCGCCGGTCGAGCAGGCGCTGAGCAGGACGCCGAGCGTGAGGGTCGCTGCCACGGCGGCGACGGTTCGGGGGTGCTTCGGGGACATCGGATCGCTCCTCGGTCGGCGGGTGCCCGTCGGGGGTCGGGCGACGGGCGTGGTCGTGCCGGTCGGTGGGTGGTGTCAGCCGGGCAGCCGGGCCTGGACCTCCTCGAGCAGGTCCCGGGGCGCGAGCCACATGGACGGGTAGCTGCCGGACCACGCGCGGCGGCCGTCGGCGTCGACCAGGACGAAGCTGTGTCCGGGCAGCCCCTCGTGCATGCCGGTGCCGAGCGTCCCGTACTCCTCGGAGACGGTGCCGTCGTCGAGGAGGAACGGCGTGGTGACGCCGTAGGTCGCCATGTCGGCGCTGATCTGCTCGGCGGTGTTCATCACGATCGGCAGCACGGTGATCCCCGCCTCGGCGAACGCGGGGTCCTTCTCGATCTCGCCCATCTGCTGCAGGCACGACCCGCAGCCGGCGCCCTCGTTGAAGTACAGGACGACCGGTGAGCCGCGGAAGTCCGCGAGGCTGACGCTCGAGCCGTCGGTGGCCCGCAGCGTGAAGTCGGGTGCCGGCCCGAGGTCCTCGGCGGTCGTCTCCCGGGCGCTGAGCAGGGCCGCGGTCACGACGGCCACGAGCAGCACGACCACCAGCGCCGACGCGCCGGCCACGACGAGCCTGCGCCGCCTGCCGTGGCGGCGCTGGTCCTCGTGGACCTGCGCGAGGGCGACGGCCCGCTGCTCCCGGGCGACCTTGGCGGACGTCATCGTGCGGCTCCTTCGTGCTCGCCGTGGCAGCCGGTCCCCGCCGCGGCGTGCGGCTCGGGGGTGTCGTCGGGCGCGGTCCCGGCCGTGAGCGCGGGCGTCCCGGGGCGTCGTCGCTCGGACAGGGTCGCCCAGACGAACAGCGCGGCGAGGGCCACGAGCGCGAGCCCGAGCACCGGTTCGGGGACGGGTGAGGTCCAGTCCTCGAACCTGGAGAACACCGCGGTGAGGCCACGGCCGATCGCCGCCTGCGCCTCGGTGCCCCGGGTCATGTCGGGGCTGCCGGCCAGCAGGATCACGGCGACCCCCATGACGGTGAAGCCGACCGCGACCGCGATGTTCAGCGAGCTCGTCACCAGGGAGCGCCCGGCCAGGCGCACACGGACGGGCCGGGGGCTGGTCCAGCGGCGGTCGCGCAGCCGGGCCTTGTCCCAGATCAGGGCCATCACGAACAGCGGGAACACCATCCCGAAGACGTACGCGAGCCCCAGGAGCAGCCCGCCCGCGGGTGACCCGGACAGGGCCGACAGCGTCATCACCCCCGCCAGGACGGGTGCGCAGCAGCTGGAGGCGATGCCGGAGAACACCCCGAGCGCGTAGAAGCTGCCGGTGTCGCCGCGGCGGGTGTCCGGGGTGCGCAGGGCGCTCGGCAGCGACCACATCCGTCCCGAGACGGCCAGGGCCGCCAGAGCCAGCATCAGGGCGCCGCCCGCGTAGTACAGGGGGGCGTGGTACCGGGCGATCGCCCCGGCGACCATGCTGACGCCGAGGGTGATCGGCAGCAGCACCGTGGCCAGGCCCGCGGCGAACACGAAGGTCAGGGGCAGCAGCCGCCAGCGGCGGTTCTTCGCCGCACCGGCGAGGTAGGAGGGCGCCAGGAACACGATGCAGCAGGGCGCGAACAGGGCGACGCCGCCGGCGAAGAACGCGGCCAGGACGCTGCCGGTGGTCAGCAGCTGGGACCCCATCAGCGCACCGCCGCGAGGGGGACGCCGCCGCGTCCGGGGGGCCGCGACGCGCCGTCGCACCGGCCGGGAGCGCGGGCCACCGTGACGCGCGGGAGGAACGCGCCGCGGGGCGCTCCGGGGATGTCGAGCATGCCTCCCACGGTGCCGCCCGGTTCTTGTGCGGCGGTCAGGGCCGCGTTGAGTTCCGGTGAAGGCTCGGGGCACGGAGGGCAGGGCGGCGGGGAGCCGGACGGTGAACGTCGCGCCGCGGCCGGTGCCGTCGGAGGCGGCGCGGATCGAGCCGTGGTGGGCGTGCACGAGCGCGCGGCAGATCGCCAGGCCGACGCCGGACCCGCCGCGACCGCGGTCGCGCGCGCTGTCGACCCGGTAGAACCGCTCGAAGACGTGCTCCAGGTCCGCGGCGGGGATCCCCTCACCGGTGTCGGCGACCACCAGCTCGACGGTGTCCGGCGTGCTCCGGGCGGTGCGCAGCGTGACGGTCCCTCCGGCCGGCGTGTGCCGGACCGCGTTGACGACGAGGTTGTCGAGGACCTGCGCGAGCCGGACCCGGTCGACCCGGACCGTCCCGGCGTCGGGCTCCGCCTGCACCTCGATGCGCACGCCGGCGGAGTCGGCGCGTTCGCGCCCGGCCAGCGCCGCGGCGTCCAGGAGGGCGGCGGCCGGGACGTCGGTCAGCAGCAGGTCGAGCTCGCCGCTCTCGGCGCGGGTCACCGCCGCGAGGTCCCGCGCCAGCCGGGCGAGCCGCTCCGCCTGGTCGCGCAGGACGGCGACGGTCTCGGTGTCGAGCACGCGCACACCGTCCTCGACCGCCTCGACGTACGCGGCGATGGTCGCCGCCGGGGTCCGCAGCTCGTGCGCGACGTCGGCGATCAGCCGTTCGCGCAGCCGCGCGTCGTCCTCCAGGTGCGCAGCCATGGTGTTGAACGCGGCGGCCAGCGTGTCGAACTCGGTGCCGATCCCCGGCAGCGGGACGCGGGCGTCGAAGCGCCCGGCACCCACCTGGGCCGCCGCGCGGGACATCTGCGCCACGGAGCGCCCGACGCGGCGGGTGAGCAGCACGCTGACCGCCAGCGCGGTCGCACCGGCCACCACCAGCGCCAGGGCGAGAGCCAGGGTGCTGGCCGACCGGAACGCCTCCTCGACGTGCAGGTCGGCGAGCTCGTGGTCCTCGATGCCGGCCCGGACGAGGTGCTCGTGGAAGAGGGCCGGTCCGACGAGGGTCGCCACGACCCAGGCGGTGACCGCGGCCGCGAGGAGCACCAGGGCGATCGAGACCAGCAGGCGCCGGCCGAGCGTGCCCGGGCCGATCGCGCCGCGGGTGCTCACCCCGGGCCCATCCGGTAGCCGACGCCGCGCACGGTGCGCACGAACCGCTGCTCTTGCGCGGTGTCCCCCAGCTTGCGGCGCACGTGCAGGACGTGGACGTCGACCAGGTGCTCGTCGCCGACCCAGCCCTCACCCCAGACCGCGCGGATCAGGGCGGGTCGCGAGAACACGAGGCCCGGACGTGAGGCGAGGGTCGCGAGCACGTCGAACTCCAGGCGGGTGAGCAGGGCGCGCTCACCGTCCACGTCGACCTCGCGGGCACCGAGGTCCAGCCGCAGCCCCCCGATCGTGAGGACGTGCTCGTCCGGCGCGGGCACGGCATCCGGCACGGAGGGTGACGGCCGCCGGGGCCGGCGCAGCATCACGCGGATCCGCGCGACGAGCTCCCGCGGGCTGAACGGCTTGCTCATGTAGTCGTCGGCGCCGACCGACAGGCCGATGAGGGTGTCGACCTCGTCGCTGCGCGCGGTCAGCATCACCACGTAGCAGTCGGAGAACGTCCGCAGCCGCCGGCACACCTCGATGCCGTCGAGGCCCGGGAGTCCGAGGTCGAGGACCACGACGTCCGGGTCGACCTCGCGGAGCACGTCGACCGCCCCCGCCCCGTCGTGGCACAGCGTGACCTCGAAGCCCTCGCGCTCGAGGTAGCCGCCGACCACGGCGGCGAGCGGCCGCTCGTCGTCGACGACCACGGCGCGCAGGGCGGCAGGAGGTCTCATGCCGGCCATTGTGTCGTCGGCGTCGGGCGGGAGCGGGGTGCCGGTCGGCGTCTTCACCGAACCTTGATCGGAGGTCAACCGTCGTCGCGGGGTCCCCTCAACCCGCCCGCGGGACCGTGGCCGTGCCGGCTCCCCGCCGGACGTCCCCTCGGGTGCCGTGGTGGGTCCGCCGGTGGCCCCCCGGCGCCGGGCCGTCCGGCGGTCGGCCCGCGGGACGACGGCGAGGACCGCGACGCCACCGACCCCTGCGTGGCGGCACCCGCCGTCGTGCACGAGACGACCCGACCCGAGGAGGAGCCGTGCCCACCACCGCCCCCGACCTGCCCGTCATCACCGTCGTGCAGGCCCCCGCCTGCCACTTCTGCGACGACGCGAAGCACGCCCTGGCGGCCCTGGCCGAGCAGACCCCGCTGCTGGTCCGCGTCGTCGACATCGACAGCGACGCCGGCCGCGCCCTCGTCGCCGAGCACCGGCCGGCCATGAACCCGCTGGTCCTGCTCGACGGGCGGTACTTCTCCTCCGGTCGGCTGCCCCGCAGGAAGCTGGCGAAGGCGCTCGAGGGCCGGACGGGCTGATCGACCCTTCCTCGCGCCCGTGCCTTGTGCCCGACACGCGGCCGTCCCGGGCTGCACGATGGGCGGGGAGCTCGTGGTCGCCGACTCCGTGGCGCGCACCGGGTCTCCGAGGAACCCGGTGCGTGTCCGTCCTGGCGACGCCCCGGTCACGGAAGTCCCCTGGACACGACGAAGGACGCACACATGCGATCGAGGCTCCTCAGCGTCGACGCCCTCGCCGGCGCCACGACGGACAACCAGGTGCTGGACCCGCACTCGGTGCTGATCAGCAGGTTCGCCACCCTCGGTGAGGGGAACGTCTTCTACCCCGGCGTCGTGATCCAGTCCGACGAGGACTCCGTCCTCACGATCGGCTCGCAGAACGTCTTCTACCCGGGCGCATTCCTGCTGGCCGAGAGCGGTGGCCGCCTCGAGATCGGATCGCACGGCTCGTACGGGCCCGGCGGGGTGCAGCTCAAGGCCAACGCACGCGGCGCCGCGATCGTCGTCGGTGACCGCGTGCGCCTCACCAACGGCCCCGAGATCGTCGGCGAGACGTCGATCGGCGACGGCGGGCAGCTCATCGGCCCGATCCGGGCCCAGTCCGTGCAGATCGCCGGCGGCGGCGACCACACCGAGCCGGACGTCGACCGCCGGGCCGGCGTCCTCAAGGGCGTCGGCCTCGCCCGCGGCACCCGCGTGGAGGTCGGCGAGGTCGTCAACGGCCTCGGGAACTTCGCCGACGCGCGCGTGGAGCGCCAGAGCGTCTACCACCCGCGGGCGTGATGCCGGGCGTCCGGCGAGGGCGGACCCGAACCCCCGACCTTCTGATCCGTAGTCAGATGCTGGGTGTGTTCGGGCCCGCGACCGGGGACCGTGCGGGGTGAGTCGAACGCGTCCACCAGGACCTCCGTCGGCCATGTGTAGGTTCTAACCGACAACCGTCCTCCTGCTGGGGGCTCCTCGTCAACACCTGTCGCACAGCCCACGATGTGTCCGCCCCGTCACGAGGCGCTCGCCGTCGGCGACATGTTCGCGTCGCACGGCTGCGAGGCTCGAACGCAAGCCAGCGCGATGAGTTACGCCCCCTGCGTGATGAGCGCGCCGGTCGGACGAGTTCACCTGGCTCATCGAGCACGGGGACGCGGACGGTCGCCATGCTCGCACCCGGAGCATGCCTCCGCAGCGATGGGGCTGAGCGTGCGGCACCAGGTGCAGCTCCAGTGGCTGGCGGTCGGCTCGGCATCGTGGTCCTCGTCGAGGCGCACAGTCAGGTCTTCATCAACGCGCAGCTTCGCGCTGATCACACCGTCCGGATCCAGGTCATCATCGACGCTGATCGCGATCTGAGCCCCCCACCGACGACTGCTCTGCGCGCTGCTGGCCGCCACAGCGAGGAGGTCGCCGCCGAGGTCGTGGTCGGCGATGACGGCCACCGCGTACGCGATCGCCGCGGTGTGCATAGAGAGATGCGGAAGATCCCGCCCAAACAGCTCGGTGGGGTTCCAGCGGACAGGGCGCGTGTTCGCCAGCAGGTTCGCGGCTGACGCTCCCATCCAGGTGGAGCCGCTGACAAGGCACTCTACGAGCACCTCCTGATCCTGCGCGGACAGCTCGCGTTCGCCGTGCTCCCGTTGACGTGCGTGCCCGGTGGCGGGCGTCGTCATCACCTCCCAGTCGCTCGAGCCGGACAGCGAGACGTCTCCCGTGGCTTTGTTCGTCGCCAGCACGTGCCGGGCTTGGGCGCCGATCGCGTCGGCGTCCAAGCCATTCGCGCGTGTGAGCACCGTGAGCCACTGTCCCCGCAGCGCGTCGAACTCCGCGCGGAACGCGTCCCGGAAATCTCCATAGGTCACCGTGGCGTAACCGGCGGCCTCCAGCAGGTCGCCGGCCTCGGTCAGCGACCACGTATCCAGCGGGCCGTGAGCGCGCACCGGATCACCGACCGCGGCGAGATCCTCGACCAGAGTGACGTCATGGCGCCAGTCGAGATCGAGCCCATTCCGCCAGGGCCCCACCCACCGCGTCCAGCGCTTGTGCTGCCACTCCGCGGCCCGGGCGTCGACCGCTTCCAGCTGTTGCTGGACAACCGCAAGGCGGCGCTGCGCCTCACCGCCACGTCCGCGAGGCGCCTCCTCAGCTGCGTCGAACACCCATCGGGCAGCGCCCGGTCGCCGGTCCTCGAGCTGGCGCAGATGCGGTCCAGCGGCCATCGCGACCTCCGCGATCCCGATCTGTCGTGCGGGTGGGACGACGAAGACATGCCGACGAGAGGTCTGCTCGGTCGCGGGCGCCTGCGGCGCCGGGATCGCCATCACGCGCTCGACGGCACGCAGCACCTGCTCGTCCAGGGGCTGCCCGTCGTGCATGGCGTCCGCAAGGCCGGCGATCGCCGTCAGAATCACCTTCTCGTCCTCGGTGAGTCCTGACGCGCCGACAAGCTCGTCACGTCGGGAACGTGCTGCACCGTCCCAGGGCATCTGGCACACACGAACGAGCAGTCCGGCCGTCGTCTCGAAGCGCGACGTGCGTCCACGCAAGAGGCCCAGGACGGACGTCTGGTCTCGCGAGCTGCGTCGGGGCGGGACAACCTGGTCGGCGACGTGCCGCTCCAGGTTGGTCAGCAGCTGCAACCGCTGGCCATCAGTCAGGTCGATGGCCGCGTCGCTGGTCAACGCGAGCACCATCGCTGTCGCGGCCGGCGACCCTGTCGCGCCGAGATCGAGCAGCGCGTCCAACACGGGCGGGTGGAGGTCGGCGGCTAGACCGATCGCGTCGTCGGCGTCCGTGTACTGGACCACTTCGGCCAGCCAGTCCCGGAGTTCGCTCGGGGCGCTAGCAGCCCACATCGCCAGCGCGACGTCGACGAACACCCGGCTCCTGCTGCCCAACACGCCGTCGCCGCCTACGACGAACACGGCGACGCGCTCATCCCAGAACCGGAGCACGTGCGTCGCCAGCTCCGTCGCCGGTGCGGTCGCGAGCGACCAGCGGGGCCCAGCCAACAGCCGCCGGAGGGCGTCGAGGGCGTCCTGCTTCGACGGCGCGGTGGATGCGTCCAGCAGCCGGCCCAGCTCCATGAAGCCGTCAAGGAGCATCGCCTGGGTCACCTCGGGTGCCCAGGGCCGTGCGCTGTCTGCCGTGTGCCGCTCGCTCTCCCACCGCTCCACCGAGCGGGTTACCGCCTGGTGCAGCACGCGCGCACGGCCGGAGGGCAGGGCATGCTCGGGGGTGTCGGCGCAGATCAGTGCCACCAACGTCGCCAACAACGGCACCGCCATGAGATCCCGGTGCTCCTCGCGGGCACGCGTGATCCACTTCCGCCGCGACCGCAACCAACCCTCTCGTTCGTCGTCCTCTGCTCGCAGGTCGGCGCAGGCCACGAGGATGGCGTCCGTCGTGTCCCGGAGCCCGGTGGGCTCGCGCAGCTCGACGCGTGCCAGCCCGAGACGACCGGCTGCCGGTTCGGCGCTGGGACGAGTCGAGATCACCAAGCCGATGCGTGCGTTCGCTGACGCCGCGACCTGCTGCAGCTGCTGTGCGACCCACGAGGCGCGGGCGCCGCACTCGTCGAGGCCGTCGCAGATCAGGATCACGTTGTCGCGGTCGACCTGCTCGCGCAGGTAGGTGCGCAGTGCCGGACGGTGCGCCTCGCTGACGAACTCGTGCGCGCTCACCTCGATGAGGTCGTCCAGCTCCAAGCCGCGCGAAAAGTAGGTGAGCGTCTTGAGCAGCGGGACCACGACCGGCACCGGAGCGTTCGGCTCCTGCATGCACGCCGCGGCGAGCTCACGCACCGCAATAGACTTACCTGCGCCGGGCGGGCCGACCAGCAGGAGCCGCCGCCACCGCCGCACTCGGGCGAGAAGCGTGCCACCGCTCGAGTCTCGCTCCTCGCGGGAGCCCACCCGGATCTGGTTCAGCAGTCCGTCGACATGGACCGGCGGTAGGTCGTCGGCGAGCAGGGACAGGTCGATCATCCCGCTCTGACGGGTGAGCGTATCCCTGTACGCCTCGACCGCCTGACGTCGAGCGGCCGCCCGCCGCCCGGGGAAGCCGCTGGGGTCCGGTGCGACCTGGAGCCCTCCGGCCGCCAGGGTCGCCTCCCACTCTGCGATCGTCGAGCCGTCCCCGTCGCCGGCCTGGCGTGCCAACTCGTGCCCGAGCACGCTCACCACGGCGTCGCCGTGACCGCCCTCGACGATGTTCGAGGCCATCTCAGCCAAGTAGGACGTCCCGAGATCGCTGTCGGTGACGTGAGACACGTGCATCAACCGAGCCCGGGAGAGCACCTGCTCCCGCAAGTCATCGGGCAGGTGCTTCATCACCGCGGCGATCGCCGCGGTGTCCTTGGGCCGAACGGCCTGGCTGACGTCTCCGCGCCGGCGCTTCAAGGCGCCCTCAAGGTCCTTGACCACCCCGGCGAGCTCCTCGGCGGCAAGCACCAGCAGGTCATCCGAACTGGCGGAAAGCACCTGCGCTACCCACCCGGCCACTGTGTTCTTGAGATGAGTGTTGTCTCCTACGCTCCGCTTGGCCGAGACGTAGGCGTAGCGGCCGTCGGAGAACGTCACCTTGATGTCGTCGGTCGGGTCGTCGGTCTCGAAGTCCAGTCGCACTGGCACGGTGCCCGCCGGCAGGTCGAGACCCGGCACCGACCGACCACGCAGCCCGTGCATCGCAAGGTAGACCGCGACGTGAGTGCGGAACACCCCCCCAGCAGCATCCGCCCTACCCGCCGTGCTCATCGCCCCGCCGTCCCGCCCCTGCGCATCCAACGCGCTTCGGGCATCCGCCACATGATGCCGCCATCCCCGCAAGCCTGTCCGCACCCACAAGCGACGACCTCCTCCGCCACCGCTTCAGACGCGGTCGGAACGGTGCGATCGTGAGCCGCCGGCAAGTGCCTCCACGTCCACGTCCGCGCCCTCAACGGGGACGTCGACGCGTTCCGGACTGCACGTGCCGAGCGGTTCCACGCTGGGGGTCGCGCGCAAAGCTTTCTGGCGGGTCTGGTGCCGCTGCACCATGCGCACCTTCTTGTCGCCCGTCCGGATGAGGACCGTCGGCGAACGGTACCGGTGGTCCAGCGCCTGCATCGCGAGCTCAGCCGCTAGGGTGAACGGCACCGACTCGTCGGCACCGTGTTCGGCGTCGCCTCGGCCGCGGGGAGCCGAGCCCTCGACGTGGCCCGCAAGGTCGTGAGCGACGAGGACGCAGTGGACTGGCTCGATGCGGCCGTCACACCGGCTTCGGCATCGTAGGACGCCCGCGCCCGTCCGGGCCCGACTCGATGCAGGCACGCTGCGGAGCCTCAAGAACGCAAGCGACGGCGAACGACGGCGGTGATCAGGCTGCGGGTCGGCCGCGCCTGGTGGACCGACGCCGCTGGAGCGCGACCGTATGCATCGCCGTGATCGCCCCGGAGTCCAAGCGCCCCAGCTTGGGGTCACCGAGACGGTCGAGGTAGTCGTTCAGGCTTGCTGTGACGACGAGCGCACGTCCCGTGTCGACGGCGAGCTGCTCCCAGCGCCACGACTCGTGCGCGGCGCTCGCCATCCGGTTGATGTTCGCCGCGCGGGCCGCGATCGAGTGGCGCCTCCCGTCGCGGGTGAGGTCGCGCGCACCGTTCGGGCAGCAAGCCGCATCCAGGCAGGTGATCTGCGCGGCGAGGTCGGGGCGTCGGCTGACCGCGGCGAGCTGTGCACGAGTCATGCTGCGGTGCAGCGCACCGATGTAGGTCGGGTGCGGCGTCCCTCCGGGCGTCGGCTGCCCGCGCAGCTCGTTCTTGGCTGTCTGGAGGTCGCACCGGTCTCGCCAGCCGATCCCGGTCTCGACTCCTGACGCTCCCGCCAAGATCGCGGCTTCGCCGAGCGCACCCTGCCGCCAGACGATCACGGGGAAGTGGTTCGCGAGACGCTGGACGACACGCAGCATGTCCACCAGCCGCGCGGCGGGGTCGGCACCACGATCCATCTTCGAGCTCGCGAGTGCGACCTCGTCCGGCTCCAGCGCCCCGAGCGCCCCGAGCAGCGGGCTGAGTGCTGCAGGCCAGTTCCGACGAGCGTGCAACCGCCATCCGAGCGACAAAACGGCGACGACCGGCAAGTGCAGCCCGTGCGCGTCGAGATAGTCCCGCGTGGCGTGCCACAGGGTCAGCTGCGCCTGCACCCATCCGTCGCCAGCCCCCTCGACGTGGACGTACGGGGCGATGATGTGCGTGGCGCCGTGACCGAGCTGGAACTCGATGGCGCGCTCGACCAGCACGCGCGCAACTCGGAGATCGCTCACCTCCGTGGCGAGCATCGGGCGAACCTGCGCGAACGGGAGCCTCGCCCACGACCTCAGAGGGTGCACCGCTCCCTGCCAGAGATAGGTCTGCGGGTCGACGAGGAAGCCTCGCCCAGCGCGCCCCGCACTTCTTGCGAGCTCTGGTGTGTGCGCGGCGACGTGCGCATCCACGACGAGACGGTCCGGACGGACGGCGCGCACATCGGACATGACTGACTCGATCAGCGCCGCATCAGGCGTCCCAGCGCGGATCAGCAACTGTGCCATTGCTCCTCCAACGAGAAGTTCCCACCGCAGACGCTACGCGAGGCGCAATCTAACACGCAAGTGATCCGCCACTTGACACGCAGATTCGGGAGCAGCACGATCGTGACATGTCGCCCGTCCGCCTGAGCCCTGTTGAGGCCACCCCATGAACGACGCACGTACGCACGACCAGGCGCGGACCAGGTCGAACGTCTCCTTCATGCGCCTCGTCGACGACGTCGTCCCGGCTATCAGCCAGAGCGAGCTCGCTGTGGCCGTCGGCGCGAGTGAGCGCACCGTCCAGAACTGGTCCAGCGGACGTACCCGACCTCGCGGTGACGCCGTGGACCGCGTGCTTGATGTCGTGCACCTGGTCACCGAGCTGCGCGAGGTCTACACCGACGAGGGCATCCAGATCTGGCTGCGTTCCCGAAACCGGAATCTCGGGGGCAGACGCCCGCTCGACATGCTGCGAGACGGAGACATCGAGAGCGTTCTCGACGAGGTGCAACGCGTCGTCGGGGAGATCTGACATGAGCCCGGACGCAGCGCTCATCGCCGCACTGCCGATCACCACCGTGACCGGCCAGTGGCAGCGGCACGTTCCGACGAGTCGCGTTGCACGGGCGCTGCAGGCAATCCCGGCAGACGGTCGCTGGGGCAGCCGCACCGGGTTCCCCGTTCTCTACCTAGGACAACCGCGCGACTCGGTCGTCGTCGAGGCCTACCGCCGGCTGATCGACCCGGTCGAAGAACCTGACCGCGAGAGCCTGCTGGCGCAGCTAGCGCCACGCACGCTCGTCACGTGCGACATCGACGTGACCAACATCCTCGACCTGCGCACTCCGGGAGCGCGTGCGAGCGCCGGGCTGACCATCACCGAGCTTCAGTCTGCGACAGACGACATGGCCGCGTACGAGCAGTGCCGTGCCGTGGCCAACGTCGCTCACCAGCTCGGACGACACGGTCTGATCAGCCCGGCGGCCACCGGGCTCGGCTTCACGCTCGCCCTGTTCACCGATGTCCTCCCCGAGGCTCAGCGCCCGCGGATCCTGGAGGACCAGCAGGAGTCGTGGCCAACCCTTCCTCCCGACCCCCGAAACCACCCGCAGGGTACGCGCCTGCGCGCCGTGGACTGAGACCTCGCTCCGCTCGATCCCCTCATCGCCGAGGCGGAGTGTCCAGTAGCTCCCCGTCGGCTTCCCACCACGACGGCCGCACGACGTCACGCGGTCGCCCCGAACACCACCCACTGACCCGGCACAGGGACGGTCTCGACGCCGCTCACCGCAGCGCGCACGCGCATCCCGGTGTCGCCCGTGAGGATGGCGAGCGGGAGCCCGGTCAGATCACGCAAGGCGCGCGCTTGGTCGATGACTTCGCTGTCAGCATCCGGCAGCCGGACGTGCCCAGCACGCTCGACATGAAGACCGTAGGTAACCACGTCGAGCGGCTCCGCCCGCTCGAGCGGTAGTAAGCGCTCCTCGAGCGCCTTCAGCGTGGCCCGGGCCCGGGTCCGCACGGACTCCTTGCTGTCCGCGTCGACCTTGTCCGAGCGTCGCTTCGCCCTGTCGAGCTCGTCAAGCACGATCAGCGGCACCACTACCCGTGTCTGCCGGTGAGCGGCGACGAGCACCGGCCGCCAGTCGAGCTCGTCGAACCGCGCGTTCACATGCAGGTAGACGTTGGTGTCTGGCACAAGGATTCGGTCGACCCCGACATAGTCGCCGAGCTCCTTCACGAGCACGTTCCGCGCAGCATCGATCAGCCTGGCCTGCTGCTCGATCTCCGTGTTGACGATGCCGGCGAGCGAGCGGCCCTTGGTCGCCGGATCGAGCGCATGCAACGCCCAGTGCCGACGGGTCGTGACGAGCTCGTCCAGGGCCCCGCGTGACACCGCGGGCGCCAGCATACGGACCTGGTCAGAGGCCCAGGACAGATACGCGTTGAACAGCCCGACCGCGTCATACGCCGCTCCTTGCACATTGCGCAGCGTGCGCGCCGCGTCCTCAAGGAGTTCGATCAGGCGGTGTCCGGACGTACCGGGCATGGGGCGAACGTCCACATCGGCATACTCGCATCAGACCGCTCCGTGCGGAGCCGATCCGCTCGAGCAGATCCCGCATCGCGCCGAGCCTTTGCTCGCGCGACGTCAACTGCGAAGCGGGGGCACAGGGTGATCGGGCCAGAGCCGGGTCTGCAGCACCTGCTCGAGCTGGGCGATCGTGATCGCGTCCGGCCAGCTCCGCCCTGACAGCAGGTCGTACAGCGTGGATCGCTCGAGGTTGGCTTCGCGGGCAACACCGGCCTTCGAGCGATCGCCCATGCCCTGCTCGAGCCGCCGAGCGATCTCCACCGCGTACGCGACGGCCGTCGGGGAGTCCGGCTCGAATGTGCCCTCTGGCCACACGCCGTCTGCGATCCACTCCCGCGGGGTGCGGTAGGAGCTCGACCGGCGCGGCATGGCTCCCAGGCTACCGGGGGCTCGTTCCGAGCGAGCATGGCGGCGATCGGATCGCCCTCTGGCACATCCGTGATCGGTGATCGACAGCCCGAGGAGATCACCGATCGCCAACCCCGATCATCGCCCGCCAGCAAGCCGGGCGATCGCGACCTGCGGCATCGCCGAGAAGCTGCGCAGGTCGTGTCGCGTTCGCTTGTCCGCACGGGATGCAAGGTGGGGATTGACCATGATCGTCCGGTGCCCGTCCGCTCGCACGTCGCGGACGATCATCCGCGTGCGCAGCCTCGTCATCGCGGTCGACACGGACGTCACGTGGGCTCCGATCGTCGCGGCGGCTTCGATCCCCGAGAAGTTTGGGCACCACGTTGGTCCCCAAGCGGATCCGGGAGAGCAGATGGCACAGCAACGCCATCTCGGTGGGCGACAGATCCGACTTGCTCACGCTGGCCAGAACGACGACGCACGATGACGAAATCTTCGTCCTTCACCCTTCGGGCGGCCTTCTCATCCGACATCAGGTTCCTTTCCGGTGGAGCCGGTGACGACCAGACCGTCGGCGGCGGCACGGGGAGCGCACTCGCCACACCCGGCCCGCCGCATGCCCTCGTGATCCACCTCCGTGCGCGTTCGGGGCGGCAGGGGACACGGGACAGACCCGAGAAGAGCGGTCACGCGTTCCGGGTCGCAGACGCGGGATCACGGGCGTCCGTCCCCCAAGCTGCTTCGCCGGACGGCAAACCGAACCTTGGAGAGCGACAAGGCAGACCGCCGGGACGCGGTTCCTTGTCCTGGTGCGTCACGCAGTCGGCCATGGCTCCTTGCGCCCTGGCTGCACCCGCGCACCGTGACGTTCGGCGTAGCTGGAGGATGCCGAACGACCGAGGTCAACCCCTCGGTAGTTCGCGACCGGAGTCCGCCGCACCCTGTCCTACGCGTCGGTTTAAACCGACACTCGGGGGATGGAGTACGGCATCGGCGTCCGGGTCGTCCGGGTCGTCCGGGACGACGCCATGGCGGAGCGGGTGGGACGGGCGTGGTTCGTCCTGGCCTCCCGCCGGCCGCGAGCACGCAGGGAGCATGCCGCTGTACTCGAAGGAAGTGATGGCGATGAGCCTGGACCTGAGCGACGCGTTCCCCGAGGGGGCGTGGGACATCCCCCTGGTGAAGGGACAGCCGCCGACGACTCCGGGACGGACCGCAGCCGCGTTCGAGGTCCGTGAGTCGGACCTGTACGACCGCCTGCTCTTCGACGGGATGCGCCAGCAGACCTACGAGCTGTACCGGGACAACCCGTGGGTGCGTGCGGTGCTGGAGACGGGCATGGCGCCGATGGCGGCGAAGGGGCGTCCAGTCGACGCGCTTGCCGGTGGCGTCGGTGACGGTCAGGTACGGGGTGGACCAGGTGCTCATGCGGGGACTCCGGGGAGGTCGGTGCGACGGAAGTGGGGGCGGCCGTCCACGAGGACGTGCGGCGGCAGCAGCTCGGGGTGGGGCTGGGCGCGGTAGATCAGCAGCGCCTCGGGGCGGTCCAGGACGCGGGCCGCGACCGTGACGTCCACGTACCCGGCGGGCACGGGCATCACGGCGGCGCTCTGCCTGGCCGGGCGCAGGGTGCGCGGAGCGACGGGGCGGTACCGGGTGGGATGGACGCCGGCCAGCCGGCCTCGGTGGGTGCGGACGGTGATGCTCGGTGGCGGCAGTCGCGGCATGCACCGGACCGGTCCGAGGTCCGGCGCATGCGGCAAGCGCCGCACGCCGCGCTCCCGCGCACCCGGTCTGGAGGTGTGGGGGCGACCGGCGGGGTGTGTCCCGGTGTGCGCGGACGTGTGTCCGGGCGACGGGACGCAGGAGGGCGCGACGGCGTCGAGAGCCGCGACCGACAAGACCTCGGTCGCGCGAGCTACCGGGGCGGTCGACGGCGCCGATCTGCGCGAACGCACCTGCCGGCGGGACGACGAAGGCCCAGCACCGTTGCGGTGCTGGGCCTCAGTCTGCGCTGTGCGCCCGGAGGGACTCGAACCCCCAACCTTCTGATCCGAAGTTTGGTGGTGCCGACATCTCCCACCTGAGTGCGGGTGCCCGGAGCACTCAACTTCCCTCGTCCGAACCACTCTGGGACGCGGACCTTCCGCTCGTGGCGGGGCTGTGAGGCACGGACCCGCCACTGAGGGTGCCCTGGTCTCTGGTAGCGACGTGCGGATGAACGGTTCTTCGTTGTACGCGTGCCAGTGCAGGGGGCAGGCGCTGTCGCGCTGGGTCGAGCACATGGACATGGGGGCGCTGTCGCGGCGCACGATTGGCGAGCGGGAGCGCATCGTGCGGGCGATCTCCCGCGACTTGGCAGTTCCCGACTGCGCGATGAGCCCGGACCTTCTGCGCGCTTGGCTGCGAACAGTCCGCAACCCGTCGTCGCGCTCAACGTACTACCACGCCCTGCGCGCGTGGTCGCACTACCTCGTGCGCGAGGGGTACCGAGACGACGACCCGACGATCCGGGTCGCCCGCCCGAAGGTGCCGCGGGCGCAACCGCGCCCGGTGCTCACGAGGGATGTCCGGCGTCTGCTGGCCTCGGGCCAGCACCCGCAGACGATCGCCCAGGCCACGCTGTGCGCCTGCGCCGGGCTGCGGGTCTCGGAGGCGGCGAAGGTCAGCGGCGAGGACTTCCGCCGCGTCACCGACCTCTTCGAGGTGGTCGGCAAAGGCGGCGGGCGCGACTACCTGCCGCTCAACGATGACCTGCGCCGGCTGATCGACCAGTGGCCGAGCTCCGGGAGCTGGTTCCCCTCCCCCGGCGACCCCACACGACACGTCTCGCCGAACTCGGTGTCCGCCGGCATCTCGCGGGCGTTCCGCCGGATCGGCGTGGCTGCGACGGCGCACCAGCTGCGTCACTGGTTCGGCACGACCCTCCTCCAGGAAGGCGTGCCCGTGCGCGTCGTGCAGGAGTTGATGCGCCACCGCTCGCTGGCAACAACGGCGATCTACACCGGGGTCGGGCAGGAAGAGCGTCAGGGCGCCATGAACCTGCTGCCGAGTGTCACGGTGCTGACCTCGTCCCGCCTCTACGAAGGACGCGTCTGATGAGCCAGACCACCCGCGTCCCTGCGCCCGCATCGAGCAGGTGGCCGCTCCCAGGCTTGCTGATTGCCGGGGCCATCACCGTCGTCGTGGCTGCGCTCGGCGTGGTGTGGGGTGTGCTGGCGGCTCAGGAGCGCCAGCTGCAGGCGGCGCGCGAGGACTTCCAGGTCGCGGTCGAGAACTACACCGTCGCCGTGGCCGACCTCGGTGAGGCGCTCACGGCGGCCGCGACGGTGCCCGGTCTGGACGGAGAGGTCGCAGACCCGGCCACGGTCGAGTTCCTGATACCGATCCGAGAGACCACGGAGGTTCCTGAGCTCCCTGTGGTCGATATCGACGCGGCGTCGGCCGACGAGCTGCGGTCCGTGACGGCGAGGGTGGAGAACCTTGCGCGCGAGGCGCGGGCCGCCACCGAGAACCTGGTTGCCGCGACCGAGGAGGTGCGGGCGTCGCACGAGCGGTGGCTGGTCGACCAGGCACGCGCCGATCACGCCGCTGCCGTGGCTGAGCTGGCTGCGGCGATCACGGTCGGTGAGGACGTCCTGGCCGGCTCGGAGTCGAGGGTCGCGGACAACCAGGTCCGACAGGGACTGCGAGACGCGCTCGATGCCGCGATCAGGGTCCGAGACACCGCGGCGGCCGACGACGCGACCCTCGAGGACCTGGCAGTCGCTTCGTCGGCGGCCCGCGAGCAGGTGCGCGCCCTCGACGGGCCCCGCCAGGCCGTCATCGACGCCCAGAACGCGTGGCAGGCCGAGGCCGATCGGGTCGCTGCCCAACAGGCAGCTGCTGCAGCCGCGGCGACGCAGAAGAACGCACCGGCCCGCAAGCCGGGGTCGGGCAAGCCCGGCGGCGCCGGGTCGAGCACGACCTCTGGCGGAGCCCCGGGCTCGACCGGCACGGGCTCGTCCACCTCTAGTGGTGACGGCTCGTACTGGATCGAGGAGAGCACCGACGCCTGCTGGGTGCTCGACACGTCGGGCAACGCGTGGCCGTGCTAATGGCGCGCGGAGAAGGGGGGGTGTCCCCGTGAGTTAGTGCTAGTCCCGCACACAGGTGCGGGGCCCCGGGTTGCCGCCCGGGACCCCGCTTGCTTCCACCCGTCCTTGCACAGGAGAGCAGCGAAAGCGATGACCAATGTACCCGTGCGCGCGCGTGCGCGCAGCGTCCTGAAGACGGCTCTGACCTGGGCAGATGCCCGGCGACGGCCGTCTCATCGGCGCGTCCTGACCAAAACCGTCCCTGCCGTCGCGGCGGCCGTGGCGCTGGCCGGCGTGGGGCTCGTCGGTTCCGGGCTGCAGCCGGCCGAGGCGGTGACGGCAGGTGTGCTGCAGCCCGGCGTGCCGATCACCGGCGTCACCTCCTGGGGTGAGAGCTGGCTGGGGGCGATGAAGCCCCCGAACGGCGTGGAGGACTTGTACTTCTGCGTCCAGTCCGGCAACGACGACCCGGTGGGCTATACCCCGGTCGGCACCGAGATCGTCAGCGACGCCCAGCTCGCGTGGATCTACGAGACCAAGCGTGGGATCGCGGATGCGACGTCGCGGGCGGCGATCTCCTACCTGACGCACATGCGGCACGAGACCCAGGGCGCCAGCGCGGTCTCCCCGGAGACCCGCAAGGCCCGGATCGAGGCCAACGCCCCGCAGGCGGTGAAGGACGTCGCGGCGGCGTACCTCGCGGAGGCGGCAGTGCAGGCCGGCCCCTTCCGGGGGTCGACGTCGACGGTCGTCACCGCGGACAAGCGCACCGGGGCGATCAACAACCTGGGGTTCCTGTCCGACGCGGGCAATTGGATCGCGGGCAAGCCGATCAGAGTCACCCTGACCGGCCCGGCGGTGTTCGACACGACCGGCACGAACATCTGGGAGGGCACGACCTTGGCCGGGCCGATCTCGCTGTCCTGGACTGCGACCGGCAACGGGACCGTGACGCCGGTGGTCGAGATCGGTGGTGCCGGTCGGGTCACGCTGACGAAGTACTCGATGTCCGGTGCGGTCCAGGATGGCCTGTCCTACGCGGGTCGTCCGCCGTCGGACCCGGAAGAGCTCACGACGGCGGGCACCCCGTTCGATGTGGTGCTGGACTTCCAGCCGGAGGTCCGGACGCAGGTCGCGACGGTGTTCGTCGCCGAGGGGGAGTCGCTGGTTGACCAAGTGACCGCGGCCGCCGCAGCAGGCGATGTGTGGACCCAGGTCGGTGGCTCCTACGTGCCGGTCGTGGCCGAGGGCACGCTCTACGGCCCGTTCGCCGAGCAGCCCGCACAGTCGTCCGACGTCCCGGCCGACGCACCAGCCGTCGCGACCGAGACCCTGACGTTCAACGGTCCGGGCACGCTGGACTCCCCGAGCACGCTGCGGGCGAGCGAGGCGGGCTACTACACGTGGGTCTGGTCGATCAAGAAGGCCTCGCAGTCCGCGTCCGTCGCGCAGTACATCCGCGGCGACGCTACGCACGACTTCGGGTTGGTCGCGGAGACGCACATCGTGCCGTTCACCCCGACCATCACCACCCAGGTCGAGGACCGCTACCCCGAGCTCGCGACCGAGGACCTGGTCGACGTGCTGACGTTCGGTGTCGCGACGGGGCCCGGCTGGCTGGCCAAGCAGAACGGCAGCCCGGTCGAGACGGTCTGGGACGGCACGCTGTACGGCCCGTTCGACGTGCCGGTGTCCGAGGCGGCCGACGTTCCGGCCGGTGCCCAGGTGTACGGGCATGACCAGCTCGTGGTGGACGGCACCGGGACCGAGCGCCTGCCGGCGACCGCGAGCAGCGCGGCCGGTTTCTACACGTGGGTCTGGGAGATGGACAAGGCCCGCCAGCCGGTGGAGTCCCAGCCGTACCTCGCGGACTCGGTCCAGACGGCGTTCATGATCGAGGCCGAGACGCACTCGGTGAAGCACCCCGTCTCACTCACCTCGATGATGGTGGACTTCAACGTCGTCCAGGGGGGCCAGCTGCGCGACGTCATCACGCAGTCCGGGTTCCCCGACTCCCACACCGAGTTCCGCGGCCTGGGTGGCTGGGAGGCCGACGGCCAGGAAGTCGTGCACACGGCCTACGGGCCGCTGGCGGAGCAGCCCACCGCGGACCTCGACCTGAGCACCGCACCGGTGCTCGGCGTCGACACCACGCCCGCCCAGAACGGCACGTACGTCGTCGGCACTGAGGGTGAGTACCCGATCGCGGACTCCAACGCCGGCGCTGGCTGGTACGTGATCGTGTCCACGTGGGCCGGCGACGACCGTGTGGAGCCCTTGGCGACGTCCCCGGGTGACCCGCTCGAGCACGCGTACGTCCCGTACGACGAGACCACCGAGGTGGAGACCTGGCTTGTCACCGATGCCGACGAGCGCGTGGTCGCGGGCCAGCCGTTCAAGGACACCGCGCACCTGACCGGCACGATCCACGCCGGCGGCTATCTGGAGTTCGAGGCGTACGGTCCGTTCGTCGCGGGCGTCGAGGCGGTCGAGTCCGCCGAGAGCCTGCTGTGGACCTCCGAGCAGATCCCCGTGACCGCGGCCGGGACCTTCCGGTCCGGGTACACGACCACGGACCTGCCCGAGACCGCCGCCTGGGGTGACGTGTACTGGGTCGCGACGTACTACGACGCGGACGGCCAGGTCGTGGTGCGCGGGGCCTTCGGTGACCCCTCGGAGATCACCCGCGTCACCGCGCCGGAGCGACCGGTCGTCACCACGCTCGCGCAGCCGATGGTCGCCCTCGGTGACCCCGCCTACGACGTCGCCTACGTCTCCGGGCCGGTCGAGCCGGAGTCGGTCCTAACCTGGGCGGCCTACCGGCAGGCTGACTCCGATGATCTCGCCGATGACGAGCTCGTGGCCGAGATCGGCCCCGTGACGATCTACCACGGTGGGACCTACGAGTCGCCCGCGGTGGTGTTCGACGAGGTCGGGACGTACTACTGGGTCGAGACCCTGACCGGACCGGACGGCGAGGTCGTGCACGTCGGTGAGCCCCGGCTGCCGGCCGAGACCACGCAGGTCGTGCGGGTCACCACGCAGGCCCTCAAGGAGATCGCCGAGGGCGAGGCGGCGCGCGACGTCGCGCTGATCGAGGGCACCCCGGTGCCCGGCTCGACGCTGACGTTCGCGGTGTACCGGCAGGCCGCTGGCACTGACGTCGCCGACGACGAGCTGGTGGCCACCCTCGACCCGGTCGAGATCACCGGCCCCGGTGAGGTGCGCTCAGCGGACGTCACGCTCGACCGGTACGGCACGTACTACTGGGTCGAGACCCTGACCGGCCCGGACGGTGAGGTGGTGCACGTCGGTGAGCCCCGGTTGCCCGCGGAGACCACGACGGTCGTGGTCCAGTACCAGGACTCCGCGGCGGCGGCTGCGAACAGTGACCAGGCTCGGGCGCTGGCGGTCACCGGGGCGAAGACCTACGGGCTGCTGCTCGGTGCTGCACTGCTGATCGCGCTCGGTGCCGGTCAGATCGGGTACGTCCGCTCCCGGCGTCAGGGGACCGGAGCTCGGTCGTGATCACCCGAGCGTGCGGCGCCGCACTGGTCGCGTGGGCGTTCGTCCGGGCATTGGTGTTCAGTCCGGTCCTGGTAGTCGCGGCGGCGGCCCAGCTAAGTGCCGAGGACACCCTCGGCATCGATCCGGCCGAGGGGCTGTAGTCCCCTCGGCCCAAGACGGCGGGTCGTGGTCTCCCTGCCCCTGAGATCGCGACCCGCCCCGCCTCGGGCGCCTGGACCTCCTGCCAGGCGCCCGAGGCCCGACCGGGCACGGGGGGCCGGTGTCGGTGTGGTGAGGACCCAGACCGCGGGCGAGAACCCTCGGTGACCGGCGGGCGGGTGGCGACCCTCACGCACCACCACCCGCCCACCACCCCTTCCACGTGGAACGGAGCAGACGACGATGGGGATCAAGGGACCGGCGACCAGGCCCGTATCGGTGGATGACTCCATCCGGGTGCGGGTGCTGCAGGCGTTGGCCAGCGGTGCGTCCCGCGAGGACGTCGCCGCCGCGGAGCGCCTGGACTTCCGGTGCGTGATGCAGTTGGCCGCGGCAGCCGGGTGGCCGCGCCGCGACCGACTCGCGGTTGCGGCATCCGCGGCGCCATCACCCCCGCCGCTTGCGGCGTCGACGCCGCAGCGGACCGTGGCCGCATCGCAGCTCGCCAGGGTGCCACTGCCGCGTCTGGTCGAGGCGGCGATGGCCTCCCGGCACCCGGGAACCCATGCCGCCGCTCGAGCGGCGGTCCTGGCGGTCCACCAACTGGCGCGGGTTCTGGCTGCGGACACCTCCGCACCCGATCCCACCAGCCGCCGCCGCGCGCCGCGGGCCGCGGACGGGGGGCGCCATCGACGGGCTGCCGGCATGGAGCAGGGCGAATGAGCGGTGTGACACCCGCGGCGCCCGTCGAGACCCAGGTGCTGGTCATCGACGCGACTGGCGCTGA
Organism: Micrococcales bacterium; assembly: GCA_014763765.1. Taxonomy (GTDB): domain Bacteria; phylum Actinomycetota; class Actinomycetes; order Actinomycetales; family Cellulomonadaceae; genus Cellulomonas. The sequence goes on from JACXUT010000001.1 coordinate 53,503, forward strand.
CACCGAGGTGATGTCGGTCGACGCCGCGCGGGGCGTTACCGAGCGGATCCGCTCGGCGGCCGTCACCGCGTTCGACGCTCTTGCCGAGGTCGACGGCGCCGTGCAGGCGGCCTACGACGGCCACGCCTGGGTCGCTCTGGGCTACGAGTCCTGGGAGGCGTACTGCGCCGCGGAGTTCTCCCAGACGCGGATGTGGGCCACGGTCGAGGAGCGCCACGCCCGCACCCTCGCCCTGCGCGAGGGCGGTATGTCGGTGCGCGCGATCGCCGCGGTGCTCGGCGTGGCCAAGACGACAGTGCAGCGTGACGTCGCCGCGATGCCACCGCTATCACGTGTCCCAGATGGGACACCTGATAGCGGGAGGTCGGTGGGCCGCGATGCCCGCTCGTACCCCGTGGTCCGTGCCTCGACCGCGCAGGTGCTCGAGCGGCAGGTGCAGGTCGCGCGCCTGCGGTCGCAGGGGTGGTCTCAGACCGAGGTCGCTCGCGAGCTCGGCGTCTCCCAGCCCACGGTCTCAGCGGACGAGTCCGCGCTGAGCGCGGCGACGGCCGACCTCGAGGCGGGTGCCCGCGGGCGGGTCGAAGCGGTCATCCAGGGCGGCGATGTCGTCGACGTCGAGGACCTGGCGAGCGCGATCGGCATCACCCTCGCCCCGGCGGCGACCCCGGGCGCGCTGCTGCTCGAGGCTGCCCGGGCCACGGTGCGGGACCTGGTGGCCACCGCGGGGTACCTACGCGACGGGGTGGTGTTCTCCGAGACGTGGGTCAGCGACCGCGACGCGGCCGCACAGTCCAGCGCGGTTCTGCTGACGCCGCTGACCGCCGTCGTGCGGGATCTGGCCCAGGCCCTCACCCGCCTGGACACGGGCCGGGTGAGCGAGCGCGACCTGCTGCGCGCCCGAGAGGACGTCGCGCGGGCTGGGCAGTGGCTGGCCGCGTGGGGTGGTCAGCGATGACCCGCCGCGGCTTCGCCCACGCCCTGTGGCCCGGGCTGTGGCTCGCCGGGCTGCTCGCCGTCCTGGCGTTCTCGCTGTCGTTCCTCGCGCTGCGCGCGGTGGGCATCGCCTCCGGGGTCGACCCGGCGATCGCGTGGATGTTCCCGGTCATCATCGACGGGTTCATCGTCCTGGCGACGTGGGCCACGTGGCGGTTCCGCGCGCACGGCCTGCGCGGCGCCTGGTACCCGGCGGGCTCGCTGGTGGTGTTCTCCGCGGTGTCCCTGACGGGCAACGCCCTGCACGCCCACCCCGTCGAGGTCGGGGACCTGCTCATGGCCCGGTGGGCCGCGGCCGCGTTCTCCGCGGTGCCGCCCGTGGCGCTGCTGGCCGCCAGCCACATGCTGGTGATGATCGCGACCCACCGCGCCCGCGACCGGGCCGTGATCCCCGCTGAGCCGCCGGCGGAGGAGCCGGCCGCGGCCGAGCCCGCGGCGGCGGCGGTCGACGTGACCCTCGGGCCGGTCGAGGTGCGGGTCGACGAGGCGCCGGTGCTCGAGGAGCCCCGTCCTCTGCTCCAGGCGGTGCCGGCGCAGCGGGCACCGCAGCTGCACGCGGTCGCGAACGTCGAGGACCTGGCGCAGGCCGAGGAGGACCCGCTGCTCGTGTGGGTCCGCGGCCGGACGCGTGACGGCCTGCCGGTCTCGGCGCGCCTCGCGCATGAGGACGGTGTGGTGGGTGCCGAGTCGACCGGGCGACGCCGTCTGCGGGTCCTGCGCGAGCAGCACCCGGAGCTGTTCGCCGAGGCGGAGCCCCGCACGGCAGGTCCGAGGTGAGCGCGCAGGTGCTGAGCATGAACCGTCCGACTCCGGCGCAGCGCCCGTGGTCCAGCGCGGCGCCGATCGGCCTGGGTGCGGCGGCGGACATGGTGGAACCGACCTGGGCCGAGTTCGCCGACGCTGTACGTGAGCAGGAGCCGATGGTGCGCCGCTGGCTGTACCGGCTGGGGCGCTCATGCGACGTCGACCTGGTGATGGGTGAGGTGCAGTCCACGGCGTGGCTGAGGCTGCCGGCGTGGCGGTCGCTCGATCCGCGCCCGCCGCTGGGTGCGTACGTCAACGGGATCGCCCGGCGGTGTGTGCAGGAGTGGCGTCGCGGTGACATGACCAAGCGCGGCGGGACCGGTGGGCCCGGGCAGGACATCGCCGGCGACATCGGGGACCTGCCGCCCGGCAGCGGACCATGGGCCGGCCTGGACGGGCGGGTGGACGCCGAGGAGCAGCCCGACACGCTGGCTGAGCTCGCGGTCGCGCTGCGGACCCTGCACGCCCTGGTCATCTCCCGGCCCGGCGGGACGGCTGCGTGGCAGCGGCTGCTGTCCGACGCGCTGCACGACGTGCGCGGCGAGCAGCTGCGCACGGAGATCCGTCTGTTCCTCGACTGCCACCTCGAGGGCCGGCCCGCCCGGGTCGGTCCTCGCCTGCAGCAGATCCTCAAGGGCACGGGCCGCTCCAGCGTCCCTACCCAGCGGCGGGTGGTCTGACGTGGCCGGCGATCAGGCTCCCACGCCGGCGACCGGGTGCGCGCGAACGGGCATGTCCTCGCGCGCACCGGTCGAACCTCCTGAGCCCTGCACCCGACCCGGCCGCGATCAGGCGGCGGGCTGATGCCCGCGCCGGTCGCGGTCGGCGCGGCCGCGAAGGTCGCCGGCGGCAAGTCCGGTGCGCTGCGCGCCGCCGGCGCCCTGGGCGGCAAGAAGAAGGGCAAGAAGAAGGGTGGGCGGGGCTGCCTGATCACCGCGGTGATCGCGGCGTTGGTGGTGATTGTGACGGTCGCCGCGCCGCTGTTGCTCCTGGTCGTGCTGCTCGGCGGCGCGGAGGGCGGCAAGCAGGCCACCTTGTCCGAGCGTTCGGAGGTCCCCGAGGAGTACCTGGCGGTCCTGATGTCCGCGGCCGGAACCTGCGAGGACGTCGGGGCGCCGTTGCTGGCCGCGCAGGTCGACGTCGAGTCGGACTGGAACCCGCGGGCGGAGTCGTGGGCCGGTGCGATGGGCCTGGCGCAGTTCATGCCCACCACGTGGGCGCAGTGGGGCAGCGACGGCGACGGCGACGGCCTGGCCGACGTGTTCAACGGCAAGGACGCCATCACCTCCCAGGCCGCGTACCTGTGCGACCTGGTGGCCCGCGCGGAGTCGGCGATCGCCGCGGGGACGATCACGGGCGACCCGGTGTCGGTGGCGCTGGCGGCGTACAACGCCGGCTGGTCGGCCGTCGCCGGCGCGGGCGGGATCCCGGCCGTGGCGCAGGAGTACGTCACCAAGGTCCTGGCCGCGATGACCGGGTACCTGTGGCTCGACCCCACGGCCGGCCCTGGTGGGACCGCGTCGGGGTCCGCGATCGTGGACGCCGCGATGGTGTGGGTCGGCTACCCGTACGTGTGGGGCGGAGGCACGATCAACGGCCCCAGCAAGATCGGCGTCGACGGCCGCGGCCCCGGGTTCGACTGCTCCGGCCTGGTCCTGAACGCCGTCTACGCCGCGACCGGCCTGCAGCTCGACCACCTGGCCGACTCCCAGGCCCGCGACAACCGCGGCATCACCATCGCCCGGGACTTCTCCCAGATGCAGCCCGGCGACGTCGTCGCGTTCTCCAACTCCGGCGGGCGGCGCTACCAGCACGTCGGGATCTACATCGGCGACGGCCAGATGGTCCACGCCCCGACCACCGGCAAGAACGTGCAGGTCGTCGACCTGCAGAACAACCGCTACTACGGGGCCATGGTCTGGTCCATCCGGAGGTTCGCATGAAGGACGAGCTGAGCGTGCCCATCGTGATCGGGTGGGTGGCGGCGCTCATCATCGTCGGTGGTGTCGCGCTGTGGGCCGCCACAGCTGGTGGCAGCCCACTGCCCTGGAGGACTCCCGCTGCGAGCGAGGCGCCCACCGCCGCGGCGAGCCAGGAGCCCACCGCGCCCACGCCGACCACCAGCCCGGATGCGCCGGGAGACGAGGGGGCTGGTGCTGCGGGCGGCGACGAGCACCCGGCGAGCGGCGCCGACGTCGACGCGGTCGCGGCCGCGTTCGCCGCGGCGATGGTCGAGGTCGACGCGGCCACGGACACCGGCCCGTCCGCCGCGGTCGAGCGTGCGACACGCTGGACGACGCCCGAGCTGGCGGCCGAGCTGCAGGCCGCGCAGGTGACGTCCGGTGCGTCGTGGTGGTCCGAGCTCCAGGCGCACGGCGGGGCGACCACGGCGCAGGTCACGCCGGTGGAGGACTCCGGCCAGCCCGAGGACACCGCGACCACGGCCTACCGGGTGCGGTGGGTCGAGCGCCTCGCGACGGCGCCCGACGGCTGGGAGGGCGAGCCCTACGGCCAGACCATGTTCATCACGCTGACCCGGACCGACGCCACCGCCGCGTGGCTGGTCTCGGACGTCACGGTCGGCTGAGGAGGACACGATGCGTCGGCTCGACGACTCCCTGAACCGGCTCCAGCTCGACGGGTCCTGGCTCGGCTTCACGGTGAACCTGCAGGACCTCGCCGGGGCGGCGCTGGCCACCGGCATCGTCCTGGCGGTCGCCGGCCTGGTCACCGGCGCGCTGATGCTCGCCGCGACGCAGATCTTCGGCGCCGAGATCCCGTCCAAGGCGCTGCGGCGGATGATCACCGCGGTCCTCGCTGCCATCGTGCTGGGCTCGCTCAGCGGGATGGTCGGCTGGGGCATGCAGTACGACATGCCGCTGTAGGGCGGTATCGACCGGGCGATGCGGTTCGACCCTCGACGTGGAGGGTCGAGCGCCCACCCACAGGGGGCGGGTGCACCGACAGCGAGGTGCCCGATGAGCCGCGTGCTGACCACCTTCTCCGCCCTCCCGGCCCGACCGCCGCTGCTGACGGCGAACGACCCCGGGGTCACGATCAACTTCGACTACTGGCCGTTCGCGGCCGAGCTTCAGAACGCCGTCGGTGGTCTCGCCGGCATCGCGCTGATCCTGCTGGTCGCCGCCGTCGTCATCTCGGGCGTGGCCTGGGCGATCAGCCGCGCGGCCGGCGCCGGCAAGATGCAGACCGTCACGGGGGCGGCGTTCCTGATCGCGGCCCTCGCCGCGGTGATCATCGGCTCCGCCAGCGGGGCGATCGGCTGGTTCTCCGAGCGTTACCTCGGGTTCTGACCGACCCATGGACGAGATCGTTGCCGTCTGGCAGCCGGTGCGCGCCGGCGTGATCGACCTCGCGCACCGGCTGCGGCGCGCCGTCACGCACGCGCCGAGGCGGGCCCGCGCGATCGCCGTCGCGGTCGTCGCTGCGGCCTGCTCGGCGTGGTCGCTGCTCCCGGACGTCAACGATGTCCTGACCGACTGGTCCGGTGCCCTCAGCGGGTCGACGACCGGCCTGCTCACGGGTGCGTTCTCCGGTCAGCTCGGCTCGATCAGCGCCGGGGAGTGGAACATCGCCACGGCGATGACCGGCAAGCTCGGCATGGTCATGGGCGTGGTGGCCGTCGCCCTGTGCGGGGTGCAGGTCATCGCCGCGATCGTCGCCGGTGACCACGCGCGCTTGGGCTACGCCGCGCTGTGGGCGCTCATCGCGTGGCCGGCCACTGCGACCGCGGTGTGGCTGATCGTGAAGGTCACCGCGGCGATCGACGCCCTGGCGATCGGGATGCTCTCGACGTCCGGGTCCGCGCAGGACATCGCGCTGGTGTTCACGATGCTGCTGGCCAACGCCGGCAACCAGCCGTTCATGCTCGTGGTCTGGGCGGTCCTGCTGTGGCTGCCGTCGCTGGTGCTGTCCCTGGTGATGGCGTTCCGGAACTACTCGCTGCTGCTGCTGGTCGGGTTCGCCCCGGCCGCGGTCATGTCCCAGGGGTGGCGGGCACTGCGCCCGGTCGTGACCAAGTGGGCGCAGGCCGTGGTCGCGCTGATCCTGGCCAAGGTGTTCGCCGCGGGGATCCTCGTGCTGGCGATGGATCTGGTCACCGGGTCCCCGGACCTGGGTGCGCTGATCACCGGCATGGTCGGGTTGTGGATGGCGTGCATGTCGCCGGCCGCGTCCATGGCGGTCATGGGCTGGGCCGGTGGGCAGCTCGCTGACGCCGGCGCCTCCCGGGCGGGCGCCGGTGCACGTCGCGCCGGCCAGGCCGCGGCCGCGCCGCTGCGCAGCGCCGGGCAGAACGCGACCAACCGTCTGGTCGACCAGGCCACGCACCGTGTGCGGGAGTCGCTGAAGGCGCGCGCTACGGCCAGCAAGCCCGTCGACAACCCGGCACCTGCCGCGGGCCCGAACAGCAACGACCCCGGGCAGCAGGCCGCTGGTACCTCCGGGCAGTCCGCCGGGGGTGCCGGAGCCAAGGCGACCTCCGGCGCCGGGGCAGCAGCCGGGCCTGCGGGGGCGTCCGGTGCGGCAGGCGGTGCAGGCGCTGGGGCCGGTGGCGCGGCCGCGGGCGGTGCCGCGGCCGGGGCGAGCGCCGGTGCGGCGGCCGGCCCGGTGGGCGCGGCCGTCGGTGCCGGGGCCGGTCTGGTCAAGTCCGGCATCGACAAGGTCCGGGGCGCTGTGGCCGGTGCGGCCGCGCAGGGCACCCCGGACGCGTCGTCCGGGCAGGACACGTCCGCCGGACGCGGGGGCGCTGGGGAGTCCGGTGACCGGCTGCGCAGTGCGGTCGCCGCGATGTCCGGGGCGAACGACCACCTGCTCACCGCACCCGGCTCGAGCGGCCCGTCCGGGGCGGGCTCGTCCGGGATGGCAGGCGCGCCCGGGACGGCCGGCTCGGCCGGTTCGTCCGGGACCGCCGCTGAGTCCGTGGTGACCGCACGCACCGCGCCCGGCGGTCCGGGCGGGGGCCGCGGCGGTGGCGGCTCCGGTGAGCAGCGTGGTGGCGCGCAGAGCGCTGCCGGCAGCAACCAGCCGGGTCCCGACGCACGGGCGGCGGACACCGGGGCGTCGCGGCCGCGCACCGCTCCGGGTGGCGGCAGCGTCCGCCGGCCTTCTGGTCCTGGTTCGTCGTCCGGGGGCCAGTCCGGTCCCTCGCTGTTCGGAGGTCGCTGATGGCAGAGCAGAGCGTCGTTCCCGTTGCGTCGTTCGCGCCGCTGTCCCGCTCGGGTGTGGTCGCCGGGCTCAGCTGGGCGCAGATGGTGATCGTCGCGGCCGGGGTCGCTCCGACCGCGGTGCGGTTCATGGGAGGGGACCTGCCCGGCGGGCTGCTGCAGACGCTGTGGTGGTCGCTGCCGGTGGTGGTCTTCGGGGCCGGCTCCTGGGCCGGCCGCTCGTACGTGTCGCGGGTGGCGACGTTGGGGGTGTTCATGCTGCGCAGGAGGCTGGGGCAGACCCGGGCCGTCATCGACCCGATGGCGAGCCGGGAGCTCGGGCGGATCAACGTGCCCGGCGCGGTCGGCGAACGGGTCAAGACCCTGTCGCTGGTCGGCACCCGGTTCGCCGGCGCGGCGTTCCTGTGGGACCGGGCCGCGGGCACCGCGACTGCGGTCCTGCGGGTCGCGACGCACGGGTGGATGCTCGCCGACCCGGCGGTCAAGGCCTCCCGGGCGCGGGCGTTCGACGAGATGTGCCGGGCGCTGGCCGACCTCGAGGGCGTGGTGCGCGTGGTCTCCCACGCCCGCACGTTCCCCGGGTCGCGGGCCGAGCTCGACCGCCCCGGCGACGGGAGCTGGGTCGATGACGAGTACGCCGAGCTGCTGGAGCACCCGACCCTCGGGGAGGTCCTGCACCGTGACGTCCTGATCGCGGTCACGGTGTCCAAGGAGAAGGTCCGCGGGGAGATCCGCGCCGCCGGCGGCGGCCGCGCGGGCATGTCGGCTGTCCTGGCCGACCGGATCGCCTCGATGCTGGCCTACCTGCCGGCGTGCGGGGTGCGCACCGAGGGCGCCGCGTGGCTGTCCGAGGCGCAGATCCGCGGCGCGGTTCGCCTGGCGTTCGACCCGCAGGCCGCGTCCTGGCTCGCCGAGCTGGACGGGTGCCTGCCCCAGGACGCGGTCCTGACCGGCGTGGTCGACGAGAAGCTCGACCACCTGGTGACCGACTCCGCGGTGCACAAGACGCTCTGGATCGAGCGGTGGCCCTCCACCGAGGTCCCCGCCGGGTACCTCTCGGAGCTGCTGGGCGGCGGGCTGTTCCCGCACGTGGTCACCCAGGTCTGGGAACCGGTGCCGATCCACAAGGCCGAGGTGCGGCTGCGCCGCGCGGAGTCCTCGCACACTTCCGTCGCGCGGATCAGCGAGAAGATCGGCCGGGCCACGACCAGCGACCACGACGCGGAGGCCCGTGAGCTCGCCCAGCGGCGCCAGGAGCTGTCCCTGGGCTTCGGTGACACCAAGTACGCCGGCTACGTCACCGTCTCCGCGCCCGACCTGGCCAAGCTGAAGGAGGCCATCGGGTACGTCAACACCCACACCGGGGAGGCGCGTCTGAACGCGCTGCGCGGCCAGCAGTTCGCCTCGTTCATCACCTCCCTGCCGCTCGGGATCGGACCGCGAGCATGAGCCGCAAGAACGCCACCCCCCGGGTCCTGGTCGCCGACACCCGCCGCGCGACGTGGCACGAACGCCGCCGCGCCCGCGGCCACCGGCACAAGGCGGCCAGCACCGCCCTGACCGAGTACGGCACGAAGCACGGCGAGGTCGACGTCGCCGACGACGGTGAGCTCGACGAGATCCCGATGCGCCGCTGGTGGGGCCGGATCGGCAAGCAGGCGATGTGGGGCCCGCCGGGGGTCAAGACCCCGCTGCACGAGACCTCCACGGCCCGCATCGGGATCCTCACCCCGTTCGTGGCCGGCTCGAGCGCGAACATCCCCGGCCCGGCCATCGGTATCGACACCCACTCCGGGGCGGTGTTCTGCTTCGACCCCTGGGGCGCCTACGCCGCCGGGCTGGTCACCAGCCCCGGCGTCGTGGTGTTCGGGATCATGGGGTCGGGCAAGTCGATGTGCGTCAAGACCGTGATCGTGCGGCTGATCAAGGCCGGCCGGCACGTGATCGTGCAGTCCGACCCCAAGGGCGAGTGGGCCCCGATCGGGCGCGCGGTCGGCGGGGTGGTGATCCGCCCCGGTGTCGGCACGGTGATGAACCCGCTGGACGAGGGCCGCCGGCCCGGCGACGTCGAACCCCAGCAGTGGCAGCGGGTCGTGGAGGACCGGCGCGGGAACGCGCTGCGGTCCATCGTGGCGATCCTGCGCCCGGGCAAGGCGCTCGACGAGTTCGAGCAGACCACGATCGACACCGCGGTGACCGCGATGTCGGCTCACGCGGTCGGTTCCACGATCCGGGACCTGGTCGCGTTCCTGACCGACCCACCGGCCGACCTGGTGCAGCTGGTCGGCCCGGACGCACCACGGGTGCTGTCGCTGGTGTTTGGGCGCCTGGTCACCGGCCCGATGTCGGGGATGTTCGACGGGCCCTCGACGGTCGCGCTCGACCCGGACAGCCCGATGACCGTGGTGGACACCTCCTCGATGCGGCACTCGGCCCCCGAGGTGCGGGCCGTGGCCACGGCCTGCATCTCGTCGTGGATCGACGCCACGCTGCGCTCGAGGGACGGCCGCTTCCGGGTCGTGGTGTCCGAGGAGGGCTGGGACGAGCTGCGCAACCCCTACCAGGTCGCCGCGATGGACGAGCGGCTGCGGATGGCCGGTGACTGGCGGGTGTCCTCCTGGCTGATCTTCCACGAGCTGGCCGACCAGTCGATGTTCGGCGAGTCGGACTCCGCGCACCGCAACCAGGTCGCCGGGATCATCTCGAAGTCCCCGATCAAGATCATCTACAACCAGTCGGCTGAGTCGCTGCCGCTGTTCAAGGAGATGATCCGCCCCACCCCCGACGAGCTCGACCTCGTCACCCGGCTGCCCCAGGGCGTCGGGCTGTGGCGGATCGGCGCCGACACCCCGGTCCTGGTGCACCCCCTGGTGACCCCACTGGCCTACGAGAAGTTCAACACCGACGAGGGGCGTGCCGGATGAGCACCATGACCCTGCCCGAGAACGCCGAGCAGCTCACCGCGAAGGTCCGCGCCGTGGGCCGCCGGATCAGCCGCGGGCCGGTGGCCCGCGCGCTGCGCCGGCACACCAACGCCTACCGGGTGCTGGTCGACCTCGAGGACAAGACGATCGCCGGCGTCATCGGCGCCGGAGCCCTGGTGTGGCTGGCCGGGCTCGTCGTGACCGGCTCGGCCGGCGTGCACCCCGTGGCCCGGACGATCGGCGGGGCGCTGACCCTGGTGTGCTGGCTGGTGGGGTCGACCTGCCTGCTGGTGTGGTGGGTGCGCTACCGCCTGTCGGCGACCCGCCAGCGCCACGACCTTCTCTCGCGGCCCGGGATGGCCCGCGCCCGGGAGATCGAGACCACCGTCGGCCCGGCGGCCGTGCTCGAGCGCGGCAAGCGGGTGCGCCCCACCCTGGCCGCGACCGGCAAGCTGACCGCGACCGACGTCGCGTGGCGGCTGGGGACCTCGCGCACCGTCGACGTCATGGTCTCCAGCGAGCAGCCGGTCTACCTGGTGGGCCCGGCCCGCTCGGGCAAGGGCCTGGGCGTGCTCATCGCCTCGATCGCGGAAGCACCCGGGGCGGTGGTGGCCACCTCCACCCGGGCGGACAACATGGCCGCCACGATCGGGCTGCGCGCCACCACGGGCCCGGTGCTGGTGTTCGACCCCGAGCGGGTCAGCCACCGGGCGACCACGATCAAGTGGCCGCCGTTCGCCCGGTGTGAGGACCCCGCGATCGCCCAGCGCCGCGCAGCCACCCTGGTCTCGCGCACCGGCCTGTCCGGGGAGAACCAGGTGTGGGCCACCTCCGCCGGCGGGATCGTGCAGGCGCTGCTGCACGCCGCGGCGATCGGGCACCGCTCGATCCACGACCTGCACCGGTGGTCGAAGTCCCCCCTGCAGGCCGCCGAGGCCATGCAGATCCTCGAGCGGGAGTCGGCCGCCGGGTGGGACCGCACGATCGAGGCCGTGCGCGGCGACGACCCGCGCATGCGGTCGAACAAGTGGTTCGGGGTCGAGACGGCGTTCGCCTCGCTCGACGTTCCGGCCGTGCGGGAGATGTTCGACGTCGACCCGCGCGACCCCGACGCGTTCGACCCGCGGGCGTTCCTCGCCGAGGCGGGCACGCTCTACCCGATCTCCCGCTGGCGGGACTCGGCCTCGGTCGGGGCGTCCGTCGGTGGGTTCATGTCGATGCTGCTCGACACGATCGCCGAGGCGGTCCGTGAGGACGCCCAGACCTCCCCGGCCGGGCGGGCGGAGCCGCCGGTCACGATGGTCCTGGACGAGATCGCCAACATTCACCCCTGGCCGGCTCTGCCGCAGGCCATGGCCGCGGGGTCCGGTGAGGGTCTGCAGGTCGTCGTGGCGTTCCAGTCCCGGGCGCAGGCCCGCGACGCCTACGGCGACGACGCCGAGCAGTCGATGTGGGACAACGCCGTGCGGGTCCTGCTCGGCGGGTCGATGGACGAGCCGCACCTGCGTGAGCTGTCCGCGATGCTCGGAGAGCGCACCGTGAAGCAGACGTCGCGGTCCTGGAGCACCCAGACCACGACCAGCATGTCCGAGCAGCCGCACATGGTCCCCCTGGTCTCGGCCGCCGAGCTGCGCCGCCTGCCCGAGGACCTCGCACTGGCCGTGGCCGGACGCACCCGCCCGATCGCGGTCGACCTGGTGAACTGGCCGCAGCGGCCCTGGGCCGAGCAGGTCCGCGCCTCGCTCACCTGGCACCAGGAGCACCCGGTCGTGCCCGGCCAGGTCGCCCCCTCCTACCCGGTGCGCGCGCAGTGAGCAGCGCCTGCATGCTGTGCCAGGGTCCCGGCGCCGAGCAGCGCCCCGACCTCGGGCCGCTGTGCGACGGGTGCCTGGCAGCCGTGACCCGCCAGGTCGCCGGCGGCGGTGACCCGCGGGCCGCCCTGTTCCAGGTCGCCGGCCGGCTGCTCGCGGCCGCCGGCGGTCAGGTCGCGGCCCTGGGGGTGCGGTGAGCACCCGCGAGCACGACGACGCCGTCCAGGCCGCGTTCGCCGCTCTCGGCAGCGACGACGCCGACCGACTGGTCACGGCGACCCGCATCCTGGCCGACGCCTCCGCCGAGCAGCAGCAGCCCGTGCCGACGGCGTCGGCGGCCGCCGGACCGATGGACGCCCCGCCCGCCGGCCCGCCGAAGGTGTTCTGGTGGGCGGCCGCCTCCGAGCAGGACGTCCAGGCCGCGATGGGTCGCCTGGCCTACTTCGTGGAATGGCTGGTGGAGGTCTACGACATCTCCCGGCGCGTGGTGCCGGCGTGCTGGCCGAAGCACCCGGACCTGGTGCAGGAGCTGTGGGCGCTGATGTGCCTGCACCACGCCACCCACGGCGCGAACCAGCACGCCGGACCGATCGCGTTCGCCAGCAACCTGACCCACGCCCGCACCCGGCTGGGTGAGATCGGCGCCGGAGCCCGGTGCCTCACCACCCACCAGGCGCGCGGCGCGGACGACACGTCCGCCGACCAGCGCCGCAGCGGGTACGGCGCGCAGGCCGGGCCGTTCACCTGGACCTGGCCCGTGGCCGAACGCGACGAGGAGCCGCGATGAGCACCGACGTGCGCCCCGAGGCCGCGCCCACCCGGCCGGTGTCCCTGATCGAGCAGCTGGCCGCCGGTGGCGTGACGCCCGGCGCGCGCACCGCCGAGGCTCAGGACCCCGAGAAGAAGGGGCGGCGGCGCATCGGGCGGCGCCGCGGCCTCGTGTCCCAGCCGCCGGCGCCGAGCGAGACGACGCAGTCCGCAGCGCTGGTCCCAGTCCTGCAGCCGACCGAGCCCGTCGCGCCCGATCCCGAGGACCTGGAGCTCGCGGTCCTCGAGGTCGTCGACGACCTCGGGGTGGAGGTGGTCGACGCCGAGGTCGTCGACCTGGGCGAGCCTGACGTCCTCGACGCCGAGGTGGCCGGCGACGAGGGCGACGCGATCGACGTGGCGGCGATCGATGCCCGTGACGCCTGGGCCACCCAGCGGGATCTGCGCGAGGCGATGGCCGCCGAGCGCAGCCGGGAGGCGGCCGAGCACGCGGCGCGGGAGGCCGCGGCCGCCAAGGCGCGGGCTCGCGCCGAGCAGGTGGCGCGGATGGCGCGAGAGCTGCGCGACGCCCAGGAGCGGGCGCGCGCCGAGCAGGCCGTCCAGCGGGAGGCGGCGCGCCGAGCCGCCCTCGAGCAGGAGGCCCGCGGGCGCGCCCTGGAAGCACGTGCCGCCGCGCACCAGGCGCTGAGCGAGGCCGTGGACGCGGCCGTCGTCGCGTTGGCCGCCGTGCCCGCCGACCTCGAGGCGGCCGTCGGGCGCAGGGCGCTGCTGGACGCGGTCGACGCCGCCGGCTGGCTGCTCGGCGCCGCACCGAGCCAGGAGCTCGGTGAGCTGACCGCCGCGGTGACCGCCGCGGTCACCGCCCGGGCCGCCGTCGCGGATGCCACCGCTGCACTCGGCTCGGCGATCGCGGCGTGGGAGCGGGCCAAGGCCGCCCAGCGGGCGGCCGAGCAGGAGCGTTCGCAGCGGGCGGCACGCGAGGCCGCCGAGCGGCAGCTGCAGGACGCACGCCTGGCAGCAGCCGCCGCGCGTGAGCAGGCGCTGTCGACCCCGCCGCCGGGTCCGCGCGAGGCCGACACCGCACCCCTGACGACCCTCGACCAGGACGTGCCCGGCGTCGTCGTGGACGACGTCCCGGTCGAGGTGCTGGCCGAGGCGCCCGCCGAGGTGCCGGTGCAGGTGCAGGTCCCGGCGGAGGACACCGCGGCGCCGGCCAGGGGTCGCCGGCGGCCGCGCTGGTGGCTGGTCGTGGCGGTCGTCCTGGTCGTCGTCCTGGGTGGTGCCGGGGCGCTCGGGTGGCGGGTGGTCGCGCAGAACGCGGCGACCAGCGCCTACAGCCTGTGGGTCGAGGAGCGCATGACGCTGGCCGAGCAGATCCAGTCGGCCGAGCAGGTGCTGCAGGACTCCGAGGGCAGGGTCACCGACGAGCGGGTCCGCGACGAGCTCAGCACCGCGCTGTCCGCGGCCGTCGAGGCACGCCGACGCCCGGGCGAGCACGCCGAGGACGCCTCGAGCGCGCAGTGGCAGCAGGCGACCCGCGGTGTCATCGCCGCCAGCGCGGTGCTCGCCGCGGCCGTCGAGGCGGTCGCCGCCGATCAGCAGGCGTGGGAGCTGCAGCAGGCGACCGACGGCTGGCTGCAGGCGCGTGACGAGCTCACGGCGGCGATCGACGCCGCGGCGAGCCTGGTCGCCGCCAGCGCGCAGCAGGTCGCCGACGACGCGGTGCGCCAGTCGCTGCAGGCCGCGATCGACTCCGGCAGCGCCGTGCGGGACCGCCAGGTCGACGCCGAGTCCGCCGAGGACCTCACGCTGGCGACCGGCGACGCGACCGCGGCCACCGCGGCCCTGGCGAGCGCGTCGCAGGCCGTGAGCGACGCGCAGGCGGCGTGGCTGGCCGAGCAGCAGCGTCAGGCCGAGGCGCGCGCGCAGACCTCCGCTGCGGCCACCGGCAAGGGCACGGCAGGCACCGCGGGGACCACGTCGAGCCCGTCCACCCCGGCGGCCGCGGATCCGCCGCGCACGCCGACCACGGGGCAGGGACCCTCGACGAACATCCAGATCAACCCCGGCGTGGTGTCCTCCGACTCCCGCAAGCCGGGCCAGGTCAACGTCAGCGCTGTCACCTCCGGGGTCAGCGGTCCTGTGGTGGTCACCATCGGCTCGGTCTCGCAGACGATCGGCACGGGCTCGGGGTCGTTCTCGGGCACCATCACCGGCCTGACCGCGGGCTCCTACCCCTGGTCGGTGTCGGCCGACGGCCTGGTTGTCAGCGGCCCGGGCATGGCGGTGGTCCCGTGAGCCGGCGGCGCCGGCCCGGGGCGGTATCGGCCTTGCAGGGGTGCGTGCGGCGGCGCGTGGGTGGACACACACCCAGGAGGTCACGATGAAGCGGTTCGTCCGGCGCTGCGGGGCCGTCGCGATCGGGGCGGCGGTGCTCGCTGCTGGGTTCGGGTACGTGACCGGCCGGATCCCGCTGCGGCCCGCTCCCGCGCTGTTCGCGCTGGCCGCGGCGGTCGCCTACGTCCTGGCCATGGTCGGCCCGGACCTGCGGCCCAGCAACGACCCGGTCCGGTGGTTCACCACCGAGCAGCGGGCCGGTGCCCGGGCCCGGGCCGGTGGCCAGTGCGAGTACACGGCGTGGGGCAGGCGGTGCGAGCGCCCGTCGCAGGAGATCGACCACTTCATCCCGTGGTCGCGTGGCGGTGCGACCAGCCTGGCGAACGCCGTGTGCGCGTGCCGCAAGCACAACCAGCGCAAGGGCGGGCGGATGCCCTCGACGTTCGAGGCGTTCGGGCTGTTCTGGCGGCGCCGCCGCTACTTCACCGACCAGGCCAACCGGTGGCCGGGCGAGCAGTTCCGGCGGGGGCGCCGGCGAGAGGAGCAGTGCCGATGAACGCCGAGAACGTGACCGTGCGCAGCCAGGTCGAGCTGGACCAGGCGGTGGCCCGCGCGGTGGCCCCCGATCCGACCGACCAGCCCGGGCGGATCGTCGTCGACAGCCCTCCGGGACAGGTGCTGCGGCTGGCATCCACCCGCCCCGTGCAGGTCCGGGTGATCGGCAACAGCCGCCTGGAGGCGGCGGGCCGGCACGTCAGCGTCGAGGCGAACGCACACTCCGCGGTGTTCGCCCGCGGCGCCGTGGTGTTCGCGAGCGACAACGCCACGGTCGACGCCTGCAGCGGCTCCGTCGTCATGGCCAGCGGCCAGGCCCGCGTGCGGGCGACGGCCGGGGTGGACTGCGTCGCGGTCGGCGCGGGCGCGACCATCAGCCGCGACGTCGACGCCGCGGCCAACCGGGCGGTCTGGGCACCGCCAGGGGCGGTGCTGGTCGCCTCGCCGGCCACCGACGGCACCTGCATCGCCTACCCGGCCGAGCACGCCCCTGCCGGGTTCGTCCTGACCGCCGATGAGGGCCGACGGCTGGTCGCCGCCGGTGAGCTCACCGACCTGTCCTCCCAGGCCACCGGACCCGCCGGGGGGACGATGACCGCCCCGCGCGGCATGGTGTTCGGGCCGCACACCCCGTGGCAGCAGGTCGACGGCTCGAGTCAGCCGGCCGTGGTCTACGGCAAGGACCACTGCCCGGCGTGCACCGCCACCGAGCGGGAGCTGAACAAGGTCGGCGTGCCCTACGTCAAGGTGAACCTCGCCGACCTCGACCCGCAGGAGTACGCGCGGGTCACCGCCGGACACCTGCAGGCGCCGGTGGTCGTGCCGCCGGCGGGCGAGCCCTGGTCCGGGTACCGCCCCACGCTCATCGGCGAGATGCCCGCCCCCACCGAGCCCGGGCCGTCGCTGTGAGCGCCGTGGCCACCGGGCCCGCCCTCAGCGCCCGGCAGCCCGCACGCACGGCGCTGGCGATCGCCCGCGCCGGCGTCGCGGTGTTCCCGCTCGCGCCCGGCTCGACCCAGCCGCTGGAGCCGGCCGGCGTCCGCGAGGCCACGCACGACCTGGCGCAGGTGCACGAGTGGTGGACCCGCGCACCTGCGGCGAACATCGGCCTTCCGACCGGCCCGGGCGGGTTCGACGTCGTGGACATCGACACCTACCCCGGCGGCAGTGGGTTCGCCGCCTACCGCCGGCTCAAGGACGCCGGGCTGCTGGACGGCTGGGCGATGAAGGTCTCCACCCCGAACGACGGGCTGCACATCTACTTCCCGGCCCGCCCCGACGGTCAGCGCGATCGCGCGTGGCCGCACGCCGGCGTCGACTTCCGCGGCGAGGGCGGCTACGTCGCCGCACCGCCGTCGGCGGTGCTGCGCGACGACGGGTCCGTGGGCGGGTACACCGTCCTCGAGCGCCGCGAGCAGGGGTGGGGCTACGTCGACGCCGCGGCGATCGCCGAGCTGCTCCCCGCACCGGCGCGCCAGAGCACGGACAACCACCTCGCGGCGCGGGTCGCCGGCATCGCCCACCGCGTCCGCGACGCCGACCCAGGACAGCGCGCGGCACTGCTGTCCTGGGCCACCCGCACCTGCCTGGAGATGGGCGCCGACCTGGCTCCCGTCATCGAGGCCGCCGTCGACGCCGGACTCGACTCCCGCCAGATCAACCAGACCGTGGCCGCCGCGACCGACCGGTTCCAGGGCCCCGTCGACCACACGCCGGCACCCGTGCCCGCGCCGGTCGCCGTGGTCGGGGAGGTGGCGGGGCCGTGACGACACCGACCACGCCGGCACCCGAGGACCGGCTGCTGCTGTTCCTGGCTGTCATGGGCGACCTCGCCGACGGCGCCGCCGAGGCGGACCCTCGGTGACTACGGCTCGCGGGCACCGACGCAGCACCCCGGTTCGCGCTGGCGCGCGTCGCTATCGTGGTGCACGAGGGGAGGTGGTCACCATGGCGTTCGCACCGGCGGCACGCGGCGCCTGGGCGCGCCACCGGCCCGCTGTGATCGTGCCGGCATCCCTGGAGGACCTCCACGGACCCGTCGACGGCCTGCTGCGCCTGCCGCTGCACCTGCAGTGGTCCGGTCGCCGCGAGTACGACCTGAGCGACGACCTCGACCTGGTGTGGCTCTACAGCCGGGCGATCCGCGAGGCCTCCACCCTCGAGGACCTCACCGAGATCCTGCACGGCCCCTCACTGGTGCGCCTGTGGCCCGAGTTGCGCCTGCCCGCCGAGCACGTGCGGGCCTGGCAGGCCGCGTTCCCGCAGCTGCGCCCGGCGCCGTGATCGACCCGCAGCAACGCCGCCTCGCGGCCGCTGCCCTCGCCGTGGCCGGTGAACACGGGTTCGCCCTCGCCGGCGGCCTGGCCCTGGCCGCCCACGGCGTCGGCGCCCGCCCGTCGGACGACATCGACCTGTTCACCGCCAACACCGACCCGGCCGCGTTCACGGCCGCGGTCGACGCCGTCCAGGACACGTTCGCCCGCAACGGCTGGGCCGTCGAGGACCACCGGCGCGGACCGCTGTACGCCCGGCTCATCGTCGAAGTCGACCCCGGTCAGCGCTACGAGCTCGACCTGGCCGTGGACTACCGCGCCCACCCGCCGGTCGCCGTAGCCGACCTCGGGCCTGTCCTGGACGTCGCGGACGCCGTCGGCTCGAAGATGACCGCCCTGTACGGGCGCGGCGAGGTCCGCGACTACGTCGACGTCCGCGAGACCGTCGTCTCTGGGCGCTACACCCGCGAGCAGGTCCTGGGCCTGGCCGACGACCGTGAGGTCCACCCGCTCGACCGGGCAGTTCTCGCCCAGCGGCTGGCCCAGGCGGCGCGGATCCCGGACCGGGAGCTCGTCGCGTACCTCACGGCCGAGGACGCCGCCGAGCTGCGCGCCTGGTTCACCACCTGGGCGGCCGACATCCGCGAGGTCGCTCCGCCGGCAGCGTCGGTCGTGATCGACCCGCGCGGACCGCAGCAGGTCGCACCAATCGAACCGCTGCTCCCGCCGCCCACGCCCACGGACTACGGGCCCTCGCTGTAGCCCTACAGGTCCATCCCGTCGACCTGCGGGGCGTCGTACGCGTCGAGCTCGACGTCCGACAGGTCGTAGTCGTCCGGCCGGGCCTGGACCGGGGTGTAGGCGTTGACGACCTCGGCGAGGATCGTCGAGGGCATGAGCCCGTCGCCGACGACGGCCTGCAGGTGGTCGGTGGCGGCGATGACGGCTTCGGGTGGGAGCCGGCGCAGCCTGGTGGCCATCTGGCGGACGAACGCGATGCGCCCTTCGACCTCGTCGAGCGCCGCGGCGTCGGCGTGCGCGTCGATCACCGCGTGGGTCAGCGGTGACGGGCGGGTGAGCGTGGTGCGCAGGGTGTCGAGCGCGCCGGCCTTGACGAGGTCGGCGGGGTCCTGGCCGTCGGGCATGGTGGCGATGCCGGCGGTCGCGGCCTCGTTCGGGCTGAGCAGCTGCCACACGTGCTCGGCCGCCTTGGCCCCGGCGGTGTCGGGGTCGGTGGCGACGATCAGGTTCCCGAGTCCGCCGGCGGCGCGGCGGAGTTCGTCGAGCTGGCCGGCGGTGACCGAGGTGCCGCACGAGGCGACGGGCACGAGGTCCTCGGTGGCGAGCTCGCGCACGGCGGCGACGTCCATCGCGCCCTCGAGCAGTACCGGGGTGGCACCGGCTGCCAGGCGCCGGCGGGCGCCGGCGTCCAGGCCGTAGAGGACCGCGGACTTGTCGTAGGCCTCGGTGGCGGAGGTGTTCAGGTACTTCGGGACGGCCGGGTCGGTGATCTCGGGGTTGGCTCTGGCGGTGAACGCGATGATGCGGTCCTGGCCGTCGCGGATGGGCAGGGCGAGCCGGTCGCGGAACCGGTCGATGAGCCGCCCGGTCGATGCCCGGGTGGCCAGGCCGGCCTCGAGCAGGGCGTCGTCGCTGATGCCGCGGGCGCGCAGGGCGTCCAGGGTGGTGGTCCATCCGGCCGGTGCGTGCCCGGCTTCGGGGTGCAGGCCGCGCTCGGTGAGGTGCCCGGTCACCCAGGAGTCCGCGGCGTGGGACTGCCACAGGTCCCAGGCGGCCGCGTTCACCGCGGCGATGCGCTCGACGGTCCGCTCGTCGGTGACCGGCTCCGGGTCGGGTTCGGGGAACGGGTCCTCGGGTGGTTCGGGCGGCAGGTCGTCGATGGCCGCGGCGAGGTCCTCGGTCCACGGTTCGATGTCCAGGACCTCGGCCGGCCAGTCGACGTCGGCCCACGGGTCGGTGTCCGGCCAGGGGTCGCTCAGCGGCTGGTCGACCGTGTCGTGGTCCCAGGTCTCGACGACGCCGGTGACCCGCTGCCAGTCGCGGTCTCGGCGCCGGTCGGCGCCGCGCGGGCGCGGGCCGAGCGGGTCGGGTCCCGCGACCTGGTAGGTGTCCCGGTAGACCGCGACCGCGGTCACCATCCGCTGCCACGCCTCGGCACGCGCGGGGTCGGTGGGCCTGGGCGACAGGCGGTCCAGCCAGGACGCCCCCTCCTGGTCGAGGGCTGCGGTCTGCTGGGCGATGCGGGCGGTGATGAGGGCCGCGCACTGCGAGGCGAGGTCGCTCAGGACCGGGTCGGCGCCGGTGAGCTCGGGCACGACGCCGGCGACCCACCCGGGGGTGTGCGGGCCGATGTCGGCGTTCTGCACGATGCCGGCGTGCAGGCGGTGCTGCAGGATCGCGGCCGGGTCGAGGACGGTGTCGGTCGCGTTCTGGGTGCCGAACAGCACGCCCTGGCCGGCCTGGTCGGGTTCGGGGCGGGCGATCGGCAGGGCGAGCAGCCGCGCGGTGCGGGCGGGGTCGACCGCCCGGGCGCGGGCGGCGGTGGCCACCAGCGCGTCCCAGGCGGGGCTGGCGGCGATCGCGTCGGCCTCGTTCTGGCCGCGCACCGCGACCAGGTGGGCGTGCAGGGTCGGGCCGTGGTGCCAGCGCGAGAGGTACTCGTACTCGGCGACCAGGCGCCCGAGGTTGTGCGCCTGGTCGTGCTCGCGCACGGCGGTCTCGTGGGCGGTGCGCTCGGCGGTCTCGGCGGCCAGCGCGCGGGCCAGGACCGTGAACGGTGTGGGGCGGTCGGTGACGACCTGGTGCTCGGCGCGTAGCTCCTCGTCGCTGGGCAGTCCGACCCAGGCGATGTTGAGGGAGCGGCCGCGGGTCATCGCGACGTAGGTCAGCTCGCGGGTCATCCGCTCGCCGTAGGCGATCGCCAGGTGTCCCTCGTCGACCGTGACGCCCTGGGCGCGGTGTGCGGTGGTGGCGTACCCGAGCTCGACGGACTCGGTCAGGTACGTGGCCGGCAGGGTGATGCGGGCACGGCTCTCGTCGCCACGTTCGGCCAGCACGGACCCGTCCGGGCCGATCGCCATGACGGTGAGCAGGTCGCCGTTGCGGATCGGGACGCCGGCCACGTCGCGCAGGGTGCGGTCGACCTTGCGGGCCAGGATGACCTCTCCGACGCCGGCGTCCGCGGATCCGCGCAGCGGGACCAGGACAGTGGTGTCGACGTCGCCGGCGGCGCGCCGGTCGAGGGTGAAGCGGGTGTTGAGCTCGTCGACCTGGTCGTTGGTCGCGGCGATCAAGATCGCGGAGCGGCCCTCTGCCCTGGCGGTCAGGACGGCACTGTAGGCGGACTCGAGCATGTCCTCGGTGCTGCCGCCACGCAGCCGGCCGGCTTCCTCGTACTCGACGAGGGCCTGGACGTCACCGGTGCGCAGCGCGAGGGACGCCTGGGCCTCCCACTTCTCGTGGAACCGCCACACCGAGGTGAGCTGGGTGGCGTGCCCGGTGCGGTCCAGCCAGCCAAGCATGCCGCCGGCGGCGGGCGCGTCGAGCTGGGCGGGGTCGCCGACCAGCAGCATCTTGGCGCCGGCGGACTCGACCTGGCGGGCGAGCTGGGCCAGGTCGAAGGTGCCGGTCATGGAGGCCTCGTCGACGATCACCAGCTGGCCGGGCCGGACCTGGTAGGTCGCGGCGTCCGCGTCGACCTGGGTGAGCAGTCGGGCGCCGGCGGCCTGCGCGCTGGGGGAGCGCCGCGCGGCCATCCGGGCGGCGTTCTCGCGGCGTTCGGCCCGGGCGGCCAGGCCGCCCGGGCTGGTCTCCCAGAGCATCTTGGCCACGGTGTGCGCCTGGACCCCGAGCGCCGCGGACAGCTCGGCCGCGGCGCGGGCGGAGGTCGCCAGGCCGACGACGGTGCCGGGGCCGTGCTCGGCCTCCCAGCAGGAGCGCACGGCGGCCATCGTGGTGGTCTTGCCGGTGCCGGCCGGGCCGACCACCGCGGTGATCGTGGCCGGGTCGGTGGTCGCTGCCAAGGCGGCGGCGGCCTGGTCCTCGGCGAGCGGGTGCGGAGTACGCACCTGGTCGAGCACCGCGCGGGCGGTCGCCTCCGGCACGTGCGGGGCGCTCTGCCCCGGGGCGGTGGCCAGGTGGCGCAGGTAGGCCTCGGCGTCCAGCACGCGGCGATGGGTGAACCGGCGCGCGAGCGGGTCGTCCATGCCCGCCGCGGCCGTGGTGCGGGCCACGCGCGGGTCGTCGCGCCCGGCCTCGGGCAGGGCGTACCGCTGCGGGGTGAGGGGAACGCACTCGGCCACGGCCAGGTCGGTGATCGCGTCGATGAGCGCCGCTCGCTCACCCCGGGCGCAGCGCACCATCCGGGTCAGCCGCTCGGCCTCGGCGCGCAGGTTCGCCCGCGACCACGTCGCCCGCGACGACAACGCCCCGTCGACGACCTGGGCGACCGCGCGCTCGCGCAGCACGGTCGACTCCGGGTCGTCCTCGAGGTCGCCGGCCTCGAGCGCGCGGGCGGCGCTCGGGCTGGTGCGGCGCGCCTGCTCGAGCAGGCGCCGGGCGAACGTCTCGACGGCCGGGGCGTCGGCGCGGACGCGATCGGCGGCCACGACCTGCCGGTCGTGCCCGGTCGCGCCGGCCACGATCGCGGCCGGGTCGTGACCGAGCGTGCGCAGCTGCTCGCGCCACCCGGCGACCAGCTCACCGAGCGGGCGCGGGGTCTTGTCCTTCGGCCGCCGGGTGGCCGCCCACGCCTTCTGGTGGATGCGGTCCATGTCTCGTCGCCCGGGGGCGCGCCCGTCGTGCTCGGCGGACCACGCCGCGACCAGGTCGCGCTCCACCTGCTGGATCTGCGCGGCCCGGGCGGAGAACTTCTCGACGACCTCGGCCGGGACCCCGTCGACGTCCAGCACCACGGACTTCGTGGCCCGGGAGGTGGTCCGCGCCCGTTCGGTGAACGTCAGGCCGAGGCGCTCGTGCAGCACGTCGAGCAGTACGTTCTCGTGCAGCTCGGACGCGGCCACCGCCGACCGGTACAGGCTCGCGCCGTCGACGGTCATCCACTTGCCGTCCGCGGCGCGCTGCACCCGGTTGGCGACCACGACGTGCGAGTGCAGGTGCGGGTCGCCCTCGCGGGTGTCCCAGTGGTCGAACCGGGCCGCGACCATCCCCACGACCGGGGACGACACCACCCCACCGCGCCCGGACCTGGTGCACAGCACCTCGTCTTGCACCCAGGACAGCGCCTGATCGATCGCCTCGTGGTGCGCGGCCAGGATCGCGACCTGCGTGGCCTCGTCCGCGGTGCCCCACAGCACCGAGACGGACTTCGGGATCCGGAAGGTCAGGTCGAACCCGGAGACGGTGTTGGCCGACACCTGCTCGCGCGCCGTGTGCAGCTGCACCGAGGTCTGCCCGAGCGGTGCGCCGGTGACCGGGTGCGCGAACCGGGAGAACAGCGCCTCGGCACCGTCGTGGGTGACCGGCTGCCCGGCGCTCAGCCCGATCGCCGCGGCACCCGCGCCCCACCACCGCCCCGGCGGGGTGCCGGCCGCGGTGTAGTAGGCGCTCATCCCGCCCTGAGCGGTCGACGGGCGATCACCGGTGGCGACCGTGTTGAGCAGGTACCGCACGCCGGCGAGCTGGGTGATCTTGGTGATGTTCATGGCCACGGCGATCACTCACCCCGATCGGTGAGCGGCGCGCGGTCGATCAGCTGGCGATCGACGATCACCTGCAGTGAGCGCTCGTACCCGCGCCAGTCGCGCATCTGGAACACCCGCCGCACGATCAGGGCGAGCGCGCGAGCGTCCGCCCGGGTCGCGCTCAGCTCGGCCTCGAGCGTGACCACACGCGCGCGCAGACTCACCGCGGTGTCGACCGCGGCGGACATCTCCCGTTCGATCTGGACGGCCGCGGCCGCGCGCTGCTGGTGCGCCGCGGCCAGCGCCAGGGCCGCCAGGGTGGCCGCAGCGGCGTGCGGGGCATCGGTGCTCGAGGCGGCCTTGCGGGCCCGGTAGCGGCGCTTGCGTTCGGTGTCCGAGCAGCGGTTCGAGGCGTACAGCCGGCGGCCCGCCGGCAGGGCTTGGCCGCACCCGCAGACGCAGACCCGGGAGGTGGTGGAGGGGGTCGTCACGTCCTCTCGTGCGCGCCGCCGGCGCCGCGCGCCGAGGCTGATGGGCACCGCGGACCGTGTCCACGGTTCGTCCACGGGTGCAAGACGCCCGTAACAGCCTGGGCTGATAACTGATGGGCGGCTGAGGCGAGGGGCTTCGGGGTGCGAGGTAGGCGGTGGTGGCCTGTGGCGTGGCAGGTGGCGGTGTGCTGGCAGAACGGGGGCGTGGAGGTCATCTGAGAGGTGCTGGGTGCCTGGGTGGCTGGTGGGGGAGAGGGGTGCTGCGGGGTGTTCGGTATCGGTCTGCTCTGGGTCTGGTCGGAGGTCTGCATGAGGTCGTGTCAGAAGGACACGACACGAGGGGATTCCGATGGACGAGCAGCACGCGACTGCCGGCGGCCGGCGAGGCGAAGCGCTGTGCGAGCGGATCGCGGCCGGCTGGTCGACGCTGCGCACCGCGGTGGTCGACTGGCTGGACGAGCAGACCGCGTTCGGCGTGAGCCGGCGCGCGGTGATCGGCGGCCGCGCTCGCACGGTCGCGATCGCGACCGTGGGCGCGTGCGCGACCGTGACGCTCTGGGCGTGGATCGGCCCGGGCGTCGTAGCGACAGCCCGGGAGATCGTCGAGTGGACGATCGCGAGCGGCCCGGACCAGCAGGACGCGGTGATCGCCGTGGCGATCGGCGCTGTGCTGATCGCGTGGTGGATCCGGTGGGCGGCGCGGCGCCGGATCGCCAGCAGCCTGATCGCTCGGACGGCGAGCGATCACGCGGTTGCGGCGCTGGTCGGCCCCGGGCGCGTCGACGAGCGGGTGGCGCGCCACGAGGCGGCGCCTGCCGTCGTGGCGAGCGCGCTCGGCGCGAAGGTCCTTCGGGTCCGCGCGATCCCGGACGGGACCGCCGGGCGCTGCGAGTGGGCGTTCGACGTGCCCGGGCAGTCCGCGGTGGAGAACGCGTGGGTCACGCTGTGCGCGCTGGCCGCCGGTGAGGTGGAGGTCCCGGAGGGGCCGGCCGCGTGGCCGGGCGCGAGCAGCGACACGCACGAAGCGCTCGCCGCGGCGACCTTCATCATCCGGCGCGGTGAGAAGCCCGCCGACCACGACGGGCCGCTCACTCTGGACGACCTGCTGGCCAGCGCCTCGCGACGCGCGGGCCGGGTCCTCGCCGAGCAGAAGGTCGCGGTCGACACGGTCACGGACGCACTCGTCGAGCGACGCCTGCTCGAGGCCGCAGACCTCGGCGAGCTGCTCGCCGCGGACCGAGGCGTGTCGTCGGAGCGCCCCTCGGGATCGAGGGCGGTGCGATGACCCGGCGAGCGGTCTCCCGTCCGTGCTGCGCTGGTCGATCGGCCGTCACGGTCGCAGTGACACCCCGCCAGATGGCGGACTGGCTCGTTCGGACCGCGGTGCCCGACCTGAGCGCGATGGCCGGGTTCGCCGACCGAGGGGACTGGTTCCGCGCGTTGCCTACGTACAACGGGCACACCCGCACCGGCCAAGTCCGCGGGTGGTCGGGCGCGCTCACGCGCGCAGACGACCTCCGCGACGAGCTGCACCAGGTGTGGTGGCGGGGAGTCAAGGCCGTGCAAGACGCCGGCGGCCGCGTCGACCGCGCTGTTGCGCTCGAGCACTCGGACGTCATCGTGGCGGCCAAACGGGAGCTCGCGCCCTCCCACCTGGGCCCGGCGGCGCACCAGGTGATCGCGGGTGCGATCGACCTGGTGCTGATCGCCGGACAGCTCTCGAGCGACGACGGCGAGGCGGCCGACCTGGTGCGCCGAACCTGGCACACGAGCCTGCACGCTCTCGCCGACCGCGCTCTGGTCCGCGAGCTCGCAGCCCCGGAGCAGCCGTGAGCACGGCGGCCGAGGTCCTCACCGCCGTGCGCCGGCTGTTCGGCGCCGAGCGCGACGGGTTCGGCCCGGAGTGGGCGGCGCTCGAGGAGTTCACCGGCAGCCCCGGCGGGTGGGGGATGGGCCGGCGCGCAGACCTGTTCCTCGTGCGGGCGTGGGGAGGCCGACCCCGCGGGCACGAGCGCGTGCTGGTCGAGGTGAAGGTGTCCCGTGCGGATCTCGCGCACGAGCTGGCCAACCCGGACAAGCTCGCGGCCCTGGCCCGCTACGCGCACCGCGTGTACTTCGCGACCCCTGCCGGCCTGGTCCGCGAGGAGGACCTCGGCGCCGGCGTGGGTCTGATCGAGGTCAAGGGCGGGAGAGCGCGGGTGCGCCTGCAGGCGGAGCGGCGTGCTGACGTCGAGCCCGCACCGGAGTCCTTCATGGTCGAGGCGTTCCGCCGAGCCGGACGGGCCGAGGCCCGTATCCGCCAGGCCGACGACGGCGACGCGCCCGCCCGCGTCGCCCAGCTCGAGCGCGAGCTCGCCGTCGCCCGGCGTGCGATCGACACCGCACGCGCGGCGGCGGACCGCGACCGGGACCGGCTGAACAAGTGGATCCAGACCATCGCCTACGCCGGCGGGGTCGCGTGCGTGTGCGGCAAGCCGATGCGCACGCCGCTGGACCTCGGCCGGCGCCGGCTACGGCACGCCGACGGTACGGGGTGCCCCGAGGCGATCTACGGCGAGGACGCTGAGCCGGACGTGATGGCGCTCGCCCGCCAGTTCTAGGCCCTCGGCACCGCCGGAGACGCCTGAACAGCGACCACATACCCTCGGAGGGCGGTCGTCATTACCCGGTTCGATGGGGTTGCGTTTAATCGGTTCGCGGGCCTATCGTGTTACGTGCACCGCAGGGGATACCGCCAGAACCGGCCGCTCTGCGTGAACTAACACTGGAGGACAGATGCTGCACATCACGCTGGGGGACCGTCGACCGGTCGACCCGAAGCAGGACGAGCTCGGCCGCACGCACGTCGGGTACGAGCCGGGCATGTCCGACGGCGAGATGTACGAGGCGAACCGCGGCTGCTGGGTACTCGGTGAGCGCGCCGACGAGGAGCACTACGCGCTGCTGAGCCACAAGGGCGTTGTGAAGATGGCCATGACGATCGACCGGATCGAGGCCACCACGAGCAAGCGTCGCGCACTGGTCGGGAGGGTCCTGACCGCAGGTGACCGGGTGCACGACATCTACGTGGGCGGGCCTGCGCCGATCCAGAAGGCACGCAACCCGATCACGTACGTCGAGGACCCCCGGTTCGACGCCCGACTGTGCGCGTGCGGGTGCGGCACGCAGATCTCGCGTGGGGACTGGGTGCCCGGCCACGACCAGAAGGCGCTGCACGAGCGGATCGCCCGGGTCGGCTCGGTCAAGCAGTTCGTCCAGTGGTTCGACGAGCACTTCCAGCCGACCGCGCCGGGGCAGTCATGACCCGCGGCCGGCGCCGGCGCCGACCGCGCGCTGCGGCAGCCGGCGCCCTGGTGTGCGCGGCCGCAGCGGCGATCGCCTGGTGGCAGCTGGCTGGAGTCCAGGACCCCGAGCCGTCCGGCGCGATCATGAGGTCCGACGGCGTGGAAGTCGTGCGCGTGGTCGACGGGGACACGCTCATCATCGACCAGGACGGCACCGAGGTCCGGGTGCGACTGCTGGGCATCGACACCCCCGAGAGCGTGAAGCCGGACAGCCCGGTGGAGTGCTACGGCCCGGAGGCCGCCGCACGAACCAACGAACTCGCCGCCGGGAAGGTCGTACGACTCGAGGGCGACCCGACGCAAGACACGGTCGACCAGTACGGACGGACACTGGCTTACGTCTGGCTCGACGACGCAACGATGCTGAACGAGCTCCTGGTCGCTGAGGGCTACGCCCGCGAGTACACCTACGACCAGCCCGGCAGCCACCAGGCGGAGCTCCTGGAGGCGCAGCAGCGCGCGCAGACCGCCGGCGCCGGCCTCTGGTCAGCGTGCACCGATCGCCCCTGAACCAACAACTGGGCAGCCATACCGAGGGCGCTCCTGGTAGCGTGGGGAAGTAGTACAAACCCCCTCTGATCAGGCATACTGGCACCTCTGCGTATCAGGATCGGTCGTACTCACCTTGCCTGGCCCAGCACTACACGGGGATCGGTCGGTCGACCACGCTCTTCATGACCAGCGTCGAGTTCAGTCGTTGGACGCCCGGCAGCGTGGAGATCTGCTCGTCGTAGAGCTCCTGGAAGGCGGCGAGGTCGGCTGCGACGACCTGCAGGAGATAGTCGGGGTCACCGAAGAGCCGCTGGGCGCGCACGACCCCGGGGACGGCTGCGACGGCGTCCTCGAACGCGGACACCGTGGCGCGGTCGGCGGCCTGCACGGTGACGAGTACCAGCGCGTCGAATGTCAGGCCGATCGCGGCCGGGTCGACGACGGCGCGATACCCGCTGACCACGCCGGCGCGCTCGAGGGCGCGTAGCCGGCGGTGGCACGGGGAGACGGTGAGCCCGACGCGTTCGGCGAGTTCCGTGACGGTCAGGCGACCATCCTGCTGGAGCGCGGCAAGGATCTCGCGGTCAAGGGCGTCCATGCGGCACATCTTCCCTCCGAAGGCGGCGTTGCGGCCAGGATCGGGCAGCACTTCCTCGCACGATCCCCCTAGCGTTGCGCCTCGTACTTCACGGGGATCGGGAGGCGCGGGGTGGATGCGGCGCTCGTCGGCGGGTTCTGGGTGGTCGCGGCGGCGTTCGTTCTGACACCAGGCGCGGACTGGGCCTACATGATCACCGCCGGCCTGCACCGTCGTGTGCTGCCCGCTGACGCTGGCCTGCTGCTCGGGCACTTGGCGTACGTCGTGGCCGTGGCCGCCGGTATCGGCGCGGTCGTCGCCCGCTACTCGGCTCTGCTGACCGGCATCACCGTCGTGGGTGCCGCCTACCTGATGTGGCTCGGGCTCGGCACCGTGCGGAACCCCGCCACTGCGCACGCGGGCACCGACGCACTCGACGGCACCGCGGGCGCATGGCTGGCACGCGGGTTCGGGGTCAGCGGGCTGAACCCGAAGGTCCCGGTCCTGCTGCTCGCGCTGCTACCGCAGTTCACCGACGCCGGCGGCCCCTGGCCAGTGGGCGTTCAGCTCGCGACGCTCGGGCTGCTGCATGTCGCGACCTGCGGCATCGTCTACGCCGCGGTCGGCGCGGGCGCGCACCGGGTGCTCACCGCCCGCCCCACCGCGGCCCGCGTGGTCTCGCGGGTCTCGGGGACCCTGATGATCGTCGTGGGCGCGGTGCTGCTGGCCGAGCAACTGCTGCACGCCCGCCCCTGAAGCCCATCGCACGTCCGGAAGGAGGAGCACCACGATGACCGAGCAGCCTGCTCCCTACGGCTCCGCACCCGAGAATCGACCGGGGGAGCCCCGCGGTCGGGTCCGGGTGCACCACCTGAAGGAGATGAAGACCCGTGGCGAGAAGTGGGCGATGCTCACCGCTTACGACCAGTACACCGCCACGGTCTTCGACGAGGCGGGTATCCCCGTCCTGCTGATCGGGGACTCCGCATCGAACAACGTGTTCGGCAACGCCACCTCGATCCCGGTCACGGTCGACGAGCTGCTTCCGTTGGTTCGTGCGGTGTCCCGGTCGGCGCAGCACGCCCTGGTGCTCGCCGACCTGCCGTTCGGGTCCTACCAGGCCTCGCCGGAGCAGTGCTTCCGCACCGCCGTGCGATTCCTCAAGGAGGGCGGCGCGCACGCCGTCAAGATCGAAGGCGGTCCTGAGATCGCCCCGCACGTCGAGCTGCTGTCCCGCTCCGGGGTCCCGGTCATGGCGCACATCGGGTTCACCCCGCAGCGCGAGCACGCTGTCGGCGGCTACCGGGTCCAGGGCCGCGGCGACGCGGCCGCCGACCTGCTCAGCGCCGCTCGCACCCTGCAGGATGCCGGTGCGTTCGGCCTGCTGCTGGAGATGATCCCCGGCGATGTCGCAACCCAGATCACCAAGGTCGTCGACATCCCCACCGTCGGGATCGGCGCCGGTAGCGGGTGTGATGCCCAGGTTCTGGTCTGGCAGGACATGACCGGCCTGCGCACCGGCCGCTTGCCGCGGTTCGTCAAGCAGTACGCCGACCTGCACGCCATCCTGGCCGGCGCCGCGAGAGACTTCGCCGCCGAGGTGGCCGATGGCACCTTCCCTGGTGCTGAGCACACCTTCTAGGGCCCAAGTCGAGGCCCCGGACGGCCGCGAGCTCCGGTCTGCTATGCCGTCTGGCGGTCAGTGGCTGTCCTGGTAAGCGCGTAGCGTGCGCGGGCCGAACGCGTCGGGAAGGACCTCGTCGATGGTGCGGATGCCGCTGAGGGTCTTGAGCAGCATCCCGTCGGCGGAGTGCTCGAAGAGGAGCTGCCGGCATCGCCCGCAGGGCATGAGGGTGCCCCCGTCTCCGTCGACGCAGACGAACGCCACCAGGGAGCCGCCGCCGGACATGATCAGATCGGAGACCAGCGAGCACTCGGCGCACAGGCCGACGCCATACGACGCGTTCTCGATGTTCGCCCCGGTCACGATGCGGCCGTCGTCGACGAGGGCGGCCACACCGACGGGGAACCGCGAGTAAGGGACGTAGGCGCGTGTCATCGCCTCCCGTGCGCGATCGTGGAGCTCGTCCCAGATCTCAGGGGTGATCGTCGGCATGGGGTGGTCCTTTCGACTGTCGGTCAGGAAGGTGCGCGGGGCGTGCGTGAGCGTCGGGGCAGCTGCCAGAACGCCCCGGTGAGACCGCACGCATCCAGGAGGGCCTGGTTGTGCTCGCGCGTGTGCGGTTCGAACTGCGCGTCGAGCCGGTCGCCGTACCAAGGTGTGGCGAGAGACCACACGGTCCGCGCGTCAGCGACGTAGCCAGTGCCCGGAGCGTGCCGGTCCGTCCAGCGCTCTGCGTGCCCGGGCCCGCAGAACATCCGGATCGACGTGCATGTCCCGACGACGTCGTCCCACCAGTGCGCGGCGGGCGCGGGGAACCGGACCGCGAGCTCGGCCGGCGGCGGCTGAGACGGACCGGTCGACAAGCTGATCGGCGCGCCGCACTCGGGGCATGCGGTGTCGACGCGGACGTCGAGGTGAAGGGCAGCGCTGATCCCGAAGGAGTCCCAGGCGCACCCGCCCCACCACCGTCGGTCGTCGTGCCCGTCGATGGGTGTCACGACGAACGCCATCGGAGCCGCGGAGAACGGGTGCGCCATCCGAACAGCGTCGCCGTCCGCATTCAGCACGAGGGCGTGGGCGTCGGCGAGCTCGCGCAGTAGTCGCCGCCCTTCGTCGAGGTCGAGGCCCGCCTTGCGAGCGATCTCGGCAGCGGACGGTGCCCGACCCTCCTGGGCGAACGTGCCGTAGACAAGGTCGCGGACGGTGCGTGCGGTGGTCGTGGTCATGGTGTGGCTCCGCTCGGCGTGTTCATCTGCGGCCTTGGCCCGGCTAGGAGTGCATCCGGGCGCCCTTGACGATGCGGTCGACGACGTTGCGCGGACCGCGCAGACCGATGCCCACCAGGTCGAGCGCGTCGGCGGGCACCGAGGCGACGGCCGCACGGTTGGCTTCGTCGTGCCCGGTGGAGAAGAGTTGCTGCGTGTAGATCGCCACCGGCACGTCCCGTCCGCGTGCACGTGCCGCGGCGGCCGCGAGGGTGTCAGCGGAAGCCGACAGCACCAGGACCGGCTGGCGCAGCATCGGCAGGTAGTCGTTGCCCTCCGCATCGCGGTAAGGCTCCCCGGTGAGGTCGGGTGCGCTGGTGGCGACGCCGCTCATGAGGAACGCGGTGACGTTGAGCTCCTGCCAGGGCAGCAGGTCGTCGCGAAGCACGACGACCACCTTGGTGTCGAAGCGGACGGGTGTCGGCTCAGCGTTGGCGAGGGTGGCCGTAGTCGTCTGGTGCACGCACCCAGTCTCCGCCGGGGCGCTCAGGGCGGTCTTGTACGTTTCTTGCATGGCTGACTCGGTGCGCGCCTGGCACCCGGACGTGCCCGACGTTCGGGAGGTGCTGCACGCGACGTTCGAGCAGCATGCCTACCCCGCGCACACGCACGACGCGTGGACCGTGCTCATCGTCGACGAAGGCGCTGTCGCCTACGAGCTGGATCGGGCACCGCACCATGCCATACCTGCCGCCATCACGTTGCTGCCTCCGCACGTCCCGCACGACGGACGGTCCGCCGTCTCGGGAACAGCGTTCCGCAAGAGGGTTATCTACCTCGAGTCGGCATGGCTCCCGGAGGGACTCGTCGGGAGCGCCGTCGACCACCCCGAGCTCACCGATCCGCGTGCGCTGGCCACACTCGCCGATCTGCACGCGGCGATGGGGGATCCCGTCGATGTGATTGCCGCTGAGTGCCGCCTGCTCGCCCTGCGGGACCTCGTGCTCGACCACCTGGGCGAGCCCGCACCGACGACCCCTGACCTGCCGCTCGCCCGTCGGCTCAGGGGCTTGCTCGACGACCACCTCGCCGACTCGTTCACGATCGCCGAGGCGGCGCGGGCCCTCGGCGTGCATCCCAGCCACCTGGTCCGGGTGTTCTCGCAGGCCTACGGGATTCCGCCCCACCGCTACGTCACCGGCCGCCGCGTCGATCGAGCCCGACGACTACTTACGCAAGGGCGACACGCCGCCGACGTCGCCGCCGCGACCGGGTTCCACGACCAGGCCCACCTGACCCGGCACTTCCGCCGCGTCCTGGGCGCCACGCCGCGCTCGTTCGTTCCACGCTCCAATCACTGACGAAGAGGGCGGTCGCCAAGCGAGCGCTGTGCGGCGCCGTCGTTGGCAGGAGGACCACCGCAGGGCGCGAGCCCATGCACCCCGATGCCTACAGACGACGGGGCCCCTAGCACCCTTGCACGTTTCCGCAGGTCGGAGAGCCGAGTGGCCGGCCACCTGGGGAGCGGTAGCGCCGTCCGGGTGTTGCATCAGATGCAACACGCAGACTAGAAAGAGACATAACCACCGTTATCGGACAACTAGTCATCTAGGCAAGAGCGATACACTGGCGCTAGAGTGTCGGTCCATGACCAGGCCCGCCAAGCACCGCATCGCGGACTCGATCCGCGATGAGATCCGCCGCGGCGTCCTGAAGCCAGGACAGCAGCTGCCGACGCTCGCCGAGTACCAGGACCTGTGGGACGTCAGCCTGAACACGGTCCGCGGTGCACAATCGACGCTGTCCGCCGAGGGGCTGCTGGTTGCGGTGCAGGGTGTCGGGGTGTTCGTCGCCGACGTTCTGCCCAGCCGGGACCCGCTCGAGGTCGCTCAGCGCGAGCTGCAGGTGGCGCTGCGCGAGCACGAGGAAGCGTCACGCCGGCTGGCGGACGCGGTCCGAGCAGTCGACGCCGCCCTTCCAGGATCGGCGGTGCGAGCATGACCAACGCGTCGGGCGTCGTGGCCCCCGAGCTCGACCGCGCGATCGGCGCCGAGCTCTACGACGCTGCCCGTCGTGCTTACTCCGATGGGCGCAGCGTGTGGTCGTGCGTGATCACCGTCGCCGTGTTCGGTGAGGGCCCGAGGTGGTTCGACAGGCCCGGTCACACGCAGGCGCGGACGTCGACCGACGAGCTGGTCAATGCCGTCGAGGGCCTCGGGTGGCGGCTCGAGCACGTCGATCATGTCTACGTCCCGGCGCACGTGTCGGCCGCGGGAACAACGGGTGCTGACACCACCGTCTCCGGCCACACCGATGCGCACTACACCTTCCGGCGTGCGCTCGAGCGCGACGAGGCTCCGACGGCCTAGGCACGCGGGCGCCACATGCTCACCACGCGCGGGGGCTGCGCAACGGTCGACCACAGCGATCCGCGCAACTTCCCTGCTACGAACCCCGGTCGCGCCCCTAGGTGTCGTGGGACGCTGACCGCGTGACCAGCCAGCTGCTGATCTGGACCGACCCGCGCGACGTCGTGGTCTGGGCCGCCAGCGCCGAGGACGCCGCCGGCGTGCGCGCGGTGCTCGAGGCGGCTGGCTGCTCCTGGTGGCCGGTGACCATCTACGGCGTGCCGCGCGAGGCCGCGACGAGCCTCGACATCAGCCTCGACGCGATGGCCTGCCTGCACGCGCTGACCGCCGCGGGGTACACGTTCGCGTGGCATCCGTCGCAGCAGCCGGCGGCGGACCGGCAGCCGCAGCTCTACGGCTTCGACGTCGTCGACGTGGCTGAGCACGCGCCCGGCGTCGAGGAGGGCTCAGCGCGGAGCTGAGACCTCGTCGACCGGGAGGTCGGCTCGAGCACCTGGTGGCGTCTTGTATTCGCCACCGACGAAGTTCTCTCCGCGTGTGAGAGCGCACGCGGTGCCCCGACAGGGCGGCTCTACATGGGAAGGCGGCCCGTGATGGCTGCGCCGGCGACGTCAACGATCACGTCGCGACCTGCGGCTAGCAGGCCGTCTCGGGCCGCCTTGAGCCGGCTCTGCTTTGGCGATCCGTCCGCCGTCGCGTCGATCATCGCGTTGAGGGCCGCGACTAGCCGATCCGCTGCGGCGTCGGGACTGGGCCACTGCCCGACCGCTTCGAGGCCAGCGGGCATGATCCCGACCACGTAGTTGTCGCGGACCCCCTCACTGCTCGCGTCCCTGACGTCGAGGTGACGATGCCCGAGGTTGGTGAGTGCTCCGACCACCTCTTGGTGATGTAGGCCGGTGACCTCGACCAGGTCGTGCGACATCAGGGGGCGCGGCGCCTCCCGCAACAGGCGCGCGACGGCCACAAGAACCGGGTAGTCCCGCGCGCTCCACAGGTCGTCGAGCCGTTCCGGCATGTCCATGGCGCGAGGCTAGCGGGCCCGCCGACACCACCCGAGCTTCTAGTCCCTTCGCTTCCGCGCTGCATCGAACTGTGTCAATATAGAGGCATGTCGAAGCAGAAGCGACCGATCCGCGACATCGTCATCGTCGGCTCCGGCCCCGCCGGGTACACCGCCGCGATCTACGCGGCGCGCGCGGGCCTGGCCCCCTACGTGGTGGCCGGGTCGGTGACCGCCGGCGGCGCGCTCATGAACACCACGGACGTCGAGAACTTCCCGGGCTTCCCCGACGGCATCCTGGGCCCCGACCTCATGGACAACCTGCAGAAGCAGGCCGAGCGGTTCGGCGCCGAGGTGCTGTGGGACGACGCCGTCGAGCTGGACCTCGCCGGTCCGGTCAAGACGATCGTCACCGGCGGCGGCGAGACGATCCGCGCCCGCGCGGTCATCCTGTCCACGGGCTCCGCGTACCGCGAGCTCGGCCTGGACGACGAGAAGCGGCTCTCCGGCCGCGGCGTCTCGTGGTGCGCGACCTGCGACGGGTTCTTCTTCCGGGACCAGGACATCATCGTGGTCGGCGGCGGCGATTCCGCCGTCGAGGAGGCGACCTTCCTCACCCGGTTCGGCAAGTCGGTGACGATCGTGCACCGCCGCGACGAGCTGCGGGCGTCGAAGATCATGGCCGACCGCGCCAAGAACGACCCGAAGATCCGGTTCGCCTGGAACTCCGAGGTCGTGGGCATCCACGGCGACGAGAAGGTCACCGGCGTCACGCTCCGCGACACCGTCACGGGCGAGACCCGCGAGCACGGCGCCACCGGCGTGTTCGTCGCGATCGGCCACGTGCCGCGCACCGAGCTGCTGGCGGACCAGGTCGACCTGGACGAGAACGGCTACATCGTCGTCGAGGGCCGCTCGACCCGGACCAACCTGCCGGGCGTGTTCGCGGCGGGCGACGCGGTGGACCACACCTACCGCCAGGCGATCACGGCGGCGGGCTCCGGCTGCTCCGCCGCGCTCGACGCCCAGCACTACCTCGCCGCGCTCGGCGACGTGGACCCGGCCTCCCCGGCCGAGATCCCCGCCGCCGTCGAGCAGGCCGACGTCGACGCCGCGGACGCGCTCGAGGCGCAGGGCGCCGACACCGCCGCCGCGGCGGTCGCCCGATGAGTGTGCAGGTGCCGGACCTCACCGCCACGCGAGGTCGACTGTCCACGCTCGACAGGTGGCTGCCGCTGTGGATCGGGCTGGCGATGGTCGCCGGCCTCGCGCTGGGGCGGTTCGTCCCGGCTCTGGGCGAGGCGCTGGCCGATCTCGAGGTCGGCGGGATCTCCCTGCCGATCGCGCTCGGTCTGCTGGTGATGATGTACCCGGTGCTGGCCAAGGTCCGCTACGACCGGGTCGCCGCGGTGACCGGCGACAAGCGGCTGCTGGTCAGCTCCCTCGCGCTGAACTGGCTCGTCGGGCCGGCGCTGATGTTCGCGCTCGCGTGGGTGTTTCTTCCCGATCTGCCCGAGTACCGCACCGGCCTGATCGTCGTGGGCCTGGCGCGGTGCATCGCGATGGTCGTGATCTGGAACGACCTGGCCTGCGGGGATCGCGAGGCCGCCGCGGTGCTCGTCGCGATCAACTCGCTGTTCCAGGTCGTCGCGTTCTCCTTGCTGGGCTGGTTCTACCTGAGCGTGCTGCCCGGCTGGCTCGGCCTGGACTCCGCCGGGCTGGACGTGTCGATCGCGCAGATCGCGGTCAACGTCCTGGTGTTCCTCGGCATCCCGCTCGCCGCGGGGTTCGCCTCGCGGTGGATCGGCGAGCGCACCCGCGGCCGCGACTGGTACGAGGCGACGTTCGTGCCGCGCATCGGCCCGTGGGCGCTGTACGGGTTGCTGTTCACGATCGTGCTGCTGTTCGCCCTGCAGGGCGACGCGGTCACCTCGCGCCCGCTCGACGTGGCGCGGATCGCGCTGCCCCTGCTGGTGTACTTCGCGGTGATGTGGGGCGTCGGCATGCTGACGGGGCGGGGCCTCGGTCTGGGGTATGCCCGCTCGACGACGCTGGCGTTCACCGCCGCGGGCAACAACTTCGAGCTCGCGATCGCCGTGGCCATCGGCACGTTCGGCGCGACCTCCGGGCAGGCGCTGGCCGGCGTGGTCGGCCCGCTGATCGAGGTCCCGGTCCTGGTCGGCCTGGTGTACGTCTCCTTGTGGGTCGGCCGACGCTGGTTCACCGACACGGCTCGTCCCGCTACCGCCATGGCACCGCAGGAGGTCCGCTCATGACCACCACGACACCCACCACCGCCGTCGTTGACCAGGGCTGCGCCCCGCAGCCCTCGCCCGCCGACCACGCGATGGGGTTGGACGCCGCGACCCAGGTCGCCGGCACCCTCAAGGCTCTCGGGGACCCGCTGCGCCTGCGGATGCTGTCGCTGATCGCGACGTCTCCGACCGGCGAGGCGTGCGTGTGCGACCTGGCCACGGTCGCCGAGGTCTCCCAGCCGACGGTCTCGCACCACCTCAAGCTGCTCAAGGACGTCGGTCTGCTGACCTCCGAGCGGCGCGGGACCTGGGTGTACTACCGCGTGCAGCCCGCGCTGCGCGGTGCCGTCACCACCCTGCTGGACTCGTTCGCGCCGGTGGCGGCCGAGGCGGCGCACCTGTCGCCACTGACGGGGCTGACCGACGCCGAGACCGCGCTGGCCCGGGTCGCGGACCGGCTGGCCGCGGCGTTCCCCGACCGCGACCCCGCCGCGGTGCTGACCGTGGTCCGCGAGTCGTACACGGGCCTGGCGCGATCCTCCGCTGTGCGCTCGCACCTGGTGGTCAACACCGAGCGGTTCGCCCGCCAGCGCCTCATCGACGCCGCCCGAGCCGTCGCCGCGGCGCAGACCCCGCACCGCCCGCAGGTGCTGTTCGTGTGCGTCGCCAACGCCGGCCGATCCCAGCTGGCCGCCGCGCTCCTGCACCACTACGCCGGCGACGCCGTCGTCGTGCGGTCCGCGGGCTCCGCGCCCGCCGGCGAGGTGCACCCCGGAGTCCGGCCGCTGCTCGCCGAGCTCGAGGCGGACGCCGAGGCGTTCCCCAAGCCGCTGACCGACGACGCGGTCCGCGCCGCGGACGTCGTCATCACGATGGGCTGCGGCGACACCTGCCCGATCCTGCCCGGCAAGCGCTACGAGGACTGGGTCGTCGGCGACCCGGCCCTGGCCTCCGACACCGGGGTGCGGGCCATCCGCGACGAGATCGACCGCCGCGTGCGCGCCCTGCTCACCGACCTGCTGCCCGACCTCACCCTGCCGACCACCTGACCCCCGTGGAGAACCGATGACCGAGAACAAGCCGTCCGCCCTGTTCGTCTGCGTGCACAACGCCGGCCGCTCCCAGATGGCCGCCGGCTACCTGCGGCACCTGTCCGGCGGCGCCGTCGAGGTCCGCTCGGCCGGGTCGATGCCCGCCGAGCAGATCAACCCGGTTGCCGTGGAGGCGATGCTCGAGGAGGGCATCGACATCCGCGCCGAGCGACCCAAGGTCCTGACCACCGACGCGGTCAAGGCGTCCGACGTCGTCATCACCATGGGCTGCGGCGACGCCTGCCCGATCTTCCCCGGCAAGCGGTACGAGGACTGGGCCCTTGCCGACCCCGCCGGGCAGGGCATCGAGTCGGTCCGCCCGATCCGCGACGAGATCCGCGACCGCATCCTGACCCTGCTCGCCGAGCTCGGGGTCTCGCCCGTCACCGCCTGAACCCGCGACACCACGAGGGCCGCACCCCACCCTCGGGTGCGGCCCTCGTGCGTGCCCGGTCAGGCCGGGCAGCAGGCCGGCGCCGCGACCGGCCCCGCGCCGGCGAGCCGGGCGCGGACACGGTCGGCGAGCTCGGCCAGGTGCCGGCGGGCGCGCACGACGCAGCCGGGGCAGTCCTGCGCGGCGCGGCGCAGCTCGAGCTCACGGGCCAGCTCACGCTCGCGCTGCTGGTGGACGGTCAGGTACAGGTCCGGGTGCATCACGCCTCCTGGGGTGCGGGCTTGCGGGCGCGCACGATCGCGCCGTGCATGCCGTCGGCGACCGGGTGGGTGAACTCGACCTCGGCGTCGACGAACCCCGCCGCCGCCAGGCCCTGCAGGTACTCGGTGCGCGAGAGGGCCCCGGCGATGCACCCGACGTAGGAGCCGCGCTCGGCGCGCTGCTCGGGGGTCAGGTGGTCCTCGGCGACCACGTCGGAGATCCCGAACCGCCCGCCGGGGACCAGCACCCGGAACGCCTCGGCCAGCACCGCCGGCTTGTCCGGGGACAGGTTCACCACGCAGTTGGAGATCACGACGTCCACCGCGGCGTCGTCCAGAGGCAGGTCCTCGATGGTGCCCTTGCGGAACTCCACGTTGCTCGCCCCGGCCTTCGCCGCGTTCGCGCGGGCCAGGTCGAGCATCTCGTCGGTCATGTCGACCCCGTAGGCGAACCCGGACGCCCCGACCCGCCGCGCGGACAGCAGCACGTCGATCCCGCCGCCCGAGCCCAGGTCCAGCACCCGCTCGCCCTCGCGCAGCTCGGCGACCATCAGCGGGTTCCCGCACCCGAGCGAGGCTGCCAGCGCCTCGGCCGGCACCGCGGCCGCGTCCTGCGCCCCGTAGAGGCCGGCGCCGAACCGCTCGTCGATCACCAGGTCCGTCGGCCCGCACCCACCGGCCGAGTCACCGCCGCAACAACCCGCGTCCCCGGCGCCCTGCACGGCCGCCAGGGCGTAGCGAGCCCGGACCTGCTCCCGGATGTCCTGTGCCATCACTCCTCCTTCGCATCGATACACGTCAATACCCAGGAGCGTGGACCAAGACATCGTTGGCTGTCAACATCGACATGCGTCAATGACTGTTACATGATGTGGGCATGGCTCTCGACCTGCTCCCCTTGACCTCGACCGCGTCGACGGGCTGCTGCAGCCCTGTGACCGGCTCGACCATGAGCGCCGAGGACGCCGAGCGCACCGCCCGCACGCTCAAGGCGCTGGCCGACCCCGCCCGCCTGCGGCTGCTGTCGATCATCGCCGCGCACGACGGCGGGGAGGCGTGCGTCTGCGACCTCACCGAGCCCGTCGGGCTGTCCCAGCCGACCGTGTCCCACCACCTCAAGGTGCTCACCGAGGCCGGCTTCGTCACCCGCGAGAAGCGCGGGGTCTGGGCGTACTACACGCTCGTACCCGAAGCGGTCCGGGCACTGACCGCACACCTCGGGGACCACCTGCTCGATCGGCCCGCCGCGTGACCACCGGGGTCGCCGTCGCCCCGATGCATGCAGAGCACGCCGAGGCGGTGCTGGGGATCTACGCATCGGGGATCGCGACCGGCACGGCGACGTTCCAGTCCGAGCCGCCGACGTGGGACGAGTTCGATGCCGGCCACCTGCCCGAGCACCGCTTCGTCGCCCTGGACGGCGACACCGTGCTCGGCTGGGTCGCCGTCTCCCCGGTCTCGGGGCGCTGCGTCTACGCCGGCGTCGTCGAGCACTCGGTCTACGTGGCACCCGAAGCCCGCGGCCGCGGCGTGGGCAGAGCGCTGCTCGACCACCTGCTCGAGTCCGCCGGCGCAGCCGGCATCTGGACCGTCCAGTCCGGCGTCTTCCCGCAGAACGTCGCCAGCCTCGCCCTACACGAGGCGGCTGGGTTCCGCGTCGTCGGTACACGCGAGCGGCTCGGGCTGATGGGCCACGGACCACACGCCGATACCTGGCTCGACGTCGTGCTGCTCGAAAAGCGGCTGTAGCCGTACCCGGAGCTGCCCCCCTGCGACGTGAGCGCTGCAGCGGGAGCGGTAGCGAGTCGCTCGCGCGGGAACACAGGCACCGCGGACGCGGCGGAAGGGTCTTCTAGACGCCTGCGGCTGCCGTCTGCGCGGTCCGGATCGCGGGTCGGGCGGCCAGCGCCTTGTAGCGGCCGGCGCGCACGCCGTTGGCGATGACGAACACCTCGGCGACCTCGTGGACGAGGACGACCGCGGCGAGACCGAGCACGCCGAACAGCGCCAGCGGGATCAGCACGCCGATCAGCGCGAGCGAGAACGCGACGTTCTGCCACATGATCGTGCGGGTGCGGCGGGCGTGGGTCAGGACCTGCGGCAGGTGGTGCAGGTCGTTACCCATCAGGGCGACGTCGGCGGTCTCGATCGCGACGTCGGTGCCCATCGCGCCCATCGCGATCCCGATGTTGGCGGTGGCGAGGGCGGGTGCGTCGTTGACGCCGTCGCCGATCATCGCGACGGGCCGGCGCGTGGACAGCTCGCGCACGATGTCGGCCTTGTCCTCGGGTCGCAGATCGGCGTGGACGTCGTTGATGCCCGCCTCAGCGGCGAGTGCGTGCGCGGCGCGTTGGTTGTCGCCGGTGAGCATCGCGACCGTGTACCCGTCGCGGGTCAGCTGCTCGACGACGTCGCGTGCTTCGGGTCGCAGCTCGTCGCGCACACCGATGGCTCCGAGCAGGCGTCCCGCGCGCTCGACGAGCACCGCGGTCTCGCCACGCTCCTGCATCCTGGCGATGTCGGCGGACAGCGCGCCGGCGTCGACCCAGCCGGGTCGGCCGAGGCGAACCGGCTGCCCGGCCAGGTCACCGGTGAGCCCGGCGCCGGTGACCGCCGTGACGTCGGTGACGTCTGGCCGGTCGGGCGTGGCGGCCAGGATGGCCCGTGCGAGCGGGTGCTCGCTGCGGGCCTCGAGCCCGGCCGCGACGGCCAGCAGGTCGGCGCGTGTCACGCCGTCGGACGGGACGACGTCGACGACGGCCGGGGCGTTCGCGGTCAGGGTCCCGGTCTTGTCCAGGGCGAGGGAGCGGATCTTGCCGAGCTCCTCGAGCGCGGCGCCGCCCTTGACCAGCACCCCGCCTTTGGACGCGGCGCCGATGGCCGCGACGACGGTCACCGGCACCGAGATCGCCAGAGCGCACGGCGACGCCGCGACCAGGACGACCAGGGCGCGCTGGATC
>JACXUT010000300.1 GCA_014763765.1 Micrococcales bacterium
GACCGGCGGGGGGCGCCGGGTGCTCGTCGGGGCGGACGTCCGCGCCGGCGTCCGGGCCGACGTCGGTGAGGTCCACGACGTCCACGGCCGCGCCGGGGACGTGCCGCCGGACCGTCTCCGGCAGCAGGCCCGCGAGCACCGGGTCGATCTCCACGGCGACGACGTCCGCGCCGGCCTCCAGCAGGCCCAGCGTCAGCGAGCCGAGCCCCGGGCCGACCTCGACGACCCGCTCGCCCGCGACCACGTCGGCCTGCCGCACGATCTTGCGCACCGTGCCGCCGTCGAGCACGAAGTTCTGCCCGAGCGTCTTCGTCGGCCGGATCCCCGCCCGCTCGGCGAGGGCGCGGATCTCCGCGGGACCGAGCAACGGCCCCGCCGCAGGAGCGACGGGGCCGTTGCTGGAGGACATGCGGGCGAGCCTACCGGCCGCGCGCGTGCGGCCGGCGTGCGGCCGTCCGCCGCGGCGTCAGGAGAACAGCCGCGGCCCGCAGTGCGGCCACTGGCCGGCGCCGGAGCGGTTGTACAGCATCTGCGCCCGCGCGGTCTGCTCGTCGGCCGAGGCCTCCGAGGGCAGGCCCGCGCCACCGACGGCCTGCCAGGTGGCGACCGAGAACTGGTACAGGCCGTGGTACGTCCCGCTCGCGGAGACCGCGGTGGGGTTGCCGCCCGACTCGCACGCCGCGAGGGCGCCCCAGTTCAGGCCGGCCGCGTCGCCGCCGCCGACAGCGGGGGTGCTCGGGGTGCTCGGCGCCGCGACGACCGGGCGCTTCGTGGTCCCGACGTTCGTCACCTGCGCGACGGGCGCCTGCGTGACCTCGTCGGAGAGCAGGTCGCGCCCCGTCTCCTTGCCGTCGACGGTGGTGACCCGCTCGATGACGGTCCGCACGCCGGGCACGCCCGCGGTGGTGACCTTCGACTGACCGACGTACAGCGCCGGGTCGTCCTGCTCGACGGCGTCGAACGGCACCTCGCTCGTGGTGGTGACGTCCTCGACGACCACGCGGTTCACGACGACCGTCACGCGGTCGTCCCGGTGGCGCACGCTCACGCGGTCGAGCGGCTGGAGCTCGACGTCCAGGCGGTCGAGCGCGTCGGCGACCGTGGTGCTGCCGTCGGGGACCGTGAGGGTCGTGCCGTCCACGACCACGTCGGCCGGGCCGTCCAGCGTGAGGTCCAGCGACAGGTCGGGGCGGCCGCCCGCCGTGGAGCGCGACGCCACGAGGCGCACGTCGTCGCCGCGGGTGGCGAGCATCTCGAGCGCCTCGTCGGCGGTCAGCGCGGTCGTCCAGACCGTCGCCTGCTCGCCGTCCGCCTGCACGGTCACCTGGCGGGCGTGCCGGACGACGACGTCGACGCCGTCGCTCAGGGCCCCGGCAGGGCTGACGGTGTCACGGGCGCCGAGCTCGAGGTCCTGCTCGGCGAGGAGGCCGTCGACGCTGCCCGCGAACGTGGAGACGGTGGTGCTCACGCCGTCCACGTCGAGGGTGACGGTCTTGTGGGCGTCGGCGACGGCGATGCCACCGGTGGCCAGCACGACCACGGCGGTCGCGGCACCGATGAGGCGCACACGACCCCGGCGCGTCCGGCGCTCGGCGGTCGGCTCCTGGTCCGTGGTCCCCGGGTCCGTCGTGTTGGACACGACGCGGGTGCGGAGGGTGGCGGGCGTGGCTGCGAGGCGCGTGCGGGCGCGACGGAGGAGGGAGGTCACGTGTGTCCAGACGACGGCGGTCCCGGGCACGAGGGGCGGGGTGCGTCGCGGTCCGCGACGCCCGGCGGTGCCCCGGGCTCAGGAGCCCGCGGCGACGGCGGCACCTGGAGGGAGGAGCCGCACCCGACGGTCCCGGATCCTCGATCCGGCGGTCGGCCCTCCGAGACCCGGAGGGGCGGTGCTGCCCGGGAGCCCAGGGTTGCGGGCTGTCACGGGCGACACGCGACCGTAACCCATTCGTGATCTGCTGCCAAGTGGGGGACAGGGCGCGGGGGTCAGTACCAGCCCTTGGCCTGGAACGACGACCAGGCGCCGCACGGCGTCGAGTACCGGCCGGCGATGTAGTTCAGACCCCACGTGATCTGCGTCGACGGGTTGGTGCGCCAGTCGGCGGCGATGCTGGCCATCTTCGAGCCGGGCAGCGCCTGCGGGATCCCGTACGCGCCCGACGAGCGGTTCTCGGCGTCGACCCGCCAGCCGCTCTCCTTGTTCCACAGCTCCAGCAGGCAGGCGAACTGGTCGTCGCCCCACCCGCGCTCCGCGGCCAGCTGCTTGCCGACCTCCTGTGCGCTGCCCGGCGTGACGGTGATGTCCACCCCGGACGCGAGCTCCATCGTGCCGACCTTGACGACCTGGGTCACGGGCTCGACGGTCACCGCCGACGCCACGACCTGCCGGTCCACGACCGCGCCGCCGACCGTGGACGTCGAGTACGTGGTGGTCCGCACGCCCGCGCGGCCCTTGGTCTCGACGACCCGGGTGCCCTTCACGAGCGTCGGGTCCTCGACCTCCTGCTCCTCGAACGGGACGGCCTCCTCGACGCGCTCGCCGCCGGTCGCCGCGCGGGTCACCAGCACCACCAGCCCGTCGGTCGCGGTGGCGTCCAGCGGCACCGACACGCGGTCGCCCTCGTTGAGCACCAGGCCGATCTCCCGCAGGGCGTCGCGTACCGTCCCGGCGCTGGTCACCCCGTCGATCACCTGGCCGTCCACCGCGAGGTGGATCGTCTTCTGCGTCGAGACCCGCAGCACGTCGCCGCGGCTCAGCGATGACGACCGCGACGCGGACAGCAGGGTCTCGTTCTCCCGCAGGCCCAGTCCCTCGACGGCCTCGCCGACCGTCAGCGCGGTGGTCCACACGGTGCGCTGCTCGCCGTCCACCTCGACGTCGAGCTGCCGGCCGTGGCGGACGACCACCTGGGACCCGTCGCGCACGGGCTCGCCGAGCGCCGGGGCGACCA
This sequence comes from Micrococcales bacterium, assembly GCA_014763765.1. GTDB lineage: Bacteria > Actinomycetota > Actinomycetes > Actinomycetales > Cellulomonadaceae > Cellulomonas. Next base: position 2,949 of record JACXUT010000300.1, read on the forward strand.
TGTCGTGCTCGCCGACCTCGATGTCGCCCGCCGCGAGCACCTGCGCGACGGTCCGGCCGAACGCGCTCACCTCGACCGGCGTGCCGTCGACCTCGACCGTGATCGTCTTGTGCAGCCCGGCGAACGCCGTCGTCGCGCCCGCGACCAGCAGCAGGGCGGCGCCCTGCGCCCCGATCCGCAGCAGCCGGCCCCTCCGGGAGCGGTGCGCGCGGTGGGCGTGGGTGCGGTGCGGGTGCGCGTCGCGCGGTGCGGGGTGCGGGGTCGGTCCCGTCGCGGCGGACCCGGTCGCGACGGCGTCGGCGGGGGGCTCGGTGCGCCCCGCCGGCAGCGGCCGGGAGGGCACGGACGGGTCGGGCGCAAGCACGCGGACGGCTCCAGCAGGTCGGGACGGCGGGAGGGAGGGACTCACGCCGGGTACAGCAACCCCGACCGTAAC
>JACXUT010000301.1 GCA_014763765.1 Micrococcales bacterium
GTGGGGTGGAGTGCGGAATCACCCTCGGCGAGCGGGTGGTGCGGGGCCGCGGACGTGCTCGGACGCGGGAGGCTGGGGACGTGGACCACCACCCCCGGTCCACAGGCCGCAAGGACGCGACCCGTCCCTCTGCGGTGACCCGCCGGTGGCGCACCCCGCCACCTCGATCAGTGCAGGAGGACCCCGTGCACCCGGATCTGTACCTCATCGTCTACCGGCAGCAGGAGCGCGAGCTCGAGAGCCGCCTGGAGCACCGCCGCTCCCAGGCCACGCGCGACGCATCCCGCCCGCGGGCCGCGCGCCGCACCGCCGCCGCGTTCACCGCCCTGGCGCCGCGACGGCGCCACGGACTGGCCTGACCCGACCTCCGCCGCGGCGGGCCGGGGTCCCCTCCCCTCGCCCGCCCGGCGACCCGGCCCCGTGCCGGTCCGCGGCTCCGGCCCCCCGAGCACGACCTCCCGCTGGCGCGCCGCCGCCCGTCCGCGCATGCCCGTCCGAGTCGGCCCGTCCGCCTCAACCCAGGCGCGGCAGCGTCTGCCCGCCCTGCAGCAGCCCGCGGAACGGGTCGCCCCGCTCCTGCACCCGGTCGAGCACGGTCCGCACGGTGAACGCGTCCGGCCGCAACCAGGGCTCGTCCAGCTCGTCCCACGTGATCGGCGCGGACACCGGCGCCCCTGGCCGCGCCCGCGGGCTGTACGGAGCCACGAGGGTCTTGTTGACGGCGTTCTGCGTGTAGTCGAGCCGCGTCTGACCGCCGCGGGCCTTCACCTCCCAGCGCCAGGACACGAGCTCGGGCACGACGGCTCCGACCGTCCGGGACACGCGCTCGACCCACGCCCGGGTCTCGTCGAACGTGGGCCCGGGCGTGATCGGCACCCACACCTGGATGCCGCGCTGCCCGGTGACCTTCGGGTAGGCGCGGACGCCGAGGTGCTCGAACGCGTCGCGGTGCAGGCGCGCGAGCAGCAGCACGTCCTCCCACGCGGTCGACGGGCCGGGGTCGATGTCGACCAGCGCGTACGTCGGCCGGTGCGGCGCGTCGGTGCGGGAGGTCCACGCGTGCCACTCGAGCGCGCCGAAGTTGGCCGCCCACACCAGGGCGGCCGGCTCGTCCACCACGAGGTACGTCGCGGTCTCCCCGGGGTCGGCGCCGGGGTTGCGCCAGCGCGGGAGCCAGTCGGGGGCGTGCCCCGGCAGCTCCTTGTGCCAGAACCCGCTGCTGCCGGCGCCCTGCGGGTAGCGGTGCATGTTCAGGGCCCGGCCCCGCAGGTACGGCAGCGCGACCGGCGCGATGCGGGCGGTGTAGCGCAGGAGCTCGCGCTTGGTCACCGGCTCCTGCCCGTCCCGCGCCGGGAACAGCACCTTGTCGAGGTTGGTCACCCGCAGCCGCCGCCCGAACACCGGCCACGTGCCGCCGGCGGGACCGAGGTCGTCCAGCCGGGCGAGCTCGTCCGGCGTCGGCGGCGCGACGTCGGGCGGGCGCAGGTCGACGGACGCCTCGGCCGCGGGCAGGTCGGAGCGCCACAGCCGGTCCGGGTCGGCCTTCACCTCGTCGTTCGTGCGCCCGCTCACCACGGAGCGCGGGTGGTCCTCCGCGTCCCAGCCCCGGACCGCGTGGTCGTCGTGCTTGTGGACGAGCAGCCACTGCTCCTTGCCGTCCTCGCCGGCGGCTCCGCGGCGCACGAGCACCAGCCGCCCGCGCAGCTTCTCGCCGTTGACGTCGGCGTGCAGCTCCCCGGCGGCGACCGCCCCGCCCGGGTCGTCCGTGCCGTGCGGCTCCCACGTCCCGCGGTCCCAGACGACGACGTCGCCGCCGCCGTACTCCCCGGAGGGGATCACGCCCTCGAAGTCCTCGTACTCCAGCGGGTGGTCCTCCACGTGCACGGCCATGCGGCGGACGTCCGGGTCGAGCGTCGGGCCGCGCGGGACCGCCCACGACACGAGGACGCCGTCGATCTCGAACCGCAGGTCGTAGTGCAGCCGCCGGGCACGGTGCCGCTGGACGACGAACCGCCGCACCCCCGGCCGTCCCGCACCGGCGTCGCCGGGCGCACCCGCCGGCTCGGGCGTGCGCCCGAAGTCCCGCATCGACCGGTAGGTCTCGAGGCCGCGGGCTCCGCCGTCGCGCGCACCCTCGTCCCGCGCAGCCGCATCCCGCGCACCCTCGTCCCGCGCAGCCCCGTCGGGCGCACCCTCGTCCCGGGCGCCGGCGTCGCGCGGGCGCCCACGATCGCGTCGTCGACCGGGCACGTGCCCCGTTCTAGCGGCCCGCGGACGGCGGCGCGACCGCGGGCGGCGCCCCCGGGGCGAAGGCTGCACCCACCTGGTCGGCGAGGAGGGCGGCCACCCGGCGCTGCTCGACCGACGGCCGCACGACCCGGGTCGCCGCGCTCACCAGGAACCGGCCGTGCACCGTGCCGCCCCCGGACACCTCGAGCTGCACCAGGTCGTCGGTGGGAAGCCCCTGCCGGTCGACGTCGATGACGGCACCCCGCCGCGTGACCGACCCGTCGCGTTCCAGGACGGTCGCGGACGACGACGGCCGGCGGCCCGGCACGGTGACGGCGGCCTCGTACCGGCAGTCGTCGGCGCCGAGCAGCTCACGGACCTGGTCGGCCACCTGCACCGCGAGCAGCCCGGGGTCGGCCGGGCGGGCCGCGACGACGTCCGCGGTGCGCAGCACGCCGTCCAGGTAGCCGGAGCGGCGGCTCGCCCGGGCCTGCTGGCGGCGGCCCCAGAGCGCGATCTCGCTGACCGCCAGACCGGTGAGCAGCAGCAGGACGGTCGCCTCGACCTCCTCCGGCTCGGCGATCGTGAAGCTGAGGACCGGCTCCACCAGGAAGAAGTCGAACGACAGCCCGGCGGCGAGCGCGGCCACCACGCCGGCCGCACGCAGCCCGGAGGCGGATGCCGCGACCACGAGGAGCACGAGCACCAGCACGGCGGTCACCGCGGTGACGTCGAGCAGGTGCATCCCGATCGCCGCGGCGGGCGGTGCGAGCACGGCGAACGCGAGCACCGCCGAGCGCCGGGGCACCAGCTCCTGACCGGGCCGTGCCGTCGTGGCGTCCCCCGCCGGCGCGGCCGTCCCCGCCGTCCCCGCTGTCGTCCTCGTCATGGCGGACCTCCCGTTGCCGCAGGCGCCCGGGACGTGAGCGGCCGGCTCGATCCGGCCCGCCCCGGGCTCATGCCCAGCCCACACCCGGGGGGCGCGGGCGGCGGACGTCCTGACGGGATCCGAACGGGGGTGCGCAGGATCCTCACAGGACCCTGACGGCGGTCCCGGCGACCCCGGGCGTCAGGACCGTCCGAGGTCGCCCCCGGGCGCGTCGCCGACCTGCGGCGCGTCGGCGACCCCGGGCGCGCCCCCGTCCCCGGG